>NZ_JBBOXF010000001.1:353750-707500 GCF_038007465.1 Sporosarcina sp. FSL K6-1508 | reverse complement strand
AAGCTTTGATCCGGAGATTTCCGAATGGGGAAACCCACTGTCCATAATGGGACAGTACGTTTACGTGAATACATAGCGTAAACGAGGCACACCCGGAGAACTGAAACATCTAAGTATCCGGAGGAAGAGAAAGAAAAATCGATTCCCTGAGTAGCGGCGAGCGAAACGGGAAGAGCCCAAACCAGGAAGCTTGCTTCCTGGGGTTGTAGGACACTCTATACGGAGTTACAAAGGAATGGATTAGACGAAGCGACCTGGAAAGGTCCGCCGCAGCGGGTAAAAGCCCCGTAGTCGAAAGTCCATTCTCTCCAGAGTGTATCCTGAGTACGGCGGAACACGTGAAATTCCGTCGGAATCCGGGAGGACCATCTCCCAAGGCTAAATACTCCCTAGTGACCGATAGTGAACCAGTACCGTGAGGGAAAGGTGAAAAGCACCCCGGAAGGGGAGTGAAATAGATCCTGAAACCATGTGCCTACAAGTTGTCAGAGCCCGTTAATGGGTGATGGCGTGCCTTTTGTAGAATGAACCGGCGAGTTACGATTCCATGCAAGGTTAAGCAGTGAATGCGGAGCCGCAGCGAAAGCGAGTCTGAATAGGGCGTCAGAGTATGGGGTCGTAGACCCGAAACCAGGTGATCTACCCATGTCCAGGGTGAAGGTAAGGTAACACTTACTGGAGGCCCGAACCCACGTACGTTGAAAAGTGCGGGGATGAGGTGTGGGTAGCGGTGAAATTCCAATCGAACCTGGAGATAGCTGGTTCTCTCCGAAATAGCTTTAGGGCTAGCCTCAAACTTAAGAATCTCGGAGGTAGAGCACTGTTTGGACTAGGGGCCCATCCCGGGTTACCGAATTCAGACAAACTCCGAATGCCGATGATTTATGTTTGGGAGTCAGACTGCGGGTGATAAGATCCGTAGTCGAGAGGGAAACAGCCCAGACCACCAGTTAAGGTCCCCAAGTATTCGTTAAGTGGAAAAGGATGTGGCGTTGCCCAGACAACCAGGATGTTGGCTTAGAAGCAGCCATCATTTAAAGAGTGCGTAATAGCTCACTGGTCGAGTGGCGCTGCGCCGAAAATGTACCGGGGCTAAACGAATCACCGAAACTGTGGATTGACATCTTAGATGTCAGTGGTAGGAGAGCGTTCCAAGGGCGTCGAAGCTAGACCGTAAGGACTGGTGGAGCGCTTGGAAGTGAGAATGCCGGTATGAGTAGCGAAAGAAGGGTGAGAATCCCTTCCACCGAATGCCCAAGGTTTCCTGAGGAAGGCTCGTCCGCTCAGGGTTAGTCAGGACCTAAGTTGAGGCCGAAAGGCGTAGACGATGGACAACAGGTTGATATTCCTGTACCACCTCCCCGCCGTTTGAGTAATGGGGGGACGCAGTAGGATAGGGTGAGCGCGCTGTTGGTTATGCGCGTCTAAGCAGTGAGGTGTGGAATGAGGCAAATCCCGTTCCTATAACATTGAGCTGTGATGGCAAGGGGAGTATTCCCCGGAGTCCCTGATTTCACGCTGCCAAGAAAAGCCTCTAGCGAGGCGGGAGGTGCCTGTACCGCAAACCGACACAGGTAGGCGAGGAGAGAATCCTAAGGTGATCGAGAGAACTCTCGTTAAGGAACTCGGCAAAATGACCCCGTAACTTCGGGAGAAGGGGTGCTCTGGTAGGGTGTTAAAGCCCGAGAGAGCCGCAGTGAATAGGCCCAGGCGACTGTTTAGCAAAAACACAGGTCTCTGCAAAACCGCAAGGTGAAGTATAGGGGCTGACGCCTGCCCGGTGCTGGAAGGTTAAGAGGAGAGGTCAGCGCAAGCGAAGCTTCGAATTGAAGCCCCAGTAAACGGCGGCCGTAACTATAACGGTCCTAAGGTAGCGAAATTCCTTGTCGGGTAAGTTCCGACCCGCACGAAAGGCGTAACGATCTGGGCACTGTCTCAACGAGAGACTCGGTGAAATTATAATACCTGTGAAGATGCAGGTTACCCGCGACAGGACGGAAAGACCCCGTGGAGCTTTACTGTAACCTGATATTGAATTCCGGTGCAGCCTGTACAGGATAGGTAGGAGCCTTGGATTCCGGAGCGCTAGCTTCGGATGAGGCGTTGGTGGGATACTACCCTGGCTGTATTGGACTTCTAACCCATGCCCCTTATCGGGGCAGGAGACAGTGTCAGGCGGGCAGTTTGACTGGGGCGGTCGCCTCCTAAAGAGTAACGGAGGCGCCCAAAGGTTCCCTCAGAATGGTTGGACATCATTCGCAGAGTGCAAAGGCATAAGGGAGCTTGACTGCGAGACCTACAAGTCGAGCAGGGTCGAAAGACGGGCTTAGTGATCCGGTGGTTCCGCATGGAAGGGCCATCGCTCAACGGATAAAAGCTACCCCGGGGATAACAGGCTTATCTCCCCCAAGAGTCCACATCGACGGGGAGGTTTGGCACCTCGATGTCGGCTCATCGCATCCTGGGGCTGTAGTCGGTCCCAAGGGTTGGGCTGTTCGCCCATTAAAGCGGTACGCGAGCTGGGTTCAGAACGTCGTGAGACAGTTCGGTCCCTATCCGTCGCGGGCGCAGGAAATTTGAGAGGAGCTGTCCTTAGTACGAGAGGACCGGGATGGACATACCTCTGGTGTACCAGTTGTCTTGCCAAAGGCATCGCTGGGTAGCTATGTATGGACGGGATAAATGCTGAAAGCATCTAAGCATGAAGCCCCCCTCGAGATGAGATTTCCCATTACGCAAGTAAGTAAGATCCCTCAAAGAAGATGAGGTTGATAGGTCTGGGGTGGAAGCACGGCGACGTGTGGAGCTGACGGATACTAATCGATCGAGGACTTAACCAATTTTGAAAAGGGCTTGATTACCCTGATTCTGTGTAGCACAATGTCTGTTTTATTCAGTTTTGAGCGAACAAGCTCAATAGAGTCTGGTGACGATTGCGAAGAGGTCACACCCGTTCCCATCCCGAACACGGAAGTTAAGCTCTTCAGCGCCGATGGTAGTTGGGGGTTTCCCCCTGTGAGAGTAGGACGTCGCCGGGCACCATGGTTTATATAAAACGAGAGGATTCTTTTGAATCCTCTCGTTTTTCGTTATCTAACTGTTTTACTCACACAACTCTGGTGAAAGTGAGAGAGAGCAAGAACATAAAGAAGAAAAACCATTGCTCATCAGCAATGGTTTTTCTTCTTTATGTTTAATTGGTTATATGATCGTTCTGCAATGCGATAGGAGCGGTCACCCTGATTATATGATTGGTCTGTAATGCGATATGAGCGGTCACCCTGATTATATGATCGGTCTACAATGAGTTAGGAGCGGTCACCCTGATTATATGATTGGTCTGCAATACGATATGAGCGGTCATCCTGGATATATGATCGGCCTGCGATGAGTTAGGAGCGGTCACCCTGATTATATGATCGGTCTACAATGACTTATGAGCGGTCATCCTGTTTATATGATCGTTCTGCAATGCGATATGAGCGGTCACCCTGGTTATATGATCGTTCTGCAATGCGATATGAGCGGTCATCCTGATTATATGATTGGTCTGCAATGCGATATGAGCGGTCACCCTGATTATATGATCGGTTTACAATGAGTTATGAGCGGTCATCCAGTTTATATGATTGGTCTGCAATTGTGTTATGGTCTTTCGTCTTGATAATACGTTTAATCCACAGCAAAATACATTTGTTCAATTAAGTAATCCTATTGCTTTGTTCAGAATAGGGTATATTGGAGAGGGAGGCAAAAAAATGAGAATTGTTAAAAACGTAGTGGTCCGCTTTTTCAATGAACGTTTTTTTGACCAGGCAGCGCAGACCGCGTATTACCTTCTATTATCGATATTTCCGTTTTTCCTTTTCATTCTTTCTTTGCTTAGTTTATTTCCGGTTAATGAGGAGATGCTACTTACCTTTCTTAGACCTTTCACGCCTGACGAGACGTTCAATGTAATAGAAGAGAATGTTCAAGCTGTTCTTAGTAAGGGGCATGGTAAAGTGCTATATGCAAGCCTTGCAGTAGCGTTTTGGATCACTTCGATGGCAGTCCAGTCGCTTGCCCGATCACTGGATTTGGCGAACGGCTATGTACGTCGTTATGCATTTTTGAAAGTACTTATACGTGATTTAGGAGTGACACTTATTTTTATGTTGGTCATTCCGCTATCATTGTTTCTTCCAATTATCGAAAAGGCTTTATATAGAGTCGTTACTTATTACGATACGATTGAAGAATGGCAAGGTTGGTTTTATGTTTGGCCGAATGTAAAATGGAGCTTGGGGACGTTGTTTCTGTTTTTATTCTTCCTATTGTTTTATAAAATTGTGCCAACAGGTAAGATGAAGTTCAAGGAAGCACTACCAGGAGCTATTTTTTCTGCTCTCGGTTGGCAGCTGTTTTCGCTTGTGTTCGGGCGCTATGTATCGAATGTTGACTATACTCGTTTGTATGGACAATTGTCAGGTATTATCCTGCTTGTTATCTGGTTTTATTTGACGGCGGTTATTATTTTACTGTCGGGTTTATTAAATGCGGAATGGCGGAAGTCATCCGGAAGAAAAAGGAGTCGCATAACATGATGAAAATACTAGTCGTAGATGATGATCCGAATATTTTAGAGCTGGTGAGTATCCAACTTACACAGGCGGGGTATACGGTTATAAAAGCTTCTGATGGTTTTGAGGCGCTGGAGCTGTTGGAAGAGGACTTGCCGGACTTGGCCGTAGTTGACGTGATGATGCCAAGGATGGATGGGTATAAGCTGACGAAGAAGCTTAGGGAGGAGGCGGATATACCGGTTTTATTGCTGACTGCCAAGGGAGAGCTTGAAGATAAGGAAAAAGGGTTCTTGGCGGGTTCTGATGATTATGTTGTGAAGCCGTTTGAGCCGCGGGAATTGCTATTTCGGATAAATGCAATTCTACGTAGATATGATAAAGCGGTTGATGTATTCATTCAAGCAGGACCAATGAAAATAAATCGGCAGAGTTATGAAGTTTCTGTTGGAAAAAAAGTGCTGCTTCTGCCGTTAAAAGAGTTTGAATTACTCTCTGTACTGGCATCACGGTCGAATCATGTGTTTACAAGGGAAATCCTGATTGAGCGGGTATGGGGCTATGATTACGAAGGTGATGAACAGACGTTAAATGTTCATATCAAACGAATTCGGGGTAAACTGGCGAAGCTGACAGGAGAAGTGATGATCTCAACAGTGAGGGGTGTTGGATATAAGCTTGAGGTCTTATCTTGAGGTCGCTTTACGGAAAGTTTATAGCCTTTACAATTGGTATAATGATAACAAGTGCTTTGATAGCGTTTCTCGCGGTCAATACATATTACCACCAACAGTTGAAAGGGCAAAACGACGAGAAAAATATGACTATCGCAAAAAGTATTGCTTCATTTATTGAATCGGATGAGAAATTAGACCTGAAAAACTACCTGGAAACGCAATCTGCGGTCGGCTATAAGCTCTACGTTGTCAATGAACAGCGAAAAGCAACTATGTATGGGGAAGCGTTCCGGGTAGAAAATCTTTCAGATAAAGTGATAGATCAAGTACTGAGCGGTGAAGTGTATCATGGGATGGGCAATCTACCGAGCGAAACATTTGTTACGGGCTTTTTTTCGAATGAATTAGCGAATACCGTAGGGGTACCATTTGAATCTAATGGCGAAACATATGCCCTTTTTCTTCGCCCTGATATTAAGATGCTCTTCACAGAAGTGCACTATATTCTTGGCGGGATGGTGCTTATCATGGCAATTATCAGTTTGCTGGCAATGTTGGTTGTGGCTAAAATGTTGATTGACCCAATTACGGAGTTAACTGCTGCGACGAAAAAGGTTGGGGAAGAACAATTTTCAGGAACACTTGATATCAATAGAAGAGATGAAATTGGGCAGCTTGCGAAAAGCTTTCAGCTCATGACGATAAAGCTTAGTGAAAATGATCGTATAAGAAAAGAATTCATCAGCGATGTGTCGCATGATTTCCAATCGCCGCTGCTTAATATAAAAGGGTATGCGGAGCTTCTATTGGATGACAATCTTACGGAAGTTTCACGTAAAAATTATACGACCGTTATCCAATCTGAAACGGAACGATTATCCTCATTGACGAAACAACTTTTGCTTCTCACGTCACTGGATCAGTTAGCCTCTCCGCTTGAGAAGAAGACCTTTGACTTGGACATGCAACTGAAGGAGACAGTTCGCAAGTTTAGATGGCTGCTAGAGGAGAAGGAAATGACGTTAGAAATGGATATTGAAGACGTCCGTTTCACTGGTGATCCTGCATTCCTTGATAAGGTATGGGAGAATCTGCTATCAAATGCATTAAAATATACAGCGAATGGCGGAGAGATAGAAGTCGTGTTAACTGAAGAGCCGGGTCATGTTAAAGTCCTTGTCAAAGATCACGGGATTGGCATGGATGAAGAAGAACTCGGACGCATCTTCGACCGTTTTTACCGGGCCGATAATTCGAGAACGCAGGAAACAGGGGGAACCGGGCTTGGATTATCTATTGCCCAGCAAGTTGTAAAACTGCATGGTGGAACAATTGACGTTATTAGTCAAAAAGGTGAAGGCACGACTTTTATCGTTGTTTTACCGAAGTTGTAATGTCCCGTTCATCTTGCGTTCATATAGGATGACTAAGATAAGGGTATAACATTAACAGTACGGGAGGAATTTAATATGGAGGCAAAATGGAGTTTACGATTAATTCGTGTAGCGGCAATCTTTGGTTTGATCGGGACCGTATTAGGTTCCCATATGGCGGGAGCGGGATCACCAGCATTCCGTCCAATTCACGCACACATTCTTTTAGTTGGTTGGTTGTCTCTATTTGCTTGGGGCGTCTTCTACAGGATCTATAAAGTTCGGGCAAAGAAACTGATCGCGATTCATGGGTGGACAGGAATCATCGGAGCAATTGGTCTGACAACGGGTATGTGGCTACAGTTTATGCATCCATTTGGAGCGAATGAAACACTATCACTCATTCTTTATATTGTCGGCGGTACAATTTTACTTATCAGCTTTGCGTTGTTTATGATTATCACATTTTTAACTGAAAAAGAAAGCAAACGATAATGGCAAACGAAGGTTAGCGTAAAAAAGTCACATCCTCTATAAAAAAAGGATGTGACTCTTTATGTTTGATTATAATTCACGCAACTATAATCGACCCTTTAATAACAATTTCTCCTTTACATAAACCTATAACTTGAAGTCTATCTGCAACGTGCACTACCTGTAAAACTACGATGTCTTCTGCATAAATCGGCGAATAAAAACTAAGTTCATATGTCCATGGGAAATCATTAGGCGTTAACAAATTGCTTGAAGCCTTACTCCAAACTTTCCCCATTATCAGCATGCCATGAGCGATTCTTCCTGAAAATCCATGACTTCTAGCCTGTTCTTCATCCAGATGGATGGGGTTATGATCGCCTGAAACTTCTGCATAATTATCGATATCCTGCTGGGTTAAAAATAACTGGATTTCAATCATGCCAGTTCTCCCGAAACAAGGTGAGAGATTCCAGTAAAACACAAATCTCCTTCCGCATTGTATAAAAAAAGCGTCTGTTTACTGAATGTATGCCCTTTGCGTACTTTTACATCTGTTAAGGAAATAAATCCGGTATATGTTTCGCCAATGTACATTCTTTGGTGATTTATGCACTGCTGTTTACGAAGGATGACGGGGGCTTGCAACATCCATGGTATTTCGAATAATTTATAGAGATTCATTGGCATTGCGGGCGGGACAGGAATTGTCCGAAATCCCAATTTCCGTGCACTTTCCTTGCTATCATATACGGGATTCAAGTCGCCAAGCATTCGGACGTATTCCTGCACGCGCTCTTTCTGAAATAGGAACGACTTTTTCTCTGTATTCACTCCGTCACCTCAAATAAAACTGCGAGACCGACGCCGCCGGCACTTCCAATGGAGGCGAGCACATATTTCATCCCTTTTCTTCTTTGAACCTCATAAAATAATCGAGTGACCAAAATTGCACCGGAGGCCCCGTAAGGATGTCCTGTCGTCAATGCACCGCCGGAAACATTCAGTTTTTCGTACGGAATCGATAATTCCTGCGCGCATGCCACTATTTTAGAAGCGAAGGCTTCGTTTATTTCAAACAAGTCGATATCCTTAATCGATAGTCCGTTCCGATTCAATAGACTATGGATTGCCCGAACTGGAGAAATTCCGGGATAGTCAGGGTGTACTCCACTCACTATACTATCGGCAAATCGTAGAACGGGCTTCATATTGTGTTCCTTTGCAAGCTTTTCTTCCATAACAAGTACTGCCGCAGCCCCATCGTTGATGCCACAGCTGTTTGCAGCGGTAACGGTGCCAGCTTCTTTACAGAAAATAGGTTTTGCGCGTTTCAGCAACTTTTCTAGATCGCGTTCTTTATAGAAGCATTCATCTATATTCATTTCTCCAACTTCAACAATTTCAGGTTGATACAAACCTTCACGAAAAGAATTCCAACTACGCTTATAACTGAGAAGTGCATAGTCATCCTGCATCTTTTTCGTAATTCCGTACTTTTGTGCGACATTTTCTGCCGCCACACCCATATCGGGATCACCTAAACGGTCAGGAGAAAATCGTGCTCTTCCCGGAAACGGGGAAGTACTGGCACTTTCCACCCCTCCTGCGATATAACAGCTCCCTGCTTTCCCTTGAATGAAATGGCATGCCGTCCGGATGGCTTCAAGGCCCGCGCTGCACTGTCTATCAATCGTCATTCCGGTTACTGATAAAGGAAGCCCTGATTCCAACACAGTCAAACGGGCAATATTTCCCCCTGGTCCCACAACGTTCCCGAAAATGATTTCATCTATTTCAGATGTAATCCCTGTCGACAATTCCCGGAGAAGAGGTGCCGCAAGAATATGAGGTTCGATATCCCGGAACGTTCCACCTTTTTTTCCAATAGGTGTCCGTTTCGCTTGTACAACCACCGCTCTCTTAATTTTTGACCACCCCAGTTTCGATTAATTGTTGAACCTGCATACGGGCAATCTTACCACTAGTCGTATGAGGCATCTCTTCTATGAAAAACCATTTACGAGGAAGTTTGTAAGAGGATAGATTATCCATACACAGCTTTTTTAGTTCCTTCTTGGAGGCATGTCCTTTTATGACGGCAACAGGTATTTGCCCCCAGTATGGATCATTCATGCCGGTGACGGCTGCTTCCTTTACATCGGGATGCTCCAGTAGAACCGTTTCGATTTCTTCGGGAAATACATTTACTCCGCCGTATAAAATCATATTTTTCGCCCGCCCGACGATATATAAGTAACCATCTTCGTCTAAATAGCCCATATCATCAACAGTCACCCAATCGTGGTTATCTTTAATTGATTGAATAACATATGATTCGGGATAAATATAACCGTCAAAAACCATTTGGCTCCTGACAAAAATCTTGCCTATTTCCCGGGGTGAAGCTTCATTCGGAAGGGCGTTTCTAATTTGAATTTCAACGTTATGGAAAGGTCTACCTACTGAACCAGGTTTGTCCTTATTGCTATCATTACACAAAAAAGATACAAAACTTAGTTCACTCGCTCCGTAAAACTCGAACATCTTTCCATGGAGAAACTGCTCCCGGATTTTTCGTTTTGAATCTGCTTCCCATTTTGCTCCTGAAGATATGATTTGTATGGGCTTATCAATGATAACTTTTTCTAAGAGTATCGCTTCTATCATTGTAGGTACGATATACAGTATAGTTATCGGGTAGTTTTTGATGAAGTTCAGTGTAAGTAGGGGAGAAAATTTATCCAGCAAATAGATTGTTCCGCCTAAGTACAATACACTGATTGCCCCGTAAAGAAAATGGGAATGGATGAGTGCACCCGGAATGAGAACGTGATCAGTTTCGTCGATGTGAAAATCATGCCGGCTACATTCGAAACTAGCAATCCATGAATCATGGGAACGAATAAAGGCTTTCGGTACTCCGGTTGTTCCGGAGGTGAAACCCATGTAAAAAGGCATTTTCCCTGAAATATCCTCAGTCCATGAAAATTGACATTGAAGGATTTGCCTTAAAGCATCTTTCCAAATAATTATAGTGTGGGCAGTACCGCTTAGGCGATCGGCCAATTCCGCGGTTGTAATGAGTACTGACGGGGAAGAGATGGTCAAGCGCTGTTCGATCTCAGCCGGTTTCCACTTGGTATCGAATGTGGCGGCCACTCGGCCCGACATGGCGGTACCTGTGAAAAGCTGGAGAAAAGCAATGCTGTTTGGCATGAAAATACCGATAGTGTCGGTAGGATCGGTTGTTGAATGTATCCAATTTGCAGTCTTGCAGACAATTGTATGCCACTCGCGGTATGTAATTGCTTCGGATGCTGTTTGAATGGCAATTTTATCAGGGGTGCTGCGAACTTGCTGTAGATATGAACTTGTAATTGTCGGCACATGGATTCTCCTTTTGTAAGAAAAGCGCAAGGCGCCTGGAGTCTAGACACCGACCCAGGTAGAAAAAATTTTTTCTTTTTTATCGTTAGGTGAAAAGTAATTTTCTGTTGAAAATGGGGTACTTTTTTAATTTGACGACTAGAAATGTTGCGAGAGTTGCTTTAATGATATCACCAGGTAAGTAGACAAGACTCAACTTGACGGCAAGCAGCAGATCAATATTCATAACGAAAGCCTGTACAGGTATGCCAAACAAATAAATAAGGAGAATACCAACTGTCAGGTTGATGGGTAAAATAGTAGCAAACCGAACTTCTTTGAAGCGAGATTGAATAGCCCCTAAGCAAAAAGCTGTTATGGGGTAAGATAGCAAATAACCCGCACTCGGTCCAACAAAAACACTGAGTCCGCCCCGACCGCCCGACAAGAGTGGAAGTCCGGCGGCGACGAGCAATAAGAAAACGATTTGACTGATTGCGCCTAAACGGGCACCTAAAATCCCTCCGGCCAGTAGCACGCCGATTGTTTGAAGTGTAATCGGCACGGGTGTAAATGTTAGGAAGATGGGAGGAAGTAACCCCAAGGCTCCCATAATCGCGGCGAATAAAGCAACATGTGTCATTTCTCGAATTTTCATTAGGCATCCCCATACATAGAATAATTAGTTCATATCAATTATTCTAAGTGTCACTCACCAGTTGTGTCAACAATAATTCGATAATGGTTAACGTAAAGGAGGTTAGGAAAAGAAAATATCCACCCCAAAAAGTTTGAGGTGGATATCATTTGTGGTTCAAAGTGTTTAGAACTCAATATTAATTTTCCCGTTTACTAGCGTTAGACTTGCATCAAACTTCTTATCGGAATTGGAGATAAAACCTTTTATAACATTTGTTTTTCCTTTTGTACATAGCAACTTTACTTGAGTTGGTGTGAGTTTTTTCTTCAAAAATACAGCGGGAAAAGTCTGCTTGCAACCACTTTTATAAGCACTGCAACCGTAAAAGTCTTTGCGTGCAATAATCATGCCTTCATTACAAGCAGGACATGGAGCTACTTCAACTTGTTTATAAGAGGTGCGTTGAGTCGTCTTGCCCACCACATTGGCGGCGAGTTTTGGGTCAATCGGCTTGGCGTTTAATTGGCGCGGTACTTCCTCCAATAAGCTATTGATGAACTTCGCAATGCTGCCGAGAAAGCGCTCCTGTGTTCCTTCACCATTGCCGATTTTGCGTAAATACGCTTCCCATTTTGCGGTCATTGAAGGGCTTGCAAGAAGATTTCCTTCGATTGCCTGACACAGGATGCGCCCTTTATCGGTAATGGAAACAATGTTTTTTGTCACGTCGATATAACCGTGACGCTTGATCGTTTCGATGATACCGCTTCGGGTCGCTTCTGTACCGAGTCCTTCAATTTCTTTTAAAATATCGGTCTCTTTTTTGTCCTCGACGAGCTTCCCGCAAGTTTTCATCATCGCAATTAACTGGCCTTCCGTATACGGTTTTGGCGGCATTGTTTTGCCTTCTTTAATGCCGATATCACTTTCGACGGGTTCGTGCTTCACAAGTGGCGGCAGCGTAGGCTCGTCCTTCTCTTTATCATTTTCCTTCGCTGAAAGGACGAATAACGCTTTCCAACCTTTATCGCGTTCCGTCTTTCCGACTGTGAAGAAGGGGAGATTATTGACGTCTGTTGTCACTTTCGTTTCGGTGTACAGGTAATCAGTATGGAACATGGCGAGTGTAGTACGAACAACTTCTTCATATAAGTTGCGCTCGAGAGTTGAGAGGCCAGCAAGCACCCCCTGTGACGGGATTTTCTTCGTCGGAATGATTGCGTAATGCTCCTGTACTTTTGAACTGTCGACATAGCGCTTTTTCGGAGCGAGTGAAGCGACAGGGAAAGTTTGACCGATAAGCTGTTGGTATTCAGTTACTTGCCCGGCGAGATAAGTGAACTCGCTTGGAGTAATATACCGAGAATCCGTCCTTGGGTACGTCACGAGTTTCTTTTCATAGAGCCCTTGCATTGTCTTCAACACATTCGCGGGACTCGTTTTCCATAGGCGGTTTGCTGTTGCCTGTAGTGTAGAGAGCGCGTGTAGTTGAGGCGGTGGTGTTCGCTTTTCGACTGTTTCTACGGATATAACGACACCGGGCGACTTCGGATGAATATCATGTTTTACGAGAAGGTCCCGAATAATTTCTCTTTTTGGTTCCTTCGCTTTCGCTTTTCCTTTGTATGTTCCATTTGCGGCGGTGAAAGTCGCTTCAATTTCATAAAATGGTTCCGAAACGAATGTTTCAATTTCCTTTTGCCGCTGATAAATAAGGTAAACAGTCGGCGATTGCACACGTCCGATTGAAAATACGTCTCGAATTCCACGTCCTTGCAGGAGAAGGGAATAAAGGCGGGAACCATTCATACCAACGAGCCAGTCACTTATTTGACGGGCTTTTGCTTCTTCATACATCAGCAAGTCTTTGCGATTATCCTGTAGATTTGAGAAACCTTTTCGAACTTCATCCACTTCAAGCGAATTGATCCAAAGCCGTTTGATCGTTTGGTTTTTAGCACCTGTTTGATAATAAATACTATAGAAGATATTCGATCCTTCACGGTCCACGTCACATGCGTTAATGACAGTATCCGTCCCTTTAATCAGCTTTTTAACAATTGCAAACTGCTTGCTTTTACCCTTTGCGACCTGAAATTCATAGCGTTCCGGTAAAATTGGTAAACTGGCAAGCGACCATTTGGCCCATTTCGGATCGTACTCTTTTGGTTCTTTCAATTCGACAAGGTGGCCGACTCCCCATGTAATGTACGCACCTTCTGAAAAAATTGGGGAAGGCAATAGCTCTAAGTAACCTTCATGCCGACGTACAGAAAAAGCGTCAGCATATGCCTTCGCCTGGCTTGGTTTTTCGGCTAGGATGACCGGTTTCATGACAACACCTCTTTGATTTCAATAATAGAAATGCTAGTTCTTATACTACTAGTATCTCATAAATGAAGGGTGTTATCTAATGCGCAAATAGGGTATATGATGTAAACAATTATGAAGGCACAAACTAACCGGTTATTTACGTATGCAATAAGTAGACTTGAAAAGCATATCAGTATTCTATTTTGCGTTTGCGTGTAAAAAGTAGTAAACCTATCAAAAACAAAATTGTGAATAGGATAAGATAGCTTATTAAACCTGTTATTGTAGCCATTGTAGGGTTATCATAGTATGAAGTTTGATCGACAAAATACATACATAAACGATATGCAAAAGCACCGGGAATAAAATAGCCTTGCGATGCTCCGATAAAGAAAACAGATCCAAAGCCATAAATCACACCAAGTACGCTGGTTACAATAATATTTCTTGACAGATTGATAACGATTGCTCCAGCTACAATGGTAATTGGCACTAGCAGTAAGACTTCAAGAAAAAATCCTTTTGTAATATCAATAAAACTTGTGGAGCTAGTTGTAATTTTCCCCAAGCCCATGAGAATAGGGAAGAAAATGACAAGAAACAGGTACATAAGCCCAGCAAATGCAAAGGCAATGATCATTCCAACAATAACTTTTGAAAAATACAGCTTTGTTTTTGAATAACCATAAGTAATCCAGTTGATGTAGGTTTGGTTCTTATACTCCTGATAGAATAAAGAGCCAATCAAAATAAATACTACCATAGGAAAGAACATTGAAAATTGGTTGTTGATGAAAAAGAACAGATCATCAAGAGGCTTTCCGCTTCCATTTAGGAACAGTCCCAAGCTGCCAGTCAGTACTGGAATAAGCGTAAGCAGCAGCAACATTAGCAAAAACCATTCTCTTTTGAGTTTGCGAAATTCATTTATGATTAAGATTTTCATTATGCATCCTCCTTTTGATCAGAGGTCATAATGTCCTCATACAGCTTTTCTAAATCCTGTTCATTTTCAAAAGTGTTCTGCATGGTTTTGATGATTTGCCCGCCACGAATAAAAATCAATTCATCTGCAATTGCTGCTATTTCAGTAAGATTGTGACTTGATACCAAAATACAATGTTGGGGGGATTTTAGCTTATCTTTAAGCAAAATCCGAATCTCTTTAATCCCCATCGGATCAAGCCCATTGGTCGGCTCGTCAAGAAGCAGATATTTAGGCGCGCCCAGAAAAGCGCGGGCAATACCTAAACGCTGCTTCATACCAAGTGAAAGCTGGGAGAATTTCTTTTTTCTCGCACCCCATAAATCTACTTGTTCCAGTGCACTTTGAATATCTGGCTGTTGCAGTTTCAGATATTGTGAATGAAGCTGTAAATTCTCCATGACAGTCAGATTGTTGTAAAAAGTAGGATATTCAATCAGACTACCAAAATCAAGGGTTGATAATAGTTGATTAGCTGAAGTTATTTTTCCAGAATAGACAGTTAGACCAAGCATAGACTTGAATAAGGTTGTTTTCCCCGCACCATTCGGACCAAGAAGTCCATATATTTTCCCTTCATTCAATTGTAAATTGATGTTGTCCAACAAAGTATATGCCCCTATGGTCAGGCTAACATTTTCAATACTCAGCATGAAATGATCCCTCTATTCTCTTATTGTGTAAACAGAAAAATGGCAAAGGTGATAACGTAAATCACTAATGAAATACCTACCCATTTCGCATTGCCCTTCAGCCCACTTAGCCCATCTTTTAATAAACCGCTAACTGCAGCCAGTAGCATAGAACCTAAAGCTAACATGGCGATCACGAAACAAATGTTACTCAACATATTCTCATCTCCTATTGCTTTATCGTATCTAAAAAGATTATGAACTTTTTAGGGAAAGTCTAAGGAAAGTGTAAGGATAAAAAAAGAGCTGCATTTTCACAGCTCTAAATGAAAATATGAAGTTTTACGATTACCATATAGAGGATTCTTTCGGAAAAAATATAGTTATTGAAAAAGTGTTGTCCTCCAATGAAGCTGTTATATTGCCACCCGTCTTTTCAATCAGTCTTTTTGCAATTGCTAGACCTAACCCGGTTGTTTTTTTACTTGGGCGACAAGGAGGCAATTATACGAGTGTTTTCTAATGTCATATAGGATTTATCGGTTGTGTAAAATCGGTCAAAAATGTGGGCAATATCTTCTGCTACAACGGTATTGGAATGATTGGAAAATGAAATATTATATCCTTGGTTTCCCTGTTTAGAGTTGATGACATAACTTCCTTTGCCATAAAGTAAAGCGTTTTTGAAAAAAAAGGCTTTATTCCAGATATTAGTATCCCTAACGAACCATTTAAGTGCAGAAAGTAAGTAGACACAAACAATAGTTGCAATAAACGAATAGGTTATCAGTATCATAACTTGCCCTTTTCCGAATTTTTAATATCAAAATGGCAGAAAGTAGTTCTTGCCACAGCAATAGATATTATAAAATACAAAGTAATTGTAACAATGATGCGGCCAATATTGTGTGGGATTTGTTCTATTTGCAGACCGTTTGAAAGCCCTACAATCCAATATTGATATAAAGGATATGACATATCCAAAGCTGTTCCAATCTTTGTTAAATGCAACCACAGCACTACAAGCAGAAGATAATTAACACAACAACTTATCGTGCGATTGCGCAACAAATAGCAGACCATCAAAACAAAAGCAGTATAGGCGCCAAAGGATAAAAACTGTATGGAAAGATATGTTCCTATCTCGAAAACAGAAATGCCTACCTCAGAAATATTAGCCCACATAGTAAAGATCACAGCATAGGCAAAGACAAGGCATATTAAAAAATAAAGCATCATTGCATACAAGCAAGACAAGAGTTTTCCCAAAAATATTGCTGTTCTTTTCACACCCTTTGACAGCAATACAGGGTATAATTCTTGCTTAAAGTCACTTGTTACATGAACAATCAAAAATAATAATAAAGGGGAAATCATACTGTAATCTGAAAATAGGTATTCTGTGAATTCTGCAACAGAGGGGGAGACGAGGTTTCCTGCTTTTCCAGGTACTCGAACATAATCGTGATTGTAAGATATAGCCAACGCTAAGACAAAAAATAATGCGAGGGATAAACAAAAAATAAATATTTTGCTCTTGCGAATGCGATATAGCTCGCTTTGGAAAATAGCAATCACCCCTTTTTCTCTCCCATCAAATTTGTAATGTATATTTCTTCATCTTCCCCAGTAATAGAAATTTCATCAACTATTATACCTGCCGATACCAAACTGGTATTTATAAAACCGGATTTCTCCATAACCCCAAATACACGAATTACATCATCTGAAAGAATTTCGTATTCAGGACAAACTTTTTCTAAAATAGAAGTTGCTTCTGTCGTTTGTTTAGTACGAATTTTTACGCATCTATTGCAGCGTTCTGAAAGCACTGCTGCCGTGAATTCATCAATAATCATTCCATTACTGATAATTCCATAGCGAGTAGCTATTTTGGAAACTTCTTCATAACTTTGTCCGGTCAAAAAAATTGTAAGATTTTCTCTTTTGGATAGTCGAAGTAAAAAATTCGAAATGAAACTTTTTTCGATTGCGTCCAGCCCGCTTAAGGGTTCATCTAGTAGCAACAAATCTGGTTTCCCTAATAGTGCAACAGCAATACTTAATTTGCGTTGGATCCCAAAGGGAAGCTTCCTCACTTTTTTTCTTTCAGTTATATCTATATCTACTGACTTTGACAGTGAGGTTATAGAGGAAGCAGACACAATTCCAAACGCTTTTGCATAGTACTCCAAATTCTCTGCAATGGTGAAATTCATATTAAGGGCTGGCATTTGCGGAACATAACCTACTCGGGCGTATTCGCTTTGAACATCTGTATTATCAAAGAAAGTAAAACTACCAAAGGTCGAAGCGATAGAACCCGTCAATACTTTTAATAGGGTGGATTTTCCCGAACCATCGCGGCCTAATAAAGCGTAAATGTCCCCAGTCTTTACTTGCAATGATACATCCCTAATGCCATCAGATGACGCAAAAATCTTTGATAATGAATTTGTTTGTAGTATGGTAGGCACCACTTTACCCCTTTCAGTCTACTGCATTTTGAAACCCAATCCCCATACCGTTTGAATATAGGTTTCATCAGGGATGACTTTACTGAATTTTTTTCTTAAATTACCGATGTGGACATTGATGGCATTTTCTTCTCCTTCAAAATTCTCATTCCATACGCTTTCGTAAATAATATTTTTTGTAAATACTCTGCTAGGGTTTGTCATAAGTAGCTTCAAAATTAAAAACTCATAGCGTGTAAGGGAAATTTGCTCATTTTCAATTTTAACTTCCAAGGTTGTACTGTTCAAAGTTAAATCCTTAAAATGCAAAATTTCTTGCGGTGCTGTATTTCCTTTTTGATATCTTCGTAACACGGCTTCAATTCTTACAAGCAATTCTTTATTATCGAAGGGTTTTGTTAGATAGTCATCAGCTCCACGACGAATAAGATTGACTTTACTATCAGTATCTGTTTTTGAAGAAACACCGATAACAGGTGTATCTGAAGACTCCTTTATCTGTTCTAAAACAACTTCGCCGGACATGCCAGGCAGCATTAAGTCTAGCAAAATTAAATCAAAGCTCTGTTGCTTTAATAAGAGAATAGCTTCGGTTCCTGAATATGCTGTTGTGGTGTTATAACCATTTTGAAAAAGCAGTTTCTTTATCATGTCGCTAATCAGCGTATCATCTTCTACAATTAAAATATGCGTCATTCTCTCACCACCTGTCTTTGCTATTTTGTTCTACAGTCAGTCGGATTCTTAGTGGCTATGGGAACAACCGACAATTTCCGCTTTGAAATAGCCCATTGGATACATCTTCTTTCATAATAGTAGGCTACCATATGCCACGTAACTTTACATTTTTCTCCTATCTTATTTTATGAAAAATCGAGCTTTTGTTATTCAGTATCCATTATTCAGAGTGAACAGAGGGGAAACCATTAAGATTGATTATAATATCGCAACGTTATGTATTTTTTTGTTTCATAACTCTGTACTTCAATTTTGCACTATACAAGTGACTTATTGAAGTAACTGTATGATAGTTAAATTAGGATTTCTGTGATAAAGGCTTCTACATTAAAAAGACAAAAAACACTTGGAAAACCAAGTGTTTTTTGTCTTTTTCCATACTTCAAAAGGTACTCACTCAATAAGAAGATTTCTATATATAACACTACTTTTACTATTATTCATTAAATCTTACAGGTATAAGTACCAATTAACAAAAATACATCAAGTGGCATTATTCATTGCAATGTACTGTTTTTAATCATCATATTTTATAGGGTAAAGTATTTATAACTAAAAGTTAAACAAACTTTACTTTAAGTATGAAATATATTACACTCATTTTATAAGAGGTGAGTAAAGATGACATTAAACAATGAAAGAATGATTAAGAACAGAATCGTTATCTTAAGAACCAAAAGAGGTTTATCACAAAGAGAGAGGTTGCTGATAAATTGGGAGTGAGTAGACAGATGGTTCTATCTCTTGAAAATGTAGATACAATCCGGCTTTAAAATTAGCGTATGACATCTCACTAATGTTTGGAGTAGATTTACACGAAGTTTTTCAATGGGGAGTGTCAATATTTATGTGTAAATGACAATCCAACCTCTTCTTAAAGATCATCACACTTTTATTCTTTCACTTCAAACAACTCAGCCAGCTTTGCACGTGCTTGATCGAAACCGATATGGCATCGTACGGCGAAGCGTTGGTTGTACTCTTCAAACTGCGAGACTAGGAAGCGTTCGAGTGCTTCTTCATTCGGAAACTGTTCTTTGCGCTTTGTATATTTCTTGATTTGCTTGTTAAAGGACTCGATTAAATTCGTTGAGTAGATGCTGCGCCAAATTGCCTTTGGAAAGTTATAGAAGGTAAGTAGATGATCATTTGTAGCGAGTGATTTTGTTACCTTTGGATATGATTTGTTCCACTTGGAACAGAAATTATCTAACGCGACTTGCCCAGCTTCCTGATCATCTGCTCGGTAAACTGTTTTGAAGTCATCGCAAATCTCAGCACGATCTTCGACACGTACTTTATGTGAAATATTGCGTGCCACATGCACTAAACATGTTTGGAATTGCGCTTTAGGAAATACGCTTGTAATCGTGTCAATCATGCCTGCTAAGCCGTCTGAAAGGAAGAGAAGGACTTCTTCTACGCCACGCTCTTTTGTTTCCAGTAAGAGCTCTTTCCAATTGAATGCTGATTCTGTTGGAGCGATTGTGTAAGCAATTACTTCTTTTGATCCATCTTCGCGAATGCCCACAGCTATATAAACAGCTTCTTTAGAGACCGTTTCACGTCGAACAGAAATATAGGTTGCGTCTAAATAAACACAGACATAGCGCGCACTGAGTTTCCTTCTATTAAAGGCTTCTACTTGTTCGCCCACTACCTGTGTCATGTTAGAAATGGTTTGACGTGTGTAATGATGACCGTACATTTTCTCGATTAAATCTGCGATTTCCGACATGGTAACGCCTTTTTGAAACATGTGAATGACAAATGATTCGAGTGTATCGTTTGACCGCTTATAAGGCGCAACTGTCTGTTGTTTAAAATCACCGTTGCGATCACGGGGAATCGTAACTCGGAGGTCACCATATTCCGTGTGTAGCGTTCGGTCATACGAACCATTACGTGAATTCCCTGAATTAAAGCCTATTCGGTCGTATTTTTCATAATCTAAAAAAGCTGTCAGTTCAGTAGTCAGTAAACTATTAACCGCTGTTTCTAAATGCGAACGAAAAACCTCGGTAATATCTTGTTTTTGTACTAGTGCTTGAACAATATCTGTTGTAAACTGAGTCATAGGGAAGGCCTCTTTTCTAGGATTGGTTGTGGTGACTTAATTCTACCAAGAAAAGGTCTTCCTTTTTGTAATTATTCATTTACACAAGATATTTTACACTCTCTTTCAATGTGAAGTAGCAGAGGAGTAATAAATTATAGAAATGTTATTAGCTACTTTGAGTATTATTTATGTATTACTATTCTTTATTGCGTAATTTATTTCGTTGAAATTTGAATTGGGTGAAAAAATAAAGAAGAACGTGGAAAAAGCATTTCAAATAAATTGTAGGGATCGTATTCCCCTTAATGCCTCTTGGGGGGGGGGGGGGGGGGGAATCTCAGGATTAATGATTCTTCATGCAATTATCATAACAGAATTAAAAGGAAAATATTAACTCGGGAAATTTGCTCACATAAAACATATATAAAGAAACTGAGATTGGTAGAAGGTGAGTTGTTGTGTGAATATTTGCATGTGGGTTTTGTGTTATGAATTGTATTTCTTACACCCTTGACTTTAGCAAGAAAGGGCAATTGTATATACATTCATAAGAGTTACCGAAGGAAAGGTTGCTCTCATGGCAAGATACGATAATAAGGATGAAGCATTACAAATCAACGGGTTAGAATGAATAAGATAGAACCTCATAAAAAAGACTTTGTTTTAAGGAGGCGATGTAAATGTTAGTTTCACTTATTTACTCACTAGGTATGTTGATTGTTTTACCCATTGTATTTATTATCACCCTTTGGAAAGCATCATTTAAAAGCAGGTTGGAATGGTTATTAGATGCATTGACGTCCACTGCATTAGTTGTTTGGATATTTCAATCAGGAAATTGGAGTTCGGTCGGGTACTATTTCCGTTTTCTTTTATTCGCTGTTCTCATTATAGCTTTGGTTATTTCTTGGAAAAAAGTACGGACTTTACCCTTTAGAATAAAATATAGCACCAATCAAAAAGTTACGCTTGGTGTTTATACATTCTTATTATTTATGTTTGGTATGTATAACGTATTTATCATTACTAGTTATACAACTGATGAAGCAGCGATTGAATTAACTTTTCCTCTTCAAGATGGTACTTACTATATCGGACAAGGTGGAAATAACGTACAAATGAACTATCATCAGGCACATCCGGCTCAAAAGCACGCTTTAGACATTCTTAAATTAAATAAACTTGGCGCACGAGCCAATGGTCTTTATCCAAAAGAACTTAAAAAATACAAGATTTACGAAGAGGATCTATATAGTCCTTGCAATGGAAAAGTTGTCGAAGTACAAAATGAGTTGCCTGATCTTACACCACCAGAAGCTGATCCAGAAAACCCGACAGGTAATTATGTCGCTTTATCATGTGAAAATACGGATGCAATTCTTTATTTAGCGCATATGCAAAAAGGTAGTGTGACAGTAACTCAAGATGAGATTGTAAATGTAGGTAAAAAAATTGGGCAAGTAGGGAATTCAGGGAATACAAGTGAGCCCCATTTGCATATTCATGCTGAAAAAAATGGGGTAGGTGTACCTATTCAATTCAATAATCGATTTCTCGTGAGAAATAGTTTAATGCGCTAACGATGGAGTTCCTGCGTCTATCATTTGAGGGCACAGGCACTCATTTATCACACCCATATTTGTTTGAATCAAAGCGTTTAGTTTAGTGACTGTCACCTTTGCATTCAAAATCATAAGTACAATCTATATAGGTCTGTTGTTTTTGAGCGATTAAGTCTGTTTTTCAGTAATATAAGATTTAACGGATGGTGGTTCATAATTAATAAACTGATCAAGTAGATCATTTGGTTCTACATCTACAAGTGCCATAGAACGATATTTTTCATGCAAAAACTCTTCATCAGACATATGGTTAAATAAAGCAACAAGGGGATCATAATAATGATTAATATTTAAGAGTCCACAAGGTTTATGATGAAGTCCTAACTGAGCCCAAGTGAAAATCTCAAAGAATTCTTCTAATGTTCCTGGCCCGCCTGGCAAAGCTATAAACCCATCGGCAAGTTCTGCCATCTTTGCTTTTCTTTCATGCATGGAGTCCACTACAATTAGCTCAGTTAGGTTATTATGAGATATTTCCCTTTTTTCTAGAAAATCTGGCATGATTCCAATTACTTTCCCACCCATTTCTAGAACAGAATCTGCAACCGCCCCCATAACTCCTACACTTGCACCCCCATATACAAGTGTAATATTGCGTTTAGCCAGTTCTTTACCTAGTTGTTTTGCTACTTCGACATAGACAGGAGATGCTCCATTACTTGATCCACAAAATACAGCTAGCCTTTTCAATATATACACATCCTAATTTAGTATTCTTTCTTAGATAGCATACAAAAATTCCGATAATTTGTTAAGCTTAATCTATTATACGAAAGGTGGATTCACATGAACGTAACTGAATTTCAACAATGGGTAAGAGAATATTATGAAGCAAGGGGCTGGTCTGAATTAGATATATTTATTCGTATCGGCTTTTTAGCAGAAGAAACGGGCGAGGTCGCGCGGGCTATTCGTTCCCTTGAGATTGGCAGAGATAGACCAGATGAAGTGTGTAGTTCGTTTGAAGAGAATAAAAAGGAGTTAACCGAAGAATTAGGGGATGTGTTAGGAAACTTAATTGTCATTGCGAACAAGTACGATATCCCTTTAGAAGAAGTATTTCATGTGCATAAAAAGAAACTATCGGAGCGCTATTCCAATACATAAATTAATAATAATCTTTTCGACCTTTTTCCAGTCTTCAACCAACTGTACTTGGTCCTTAGATACAAACCGTCCCTATATCACCACTATTAACTTTAGTGATTATCTTTGTCTCTTCATGTTCTGCAACAGGCATGAATTGCATAATGCAACGGTTTTTTATGGCTGTCTAAAGCGTTACGGTAAAATGGCAAGCGACCATTTGGCCCATTTCGGATCGTACTCTTTTGGTTCCTTCAATTCGACAAGGTGGCCGACTCCCCATGTAATGTACGCACCTTCTGAAAAAATAGGGGAGGGCAATAACTCTAAATAACCTTCATGCCTTCGCACAAAAAAAGCGTCCGCATATGCCTTCGCTTGGCTTGGTTTTTCGGCTAGGAAGACCGGTTTCATGAGAACACCTCTTTGATTTCAATAATAGAAATGCTAGTTCTTATACTACTAGTATCTCATAAATGAAGGGTGTTATCTAATGCGCAAATAGGGTCTATGATGTAAACAATTATAAAGGAACAAACTAACTAACTGGTTTATTTGTTGGGCTTTACCCATGCAATAAAGCATTTGCAAAAGATTTGTTACAGAATGCATTTAATTATTGACACTCCCGCAATGGAAAACAAGGAAAATGGATTGGTTATTATACAAATACGAAATTGTTACAATAAATAAGAGGCATACTACTCAGTATCCATCTTTAATATTGTTTTCGGTTTGAGTTAAATAGAGCAGTCTGCCCCTTTACGTCAACTACATGCTTAAGGGGTAACAGAACCTAGAACGAGCTTTCTTCCTTTTGTACAACATATGACCTCATTTACTACTACAACATTAAATTTTTTCACAATATACCACAACAATTAATCATTTGTTTCTTTAGCAAACGCGTCCTTTTGTTTAATAAAATTACAGAAGGGTATTCAGCTACACTATAAGCAGATATAGGTACCAATTAAGCTTTTGAATTGGAAATTGCTTTTTAGTAAATCAGTTTTTAATTATAGTAGAGTTTACTGGAAATTAATTTGTTTTCTTATCGATTTGTATTTCTTCTTCTTTCTCAATGTTTACTACAGCTCGGCCAATGATAATCAATAACATGAACATTACACCAACGCCGACAATGAGATAAATCATGGTAAACCATTTACTTAAAACTGTTTCGGGTACTAACCCAGTATTGACACCTGTTGGGATGAGGCTAACGAATGAAAAATAGAATGAATCGAGTAATGACCAACCTTCAGCACCTTTATAAAACATCGTACCTGATAATAAGATAATTGATAGCGTCGCAATTAGTGACTTAAAAATAGGTTCTTTAATGATTTTAACAGTCGCTGACATTAATCTCCTTAAGGTTAAAATAAATGAAATCACATTACTACTCCTTTGTTTTCTATTGCGTAGTTTTATCCTTTATTTCGCGTAAGTTGAACTTATAACAAGGGTCGTGTTTATCAATCTGATAAGTTCATGTTACTTAGGGACTACTGAACAACCCAATTATGCAATTCGTTCTGGTAGTCTGCTGTAAAAATAAAACCATATTCTTCGGAATTGAAACATAAAATCGGAAGTTTCTCCATCACGGGGCGGCTCATTATCATCATTATCATTCTTCCCATAATCATCGCGTTTAAGCCTGTCCAGAGCGATGGATTCGTTGAGTTCATTGATCATTTTTGCGTAGGTAAACTGGAGGCAGTGGCGTTTGTAGCTTCCAATATTTTTTGGGGGATCGAATTAGCGGATGATAAGAAGCTGCAGGAACGTGCATATTACGGAAAGGTCGTCACGGTAATTGAGAACACTGGATCGCCCATTCCGGAGAACGATTTGAGTCGTGTGTGGGATCAATTCTACCGGGTTGAGCATTCGCGGGATCGTAAATCTGGAGGGACCGGACTGGGACTCGCGATTGTCAAACACATCATGGAACTCCATGATAGTGAGTTCGGAAATAAAGGCGTCGCATTTTCTTTTACCCTATATGAAAGCAGAGGAGAACCCCATGAATACTAAAAAAAACGGCTATATCATTTCAGTTCTTTGCGTGCTTCTTTTGACAAGTGGTTGTGCCATGAAATCAGAGTCTGAAGCATCAGACGCGAAGCCATCTGAAACCAACCAAGGCAATGCCACCAAAACAGAGGACGCTTCAGCGGATTCAGAGAATGAACTATTAATTATTATAGATCAGACTCCAAAACCAATAGAGGGAAATAGTTTCGATTTCGTAGTGAAACAGGTCCCAGAAGGATACGCGTTAGCCGAAATACAGTGGATTTCCAAGGATAACCGGATTGTAAATTCGATTCAAGAGGCCATTGAACACGGAGCTAATGGAGAAGATGGATTTTACATTAGTGGGGATGGACAATTCTCGGGTTTCATATATCCGGATACGATGAGGGGCGAAGAAGGTCAGGTTGTATTTCTATTCAAAAATTCCGAAGGCAATGAGTTAACTTGGAAAAAGAAAATAACATTGGGTGCGTCAGCAAGTTCTCAGGAAGGCGGTAAGAATGAAATTGTCGTTGAGAATCCGCAAGATACGTTGGAGCAATATATGCAGGCTATCGCTAATCTGGATGCTGCAAAGTTGGTCGAGTTATACGGCGGTAGCTATCAAGGACTCATGAACTTATTTCCTGAAACAGACCCTAGTGACAAGCGGGGATTAATTGATCAATATTTGAAGCGAATACCTAAACTTTCACTGAAAGAAATTGTTGATCAGACAGAAGTAAGCAAGGACGAATATACATTTGTGATCACGTTAAAACAGGAAGACGGAACCTTGTTCCAGACAAAGGAGTTTGACACAATCACCGATAAGTTTACTTACACAGTTAAACGAGTCGATGGCAAGCTGAAATTGATGGAACTTCCTCCCTACCAGGCTTAGTTTGGTGTTAATCTTGATGAATTCAAACGAAATTTGACATCATTATAATTAGTGATGTCAAGTTTTGTGATTATTTTGGTGTGTCGTACATAACTTTTTATTCGATATTGATGAACCTTAAAACCAAACTAATAGATATGAATGTTTTTCTTGCTTTTATTATTTACCTGATATATAATTCAATTAACAGTTTGGTAATTGTTAATTGGAGAGTGGGAAAAAGGAGATGAAATCGGATGTCTACATTTAAAACAGAAGAAGAAGCACTACAACAGTATGATTCGAGTCAGTACAGAACGCCGGATGGGTATACAAGTGATATTGCGATATTTACGTTAATCCCAAATGAGGAATCGACTGTTGAAAGTCAATCGGCCTCTACTCACTCATTAGCTTTGATGTTGATTAAGCGGGCAGCGTTCGATGCAGAAGGTGAACCTAATATCGAAGGCGGAAAATGGGCTTTACCAGGAGGGTTTATCCATCCAGAAGAAACAGCTTACGAAGCGGCTAAGCGGGAACTAAAAGAAGAAACTGGTGTAGACGGCATTCACATCGAACACTATGGTGTGTATGACAAATTAGGTAGAGATAAACGCGGATGGATCATATCTAATGCTCATTACGCAATTGTTCCTGAAGAAAACATCGAAAGCAGGGAAGCTGCTGATGATGCAGACGATGTTCAATTATTCACGATTGATGAAGTCTTTGCGTTAGACTTGGCTTTTGACCATTACCAAGTGATTAAAGATGCTTTGGAAGCCGTTCGAAAAGATGTGTTTCAAACAACGGTGGTTAAAAACTTTTTAACAGAAGAATTCAAGTTGGAAGATTTGCGCCAGGTGTTGCTTGCGATTATTAATGACCCTGTTGTGAATAGTAAGCCTGGGTTCTTTAGGAAAGCACCAAGTCTGCCTTTTATCGTAGAAGCGTTAGACAAAAATCAAGTTCCTAAAACAGCAGAACCGACAAGCACTACGAAACGACCAACTAAATTATACCGATTTGTAGATGTAGACATTACCCCTTCGATTTGGCGCTGAATGTGTGAATGAGTATGTACGTGAACGTGTGAATCAATGAAACATGAATGCCTCCTGTTGCAGGCGAGGGCACTGAAAAAGTTCTTTTTTATAGTAAGAACTAGTTGATTGTAGTGGAAAGCGTCCGCTCGGAACGGAAATCAACGGAATTGAAGGAAATAGGACTTTTTCAGTGGCTTCTTGCAGGCAATAAGGCGTCCAAAGTTTATCTTAAATTAAAGAAACGGTAGTAGATTTTATTTCTCCGCATAACAATTAACAAATATATAATCGTTAATTTAAATCAAGACTAAAGGAGTGTGTTGAAAATGATGAAAACCAAATTTGAGGAAATCGTTGATGTTTCAAGGGTAGGAAGTAAGAATACGAAGGGATTAAATGAATTACTGGTCCTTGCGAATGCGGAGAAAATGACACCTTCAAGTGAAGATGTTGAAAAGGTGTTATTCATTGGGATTGATTTTCAAAATGACTTTATGGAAAACGGAGAATTAGGTGTTCCAAACTCCCATAAGGATGTTGAACGTGTAACTAATTTCCTTTATCAAAACCTAGATAAGGTGACGACGATTGCCTTGTCGTTAGATACACATGAATTGCATCAATTATTCCATGCGAGTTGGTGGGTGGATGCAGAGGGGAAACATCCTGTTCCATTTACAGTCATCACCAGAGAAGATATTGAAAAAGGAAAGTGGATGGCTGTAGAAAAAAATGAAAGCTTGGCGTACATTGTTCACTTGGAGCGTTTAGGAAAAAAACAATTGTTGATATGGCCTTATCATTGCATAGAAGGGACACATGGTGCGGCCTTAGAAGGTCAGTTTTCGAATATGGTTCACTTTCATTCCTTGATACGGCAGTCCAGCATACAAAAGATTGTAAAAGGGCAAGACCCATTAAGCGAAATGTACGGCATCATTAAACCGGAGTATGCCGAAACAGATGGAACAAATTATGCGTTTCTCCATTCCCTACTCGCTTACGATAAAATTGTTATCGCCGGGGAAGCAAAATCTCACTGTGTATTGGAATCCGTTCGGCAGATAGTCGAGTACTACGTAGATAAGCATGAATTGCTATCAAAGATTTATTTGTTGGATGACTGCATGAGTCCGATCCCTGGTTTTGAAGAATCAACAGAACATGCATGTAAAGAACTTCAAAAGAATACTGGCATTCATATTGTGAAATCAACCGAATTCATGTTGTAGAAATAAACAAAAGAAGCGGCACTGTTAAAGAGACGATGCCACCACCTTATGAAGGAGGAATAGTAAATGACTAAAAAATATCAAGATGATGGGCTAGCACTACACACGGATTTGTACCAAATTAACATGGCGGAAACGTATTGGGAAGATAATATGCACGACAAACGAGCGGTGTTTGAACTCTATTTCCGCAAGTTGCCTTTTGAAACGGGTTATGGGATTTTTGCAGGATTGGAACGAATCATTGAATTTATTCAAGACTACCGTTTTACAGATAGTGATCTTGCTTATTTACGTGAAGAATTGGGTTATGAAGAAGATTTCTTGGCCTATTTAGAAACGGTGCGCTTTAATGGAACGATTCGAGCAATGAAAGAGGGAGAATTGGTTTTTGCGAATGAACCGATTCTACAAGTCGAAGCAAGTTTAGCGGAAGCTCAGTTGATAGAGACAGCTCTCTTGAATATTGTAAATTACCAAACCCTCATCGCGACAAAAGCAGCACGCATCAAACAAGTGGCAGGAGAACAACCAGTAATGGAATTTGGAACGCGACGTGCACATGAGTTTGATGCGGCGGTGTGGGGAACAAGAGCGGCGTATATTGCTGGATTTTCCGCAACGAGTAATGTGAGAGCCGGTAAGATGTTTGGTATCCCTGTTTCTGGAACACATGCACATTCTATGGTTTCAGCGTATAAAGATGAATACAAGGCATTTCATAAATACGCTCGTCGTCATAAAGAATGTACGTTTTTAGTGGATACCTATGATACGTTGCGATCTGGTGTACCGATCGCAATTCAAGTAGCGAAAGAACTGGGAGACAGCATTAATTTTAATGCGATTCGTTTAGATAGTGGCGACTTGGCTTACTTATCAAAAGAAGCTCGAAAAATATTGGACAAAGCAGGATTTAAAAAAACGAAAATTGTTGCTTCAAACGACTTAGATGAAAAAACCATTATGAACTTGAAGGCACAAGGAGCGAAAATTGATGCGTGGGGTGTCGGAACAAAAGTAATTACCGCATTTGACCAACCTGCTCTGGGTGCTGTTTATAAATTGGTAGCGATTGAGGATGATAAAGGTAATATGGTTGACACAATTAAAATATCTGGAAATCCAGAGAAAGTAACGACGCCTGGATTGAAAAGAGTATATCGTATTGTGAATACGGTGAATAATCGTGCTGAAGGTGATTATATTGCTATGATAGATGAGAATCTGCAAGCGGAAGAAAAGTTAAAAATGTTCCACCCGACCCATACGTTTATCTCGAAGTTTGTGACGAACTTCGAAGCCATCGAATTACATCAGGACATTTTTGTAGAGGGGGAACTTGTGTATGTGTCCCCATCTATACAGGAAATTCAAGCGTATGCTAAAGACAATTTAAACCTCCTGTGGGATGAATATAAGCGTACCTTGAATCCAGAACAGTATCCTGTGGATTTAAGTCAGAAATGTTGGGATAATAAAATGAGAAATATTCGTGAGGAACGAGAAAAAGTACAGGAGCTAAATAGCTAATGAAGAAATACAAAATTACACGTTGGAGGAATGACTTATGATGCAAAAGACAGAAAAACTAAAAGCACATCTTCAAGAGCTAAATCCTGGGAAAGACATCAAGAAAGTGTTTGAAAAAGGCATGAAAATCGGTATATACGGTTCTTCTTTCGACCCTGTGACCAACGTTCATTTGTGGACTGCCTCAACAGTGGCACATCGTAAAAAATTGGACTATGTTATTTTTCTACCTTCATCTAACAAACGGTTAGATAAACAAGTGCAAACGCAAAACAAGCATCGAGTGGAAATGGTTAAGTTAGCAATTGAAAATAATCCTAAATTCATCTTGGATGATTACGAACTAGAAGTATTACCAGGTGATCACTATACGTATTACACAATGGAGTATTTCAAGGAAGCGTTCCCTGATGCAGATTTTTATTTCATCATGGGTGCTGATTTGTTGGTGGATATCGGAAAAGGAGAATGGCGATTGGCGGAAGAGTTAATAAGTCGAAATAAATTTATCGTGATGGCTAGAAACGGGATTGACATTCTGAGCACGATTTCAAAATCACCTATTCTGCGAAATCATGATGATGGTCGATTCCAATTGTTAGATAAAGGACTAGCGATGGAAATAAGTTCGACGTATATTCGAGAAGAATTTGCAATGGGGGGAGAACCGCAGTATTTATTGCCAGGCTCTTGCTACGAATACATTAAAAATAATGGTCTTTATCAAACAGTTGTCGACTGAAAATTGAGGAAGATGGTTTTCTAAATAGCCTACGTGACGTCTGACAGAAAAAGCATCTGCATACGCTTTTCCCTCGCTTGGTTTTTTGGCTGAAATTATCGCATGAATGATAGCACCTCTTTCATTCATGCGATAAAATCGTATTATATATCCTTGTATTATCGTATAAATGGGAGAGGTTATCTAATTAGCAAGTAGGACGAATAACTAATCCAATCAAAAGGATTTGAACAAACGTGTTTGTTTGAAATGTCACGTTTGTAAAGAATGGCAATACATTTTCTGTGGTTATCCAGATGTATGAATTCATAATTGTATGGAGCCTCACATAACTAATAGTGTACCTTTGGGAATTAACTTGTGGGTACAGGAGGCAGGAATAGCTATGAGAGAAAACAATGGAGGGGAATCAGGTTCTTCCACGCATCTAAACAGAAATGCATCAAAATTTTGGGCTGAGGAAATGCATTCACAGACTGTAGGTGAAAGAGGTCCTGTACTGGAGCAGGACAGTATTTTACATGAAACATTGGAGACCTTTGTCCATTCAACAATTTTAGAAAGACCAGTGCATGTTAAAGGCTTTGGTGCTTTTGGTTACTTTGAGACTGTGTATTCTATGGCAAACTACACAAAGCTCTGCTTCTTACAAAATCCTGGGCAGCGAGTTCCAGTCACGGTGAGGTTTTCGCTTGCTGTAAGCAATAAAGGTACTCCGGATACCTCACGAAATGTGCGTGGATTTTCTACTAAGTTTTATACTGAAGAGGGTATTTTTGATTTGGTCTTCAACCATATTCCTGTATTTTTAGTACGAGATGCTATACGTTTTCCAGAGACCATTCAAGCTTTTTTACCCTCGCCCGTAAATAACTTGATGGATCCCGAACGGTTCTGGAGCTTCATAGCCAGAGCGCCAGAATCAACCCATTTTGTTGTTCGGCTTTACTCTGATGCAGGCACAGTAAAAAGCTTTCGCCACATGCCGGGTTATGGTGTGAATACCTACGTTTGGAAGAACGGGGAGGGGGTACGCAGTTATGTAAAATATCACTGGGTTCCTTATGCTGGAGAGCAGTATATAGATGCTCAAGAAGCCGCCCGATGGAATGGCGAGAACCCAGATATTGCAGGTCAGGATTTGTATGATACCCTAGCAAAGGGAGAGACTGTTGTATATGGGCTTTATGTGCAGCTTATGAATCCGAAAGATGAAGCCACTCTTCCTTATGATCCATTGGATGATACAAAAGTTTGGGATAAACAGCAGTACCCTCTGATGCCTGTTGGCCGCTTGACGTTGAACCGCAACCCGGATAACTATATGGAACAAGTGGAGAAACTGGCATATTCACCGTCCAATCTTTTGGAAGGGGCCGAATTATCAGATGATAAGATGCTGCAGGGACGCGCCAATATTTACTCGGATTCCCAGCGGCGGCGGCTTGGACCAGATTTTCGCAAAATACCTATCAATCATCAGGAAGACTGGACACCAGCAACACAAGTGACAAGCGGCAACGGCAGATTTGTGGAGGGGCATCTTGAACGATCCAATTTGCCAAAACCGGATGATTTTACGCAAGCCGGGCAATATTATCATGCTCTTCCCCCTGAGCAACAAAATCACCTAGTAAATAATCTTTCTGCTGATCTTGCCGGCATATCCCATGAAACGCGACGCATTGTTTTGACGTATCTGTACAATGCATCGCCGGAAATGGGAGAACGGGTTGTCCGACAAATTGAAATGCAGACAGAGGGTTAATTCGATAACCCGACAAGGGTAAAACTTTTAAAGTACTCGTCTATATATGTTGAACCAAGCGTGTTGATTTAGCGTAAAAAGACAATGTAATACAAAAAGAAACCCTCTTTTTGTAAAATGAAAGTGCGAACATTCAAATACAAGGAGAGGTGTTTCTTATGAAAAAGAATATTATATTTGCAAATATGATTCAAAAAATTATTTCCTTGAAAGAGCTCGATTTGTTGTAAAAGGTCATCTCCCCTGGGTGGTCCAACATGGCGAACCCTTGGGCATCAAGTTACATATCAGTTATTCTCCTGAAAGTGAGATGCTCCTACACGTAATTGAAAGTACAGGGCTTAAACACGATGGACCAGTTGAAGAAAAGCTAGTGGACCCGCGCTTTGTTCAATAGGGTTCTTAACAGTTATTAAAATGGACTAGCATCTACCTTGGTGGAACTTTTCCCCTTAACCTGTTTTAACGTCGCTACTATAAGAAAGCTAACAATCACTAACAAGAGCCATGAACTTACCTTTCCTAGATGGACGAGACTCCATGCGTCGGTTTGGTTTGGGTATTCCCAAGCCCCAAAGAACGTTGCAATATTTTCGGCTATCCATATAAAAAGTCCGATGAGCACAAATGAAAATGCGAGCGGCATACGGTAACGGGTTCCGACAACCTCGTATGTGACCCATGATTGCCAAAAGACGATAATTACAAGTCCAGATAACCACCAGCGAACATCGATCCAATAATGGTGGGTGAAAAAATTCAAATAAATAGCAGCTGCAAGGGGCACAACTACCAAAAATGGTGGCCACTTAACCAGTTCAACCTTTAACCTCCGCCACGCCTGGCAAAGATAACTCGCTACACTCGCGTACATGAAGCCACTATATAAGGGTACTCCAAAGATTTTAAAATATCCTTCTTCTGGATAAGACCAGGAGCCCATATGTACCTTGAAAAATTCAAGAGCAAGTCCAATAAGGTGGAATAACGTGATAACCTTTAGTTCATCCCGTGTTTCAAGACCAGAACGCACCATCCACCACTGCATTAGAAGGAAGATAATGAGCAGCCAGTCATAACGTGGAAGGAGGGGAAGTGGGATGAATTGTGTAATAGCTAAAGAGGCAAAAATCACGACAGGAAACAAACATGATAGCGCCTGCTCCCAACCAAAACGAACGAGTTGTTTTAGTGCTCTCATGATTTGTGCCTCCACTTTTGAACGGTTAAATTCATGAGTAACTCCCCTTTTTTGTAATAACGGAAAAAGAAGTCATTCTTTTTCTTTCCGCATTAAACACTGACAATTCATTAAATTTGAGTGTCTTTATTACTTCGGTATTCTAAAATATCTCCAGGCTGACAGTCTAAAGCTTTACAAATCGCTTCTAAAGTTGATAATCGAATTGCTTTTGCCTTTCCATTTTTCAGTATGGAAATGTTAGCCATTGTTATTCCAACCCTCTCCGAAAGTTCTGTCACGCTCATTTTCCTTTTAGCCAACATCACGTCAATATTGATTATTATTCCCATTGTTTTCACCTCAGACTGTTAAATCATTTTCTGATTTTATATTAATCGCTTCTTGCAAAAGCCTTTGTAGAACGGCAGCAAAGACTGCGATAACCATTGAAGCAAAAGCAGGAACCATTCCAACTATGATAAGACCAGGTGCATCATCTAGATCTGCAACGAGAAATACAAATGGCATAATGACTATATACAAAATACTAATCGTAATTGCACAAAATTTGATATTCTTAAGAGACTTAACAGACAACTCAGAGAAAGATTGGTTCTTGTCAATATAGCTTAAAAGTTTAAAGGCCTGATACAATGCAATGAAAAACGGTAAAGCTGAAACATACATAACTATTAAAATGGGATATAGTATATAGGCATAATCCGGGTTTACTGGATTACTGGCTAGCTTATATAACCCAAATATACACAAAGCAAGAACTGGGATTCCCATTAGAATAACAGCCATCCTTAAAAATAGTGTTGAACCTCGTTTCATAAAAAGCACCTCACTTATTTATTATTAATTTTATTTTAGCACCAGATTTATCGAATTGCAATAAAATATTATCGTTTTTTGTTATGAACTTATTGTTATAAACATATCCTTTTAGTTTTAGACAAAGATTGTACAAAAGTTTTTACTAAGTATCCAATATCAAAGTGGAAATCATGGTTTATCCCATATAAAATGAAAAAACTGTTTGCCCCATACTTGGGAACAAACAGCATCTTCCAACAGTTCACTTTCAAACCCATCTCCCATTCATGATTGAAAACGAATGGCGTGCGCTTTAAATGAGAACCGAAATACCAGCTATACTTTAGTCGGGCTAATTTTGCTACTTTCATTCATCATTTCCAAAAATTTAAGCGGAATATTGAATTCATTTTTTTCATTAAAAAGAGTTGTGGTAAACTCTTCATCCATTCGTTTAATTTCATTGATTTCTTTATGAAGATTCGCCATCTTTTGGTCTAATTCGTTGGCAGATTCCGCAGCTTCTTTCAACTCTTTCGTTATTTTTTCAGGGACAGATTTGTTGAACTTATAAAAGATTTTATGTTCCAGACTTGCCCAAAAGTCCATAGCAATTGTCCTGATTTGCATTTCAACAAAGACGTGCTCTACCCGATCTGTCATAAACACAGGAATTTTTAATATCAAATGAAGACTCCGGTAACCATTGGGTTTGGGATTTTGTATGTAATCTTTATACTCAATCACTTCAATATCCTTTTGCTTTTGAATCATTTCACTTAGTTTATAAATGTCAGAGTTAAAGGAACAGTTAATACGAATTCCTGCGATATCCCGCATATTTTCCTTTATGGAAGACATGGACAGTCCGATATCTTTACGAATCGCCTTTTGTATAATGCTTTCTGGTGTTTTCAAGCGGGTATTAATATGTTCGATGGGATTATATTCATGTATTAATTGAAATTCTTCTTCCAATATATTGATTTTTGTGCTGACTTCGTCTAACGCAAATTTATAGGCTAGCATGAATCTAGTCATTTCTTTTTTTAGATAAGTCAATTGGCTGTAGTCTAGTTCATTTTTCAGTTTCAAAATAAATACCTCTTTTCTTTGCCTTAATAAATCATAGCACGAATGAAAAAATCCTCTGAACTTGAGTTCAAGTTATTTTAGCCTTTTCAAGGAATATTTGCTGTTTCGTTCACCCTTTGTTCAAAAAAAGTGAGATTTACATAAGGTCCCATTCGCGTCGCATAAAATTGTGTATAAACAATAAGTTGCGCTTTTCTATATCTATCAGGTTTGAAAAATTAAAAAGGAAACAGGTCCTCACTAAAAGGACCTATTAGGTTTTAATATGTCAGATCAAATGTTGACCGGGAAACTCAAATTGTATTCATAGCTAACTTAGCGCACCGAACAATCGGATTGCCTAAAAAAAAACTAACCGAAATAATTTTCTTATTGTAGAAGGCTAATGCTTTTATTTGGATTGACCGGTATTTTTTTACAAGCAAAAACCCCGTTCTAGATTCAGAACGGAATTTTGCTTGTTTCATTAGATAAAACCATCAAATTAACGGATAGTGACTCAATCTATTTCCCTTGCTTTTTGTGTATCTCTAACATTTTTCTGAACTGTTACCGCTGCAAATATACTAAGAACAAAAGCCATACCATAAAACCCTTTTTCGCTTAAGATAATACTTCCTGCATTATATAAACCGATAGCCATTAATAAAATAGATATAGTAAGTGCAAACCAGCTAATGCCATAATAAATGTTCGTAACTGGGATTCCTTCCTCTTTATCTCTTACAGCTTTTTGTAAGGATACAGCCGAGTAGAGTCCGAATATTAAAATTGCAAAGTAATATCCTTTTTCATTCAATTCCATGGCTGCATTATACAAACCTAAGAGATAAGCTGATACACCTATTAATAGCGCTACCAAGGAAGCTCCTTTGAAAGCTGCAGTGGGTTCTCCATGTTTTCTTTCTACTTTCATAGTTGAATCATTTTGTCTTTCCTTATCGAATAACTCTTCATGATCAGTAGCCATTGAATGTTTCCCCTCCCCTATAGACAATCATATCCAACCGAGTGTAAATCGGCAATGCCTTTTGTAATATTCCATCCTTTCTCTAAATTTTATCTTTAGTAGCCCTAATCGAAGAAAATGATAATTGGACTGTTGATAGGGATTTTAGTTGGGTTTGACGTTTTCTATATCGTGCGTGGTCAAATGCTATAAATTTTGAATTAAAGAATCCCATTGAATCTGCTGTGGCGCTCAATAATGAGAGAGTTGTAATTTGAGGTATGGATTGTAGATCGCTTGGCGCTTTGGGGATGCCTTTCGCTGTAAGCCTGGATTAGCGCTTCGCATCCAGTCTTACGGCTTCGGCGACCCCTTTGCCGCGCCCGCGCTAGGGTGTTCATTATCGAGAGAAATGTGATTTTTGAGATGTATATTCCGAGATTATAAGGTGATTACGTTTTGATAATATATAAATTGAAATAAAGAATTACTCTGAACCGCTACGGCGCTAGGGGATGCCTCCCGCCATAAGCCAAGCAGCTACGCCGCCAGTCTTATGGCTTCGGCTACCCCTGCTAAGGCGCCTTCGCTCAGTTTATATACCGGATTCAATAGTTCAATATATAGAATTAGAGTCAAGAAAGACACACTCCAGATTGCAGATTTCATCACAGCTAATGAAATGCGCTCTCTCACATAGACCATCCAGCGAAGGCGCGACTTCGTGGTAGCCGGAGCGATAAGACTGAAAGTGCTCTCCTTTCCGGCTTATCGCGGGAGGCATCCACAAAGCGTCGAAGCGATATTAGCAGGAATTCTAATTCATTCCACATATATTGGGACATTCGTTGATCACATTCGCTCGATTTATGGCACTCCAGATTGCAGGTCTCATCCCCGAAAACGAAATGCGCTTTCACAAATAGACCATCCACAAAGCGTCGAAGCGTAATTAGTAGAAATTCTGATTCATTCCTCATGTATTGGGACATTCGTTGATTACATTCGATCGATTTATGGCACTCCAAGTTATAGGCCTCATCCCCGGAAAAGAAATGCGCTTTCTCAAAAAGATCATCCAGCGAAGGCGCGACTTCGTGGTAGCCGGAGCGATAAGACTGAAAGTGGTCTCCTTTCCGGCTTATCGCGGGAGGCATCCACAAAGCGTCGAAGCGGTATTAGTGGGAATTCTAATTCATTCCAAATATATTGGGACATTCGTTGATCACATTCGATCTATTTATGGCACTCTAGGTTGTAGTCTCATCCCTGAAAACGAAATGCGCTTTCTCACACAGAGGCCATCCAGCGAAGGCGCGACTCCGTGGGAGGCATCCACAAAGCGCCGAAGCGATATTAGCAGGATATCTAATCCATTCCTCATGTATTGGGACTTTCGTTGATCACATTCGATCGATTTATGGCACTCCAGGTTGTAGGTCTTATCCCCGAAAACGAAATGCGCTTTCTCAAATAGACCATCCAGCGCAGACGCGGTATAGTAGGATTTCTGATTCTATCCATTGTAAAGCGCCTATGCCGTATTCACTTGTTTAACGGATATAGTTTGAAATTTGATTGCCAGGCTTAGAGACAATTATGATTTGCCTCTGTGCTTGGCAGTTTTCGCTGTGTTGCAACTTTATACCCACGTTCTTTGGGCTCATAGACGTTTTTTAGGCACTATTCTAAAATTAATATATGGAAATATTTGATTATTTATATTTCAACAACTAGGATGATTTTGTGCAAAGGAGCCTATTATGACGAATGACTATGAAGGAAAACGAAAACAACTAAAAGTGATTCAATTTGACAAAGAGAGAAATACACTTATTGAAAAGACAGAGCCGAAGGAAACGTTTGCCGATGTTGGCGGTTTGGAGGATGTTAAGAAGAAAATTCAGATGAACTTCATCCTTCCACTTAAAAATCCAGAGTTTTTTAAAGCCTATGGCAAAGAGGCTGGGGGAAGTTTACTGCTTTACGGACCACCGGGTTGTGGAAAAACGTTTTTGGCAAAAGCGATTGCGGGTGAAATAAATGCCAGTTTTCTACATTTGGAATTACAGGCAATTTTGTCCATGTATGTAGGGGAAAGCGAGCATAATCTCCATGATGTATTTGAAGCAGCGCGAGAAAATAAACCGTGCGTCTTATTTATTGATGAGTTGGATGCAATTGGTGGAAATCGGCAAAACATGAGACAACATCATGAGAGAATGCTTGTCAATCAGTTGCTCCTTGAGCTGGATGGTCTAAATTCTCATAATCATGGCATCTATGTCATTGGCGCAACAAATACGCCGTGGTATTTGGATTCTGCATTACGGAGACCTGGCCGTTTCAATCAGCTGCTATTCATTCCACCACCAAGTGAAACGGAAAGAGAAGTCATCCTAGAATTAAAACTAAAAGACAAACCTCAGTCTTCGCTAAATCATAAAAAAATTGCTAGTAAAACAGAACATTTCTCTGGGGCTGATCTTGGCCAACTTGTCGGGGATGCAATCGAGTCCGCATTACACCGTTCGTTGGAATCGGGTGAACTACAACCGTTAACGAATGAGGATTTAAGTGGAGCATTGAAGCAGCGGAAGCCGACGACTTTGGAATGGTTTTCCACGGCTAAAAATTACGCCACCTTCAGTGATGTGAATAAAGATTATCAACATGTGCTTGATTATATAAAAGAGAATAGAATTAGATAGGTTGTGAGTTGCGATGGACGAAGAAAAACAATATGCACAACTCATGCGGATTGAACAATTGTGTGAGTGGAGTCGTTTTAAAGATGCCATTAAAGAGACGGAAAACTACATTCAACAATACCCCGAAGATGCGGATGGCTATGCGTTGCTCAGTAAAGTCTACTTAATGTTAGATGACTTTGAAAAAGCTTGGTATTGGTCACAAGAAGCATTAAAGAAAGAGCCGGAAAATGAGGTCGCATGGGAGGTTAGGGTATCGACGCTTTACACAGAAGGTAAATATGATGAAGCGATGGCTGCGATTAAAGAGGCTTTAACGATTTACCCCGAAGAAGGCCATTATTATTTTTTGAAAGGAAATATTTATAATCAGCGCGGTAATTATAAGAAAGCGAAAGAAAGCTTTATCGTTGCCTTAAAATTTGAGACTTCTAATGCACTCTATCTTGCAAACTACAGTTATGTTGAAAGTATATTAGGAAATCAAGAGCTTGCTCTTCAAGCGGAAGAACGAGCATTGGAACTAGAGCCAGAAAATCCGACTGTTTTTATGTATTTAGCTTGGGCGGCTGATCAAAGGGGAGATCATTTAAAGTCATTGCATTACTTGGAAAACGCGGTCCGATTGAAACCTGACAATCGCCAATTAAGAGAAGAGTACTTGGAAATTTTACAAAAGCAATATAAAGTGTACCGATTTTTCTTGGTGCCGTCTAAACTGTTAACAAAAGTAAAACCGGTATATGCATTCTTACTTTGGATTGTGGCCTGGATTTCATTTAAGCCACTTGTCGTTGTATTTATTATTTTATATGTCGTGGCTCATTGGACGACGAAAATCATTGTCAATTTAAAAGTGTTTGGTCGGGTAATTGTAAAGGCATGAAAATGTGCATTAATGAACACATGTAAAAAAAGGTACCTGAGTTACTCTGATGTTTTTGATGTGCAATATCCAGCGGTTCATTTTGTGCTACATCAAGGTGAATATACGACTATTTCCAATTGGTTTAAAGAGGGGCGCGTAGACTTTGGCTTTGTTAAGCCAACCTTTCGGGGAATTATGATTAACAATTGAATAATGGATTCATACAGTGAATCCAGGTAGTAGAATGAGAATAAACTTTATTGTTAAAATCCATTGACAATTCCGAAAAGGAAATGGTATCCTCAAGTAGTTAGATTTACAAAAAAGAAGGAGGTACGGAAAAGATGATTAAACATGTATATTCTATCCGCAACTTTATAGTCATCCCGTGCCAAAACGATCTTTCTGTTAACTAATTAGAATCGGAATGGCATATGTTCTGCCATTCTTTACTATGAGCACACGCTTATTTTAATAGGCGTGTGCCTTTTTGGGTTCATTTTAAATGGAAATTGGTGTTTTCACGCATTGCGTGTTGCATAAATAAAAAGAAAAGGAGTGCTGACCATGTTTTATGTAATTCAGCAAAGAAAAGTATTGAAAAAGGAATCTACAGAGAGTGGATAGTGAAAGATTTTAATACTTTAAGAATTAATTAAAAATAAGATTGAGGAGGAGAATAAAAGATGAACAACAAAATTGTGAATAACAGATTGAATAAGCGATACGGAGAAAATAAATTGGAGTCTCCAAAAATGTATGTGGGCGGTAAATATGTAACAAGACTGGTGTTTGCCAAACCTTTACAATAAAATTGGAAGAGCTCCTAAGGGAGTAATAGAATGTCTGAACATAATATAGAATACGTCCGTGAACGTATGATCGAATTAGAGAAAGAAGCAAGGGCTTATGAATTGGCACGTCGCTGTATGGCAATGAAAAAGAAAAAAAGAAAATCTTTTTGGGTAATAGTATTGAGCTATTTTCAGAGATGAGTAACTTATTCGTTACATCTGTCAGAGATTACATCTTTGTCTGCTATGAATTTATATATGCTGGAATAAAGAATCCATTGAATCCGCTATGGCTACCCCTTGAAAGGCGCCTACGCTATATACAATTGTTCAACATATATAATGGATAAAGATGTTTTTTCAGTCTAGCAACATTCATTATTTACTCTTTTGTAAATGACGAACTGCTTGGTCTTTTATTTTGTTTTTGTAAGTGTGTAGACGACGATTGCTAGAGCGAAATTAATAATGGTTTAATCGCCAGTTTATTGCAAAAGAGCAAAGCGGATTAAAATATAGGAGTTCTTGTTCAAAATTGCTAATAGGATAAAAACATGTTAATGTTAGTCTACAAATTTTGGACGGAGGGTTTTATTAAAATGGTGTTGCGTAAATTCCGATTTATTTTAACTTTGCTTGGCTAATTGAATAGCTGTGAAGGTTCTACTTGTGTGTAGAGTATTCGGAATGGATCTGCCTTTTTAAGAAAATCTATATTGATACAATAGAGGGAGAAGTTGCTCCCTCTTTTTGTTTCTTAAAATATCGGTCTAGGTATTTTGAGTGTAAGGCAGAATTGTCTCTGTCTTTGATTGAATATGTAGGTATACTTATGCTCCTTTTCGTCTACTTTTAACACAAGCTAGAAATTGTGATTAGAATGATATAGACAGAAGGAGTTTTTATATGAAGAATACACAGGATCCAAAGAAGTATGAATATTTATCGGATAATCCGAACGTCAAGGTTATGCCTATTATGCTTTCCCTAATTATTGGTGCCTTTTTTGCGATATTAAACGAAACGCTTTTAAATATTGCACTCGTTACGTTAATGGATGAATTTTCAATCCCGTTAACGACTGTGCAGTGGATGGCGACAGGCTTCATGCTTGTAATGGCAATTGTTATCCCTGTATCTGCATTGTTGCTTCAATGGTATACAACCCGACAATTATTTTTAAGTACAATGATTATTTTTACCATCGGAACAATTATCAGTGCAAGTGCACCGACTTTTTCACTATTGCTAGTCGGTCGACTAATCCAGGCGGTTGGAACAGGATTATTAATGCCGATTATCTTTAATGTGTTTTTATTGATTTATCCGCCACATAAGCGTGGAAAAATAATGGGATTAGTAGGCCTTGTAATTATGTTCGCCCCTGCGATTGGGCCCACGCTTTCTGGAGTCATTGTTGAATATTTAGGATGGCGCTATTTGTTTATTATAGTCATTCCATTTGCTTTATTTTCTATTTTATTTGCTTACAAATATTTAATTAATGTTTCTGAAGTAACCAAGCCGAAGATTGATGTACTATCAATTATTTTTTCTACAATTGGTTTCGGATCCATTGTGTATGGCTTTAGTTCAGTGGGAGAAAGTGCCGAAGGTTTTTTGAGTGCCAATGTCCTGATTGCGATTATTGCGGGAGTCGCTGGAATTACATTATTCGTAATAAGGCAACTGAAACTTGAAGAACCCGTCATGGATTTAAGGGTTTTTAAATACCCGATGTTTACGCATGCGGTTCTAATGTTTTTAATTATCATTATGGCCATGTTTGCTTCAGAGATTATATTGCCGATTTATATGCAAGGTCCTTTAGCTTTAAGTGCAGCTACAGCTGGTCTCGTGCTATTACCGGGAAGTATTTTAAATGGCATAATGTCTCCATTTATGGGACATCTTTTTGACAAGTTTGGTCCTAGGGTATTAATGGTTCCAGCATCGCTTGTTTTATGCGGAACGATGTTCATGATGAGCCGATTGACGACAGAAACTTCCTTGTGGATTGTCATCGTTGGCTATATTTTATTAATGTTGGCTGTCTCAGCTATTATGATGCCTGCCGAGACAAATGGCTTAAACCAGTTGCCTAAACGACTGTATCCGCATGGAACTGCAGTTATGTCAACATTACAACCTGTTGCAGGTGCAATTGGTGTGTCTGTGTTTATCAGCATCATGAATGCCAGGCAGCTGAAATTTTTACAACAGTCAGATACACCTACTAATCCAGCGACAGTTAGTGAAGCAATGGTAGCCGGCGTTGAACTTGTCTATTTTATCGCTTTTGCCATGTCTATCGTAGCGGTTATCTTAGCGTTTATTGTTTACCGAGCAGAGCCTATGGAGATGGATGAGCAACATCAAACAGAAGAATAGAAGAACAGCAAATTTGGGTGAGTGGAAAACACTGCCTGAGACAGTTTCAAGTTTTAAAAGCTTATGATTGCAATTCCCAGTGTTGGAGAATAGAAATGATAAATACCGTGTCTCAAAATGAGATGCGGTATTTATTATTTCGGCAGTGAAGGATACTAGCGTTAAACAGGACTCGAAGTTATAGAAGGCGCTGGTATCGTTTTGGAATTAAATCTTGAAACCAAGGCATTTTGTTGGATTTACCATCACTTGCGTGGTAAAGTGATAGTAAGATTAGTGATGGGGAGGGAAAAAAGATGCGTAATAATACGATTGGCTCGTTAATTTGGTTACGTTTAATGCGTTTTACAAACCAAAGTAATCAACTGTCGAATGAGTTTTTAAAGCGTTTTGATTTAACAACTGCCCAATTTGATGTACTTGTTCAAATTCAGCTGTACCAGCCACTTACACAAAGTGAATTAGCTGAAAAAGTGACGGTTACGCAAGGCGGTATATCCCGCATGCTCGCCCGACTTGAAAAAGAAGAGTATATTGTACGTAAGCAAGACTGGAAAACGAAAATGATTAGCTTAACTAACAAGGCTGAAGCAATATTAGAAGATGCGATGCCAGCTCAACTGGCGTTTCAATCGTCATTTTTTGCCGATGTATTGAACGAAGAAGAAGAAAAAACACTATATACACTAATGACACGCATCCATAAACATAGTCAAAAAAAAGAGTTGCCGCCGGAGTAATTTTTTTGCACCATCACTTGACTAATCAACTAAAGAACGAAGGAGGAACTGCTATGTATAAAATACCAGGACATCACCACATTTCGATGATTACAAAAAATGCTCAATCGACTAATCACTTTTACCAAGATGTACTAGGCTTGCGCCGTGTGAAAAAGACGGTTAACCAAGATAGTCCATCCATGTATCACTTGTTTTATGGAGATTTAACGGGAAGTGCAGGAACGGAGTTATCCTTTTTTGAAATGACGAACGCGGGGAAAACCGTTCGTGGGACAAATGCCATTACACAAATCGGCTTACTCGTTCCATCACTTGAAAGTTTAACGTACTGGAAAAAGCGCTTTGAGCAATTGAATGTACTGCATGGAGAAATTATAACGTATGCAGGTAGAGCAGCATTGCCATTTGAGGATGCAGAGGGGCTACGAATGATCCTGCTAAACAATAATGGCGAAGTGATTCCTGAATTTTGGTCGGCGTGGGAAGATTCTACCGTGGAGCAAGGGCATCGTATTTTAGGAATGGGAACTGCGGAAATAACAGTACGTTATTTGGACCGAACAGCTAAAACATTAAAGGATATGTTTGGCTATGTAGAAGTAGCTCGTTCAGAAAAGGAAGCCACTTATCAGTCAGTTGCAGGGCAAGCATTTGGCGAAATTGTCTTAATGCAGTTGGAGGGACCGAGTGAAAAACCGGGCCGAGGAAGTATTCATCATTTAGCTATTCGTGTGAAAAACGAGGAGGAGTTACGTTATTGGGACGGTGTTGTTAAAGAACGAGGTTTTGATTCATCGGGCATTATCGATCGTTTTTATTTCCAAAGCTTATACTTCCGTGATTCAAATGGCATTTTATTCGAAATTGCCACAGATGGACCTGGATTTACAGTTGATTCAGCGGTTAAAGATTTAGGAAAAGAATTAGATTTACCACCATTTTTAGAATCAAAACGTGCAGAAATTGAAGCGAAACTACAACCGATTGATTAATAGAAACGATACAAAGTATGGGCATAGAAAAAGGAGACGATGAAAATGGAGAAATACCGTATTGACACAACTAAAGGACTTGAATTTGGTTTATATTCGATTGGGGATCATTTACTAAATCCGTTAACAGGAAGTCGTATTAGCGCAGAGCAGCGTATTCACGAATTGATTGAAGCAAGTAAGTTGGCTGATGAGGCGGGACTAGATGTTTTTGCAGTAGGGGAGAGTCATCAAACGCATTTTACAACACAAGCGCATACGGTCATTTTAGGCGCAATCGCACAGGCAACAAAAAACATTAAAATTGCGAGTTCTGCAACGGTGTTAAGTGTATCTGATCCTGTGCGTGTCTATGAAGATTTTGCCACGATTGATTTAATCTCGAAAGGGCGGGCTGAAATTGTGGCAGGGCGGGGTTCACGGATTGGAGCCTATAGTTTACTTGGCTATGATGTACACGATTACGAAGAGTTATTTGAAGAAAAACTGGAACTTCTGATGAAGATAAATGATGAGAAAACAGTGACATGGCAAGGGCAATTCCGAGCGCCGTTGGAAAACGCTACGATTTTACCGCAACCGCGGAATGGTCATCTGCCAATATGGCGTGCAGTAGGAGGACCACCCGCGAGTGCGATTAAGGCTGGGTATGCAGGAGTACCGATGATGCTGACAACTCTTGGTGGACCGGCGATTAACTTTAAGGCGTCGGTGGATGCCTATCGTGAGGCGGCGCAACGTAGTGGTTTTGATCCAGCGGCGTTGCCAATTGCAACAACGAGCCTATTCTATACCGCAGAAACTTCACAGGATGCGCTTCGCGAATATTATCCACATGCCAATGCAGGTATGCAGGCGTTAAGAGGCGGCGGCTATCCGAAACAACAATTTGCACAATCAACGGATACGCGCGATGCATTAATGATTGGTAGTCCACAGCAAATTATTGAAAAAATTCTCTACCAATATGAGCTATTTGGTCAACAGCGATTCATGGCACAAATTGACTTTGGTGGTGTACCGTTTGATAAAATCATGAAAAACATTGATCTGATCGCGACAGAAATTCTGCCAGCAGTTAAGAAATATACAGCTGGAAAATAAGGAGATGTTATCATGAAAATCGCATTACTATCAGGATCAAAAGTAGGGTCTAAAACAAGAACGGCGATGGATTTCACAGTCAAAATAGCACATGAAAAATATCCAGATGCAGAGATTACATTACTGGATCTGGCCGAGTTTGAAATGGTCTTTAGTGACGGGCGTAATTATTGGGACTATGAGGGCGACACCAAGTACGTTACAGAAACGCTAATGGCCGCGGATGCCATTATTATTGGAACACCGACGTTCCAAGCTTCTATCCCGGCTACGCTCAAAAATATTTTTGATTTATTACCGGTCAATGCGTTCCGAGATAAAGTGGTGAGTATGCTCGTAACAGCTGGTACTGCAAAGCATTACTTGATGGTGGAACAACAGTTAAAGCCGATTTTAGCATATATGAAGGCACATATTGTACCCACTTATGTATTTATAGAAGAAAAGGATTTCCATCGCAAAGAAATCGTCAATGATGATGTTCTCTTTCGTCTGGAGCGCTTAGTGGAAGATACCGTACTGCTTGTCGATGCTTATGTAGGGATTCGGAAACTAAAAGATGAGGAGTATGGATTTTAACTAATCTGTGAGGACAGGCACTTGAAACCATTCTTTTTCGTTTTCTACCGAACACGAGTAAAGCTTGATTTGCTAATTCATCATGATTTCATTCAAATTGGCGGCGTTTTGACGCACATGCGCGTCAAAAATACGTTCAAGCAAACGTTTATGATTCTATTTCTTGGCATTTTAGCGTTTGGCGTATTTTTCATCCGGTTTTCCGATTTATCCAACTTCCCTGAGTTTAACTTTATTCAGTAGGGGTACCGTTAACCAAGGAACAACTATTGATCTTTGGCGTATGAAGATGTGCTAGTTGTGCGTCCGGAAATCAGAAAGAACTCCTATAAATGAAAACATAGAGCGTAACAAAAAATCCCGGTACTCTCGTTGGAACTTTAGACGAGATTAGCGGGATTTTAGTCATAAGGGATAGCCGTTCATTAAGTATAAATCTTTACCTTTTTTTCGTTTTTAAAAAGTAGATAATGGGCATTTCCTACTTTTTCTTCTATATAGTCGAGTGAATAATTACCGAATGGATCGGCTAAATCTCCAAGTGCCCGAGATAGATTATCAACCGCAAGATTTAACGTTTCAATTTGTCTCGGCTCATTCCCTCTATTCATCTCATCCATGATTTCATGAGCTAGTTGCTGAATTCGACGTAAGCGTACTTCTTTTGTTTGCATGATATCCTCCTCCATATCTTAACTTATATAGCCTAACTATATTGCTAATGACAGGAGTTTATGAGTATGTGTATTAATTAATTCGGATAACCGTTCACAAGTACTACTTAGTCTTCAATTCGAAAGGTTAGTTATTAATGATCGTAACAAGTTCACGAATATCCGTGCGTGTTTGAGCCTCGGGTATATGTTTAGGATAGCCAATCATCAACGTCGCTACTACTTTTTCACCAGGTAGGACACCGATAGCTTCCCTGAATAACGGATCGTACACCCAATCATTCGTTCGCCAAATCATTCCGATCTCCCTTTCCCATGCCGCAAGCTGGAAGTTTTGAATTAGTGAGGAAACCGCCCCGTAATCCTCGTCCCACCTTCTTTGGCGGGGGTCTTCAGGCATAACAACTACAAGATGAACCGGAATATCCCGGAAATATTGTGCTTTTCTTTTCACTTTTTCTGAAATTTCGCCATCTACTTTCGGCTGTGAATGAATATAGGCTTGAACAAACTGTTCTTTTCCTTCATCCACGTACAATTGAAAGCGCCACGGTTCCGTCAACTTGTGGTTCGGTGCCCATTTCGCCACATTTAGCAGCTCAATAATCACTTCAGCACTAATCGAATCCTTTTTAAAAGATTTGATTGTCCTCCGACCTAAAATGTTTTGTTCGACTATGTTTTTCCCTTCTTGATAACTCATCTGATAATCCCCCTTTATGTTTAGAAAGTATAGGAGTTTTCTAAACTACAAATGAAAACAATTCTCATTTAGTATAGCATGACGAATAATAATAGCCCAACAGATCTATCTTTTACATCCTATATAAGCTCACACTCTAAAGGGGGATTCAAAATTGGAAAAGTTACGAGATTAAATAACGAAAAGTTGGAACAAAAAGTACAGGAATTCCTATGCTTTGTACAATTTTCAATTATACTTAAGGTCATTCCGTTATTTGAAAGCCTAACAAATAATTCTGTATTTCAAATCATGATTGGATTAACAGTCATAGCCATTATCATAAAAACAGTACCAATAACCAAGCTATCCTTTTATCTTCAAGCCCAGAGTGAGCATTTCAGAATTAACTTAAATTACTTGTATGCTATTTATATAATCCCGTACATTTGGGTGTTTTATGTATTTTTAGAGCGGCGATGGTAGACACTTACTTGAGGATGAAAAAAGTTAAATTAAGACTAGATATCGAAACCGTTAGTGTAAGCTATTTTTAGCGCAAGATTTCAAAAGGACTGTGCAGTCGTATGCGACAATATATGTCTTTATACGTGATACCTGTAAAATGAAGTCTCATCTGGTTGTACGAAACACTTGTATTTGATATATTAAAAGTAATATGAAATCTTTGATGTGATCAAGTAGACAAGAATTGTGAAACAGAAAATGTAGCGACTTGCTGAAAGCTATATCACCCCTTCTTGTTGAAACCTACCACTGAGACGTTATGCCAACATAACCGAGTCGTTTTCGTTATCAAACGTTTTAGAGGGCTTGAATTTAACTTAATTTAGGCTAAACTAAGGTGGTACCACGTCCATTCAGCACAAAGACGTCCTTATTATAAGGGCAACTTTGTGCTTTTTTGATGTCCAGATTTCAGGCAACCGAAGGATTTCTTTATTATTTTAGGAGGGGAAATTAATGACCAATCAACAGAAAAATGATTTTACAAGCTGGTATATCGACACAATTAAAAAGGCGGATTTAATGGATTACACGCCAGTTCGCGGGTGCATTGCATTCAAACCGGATGGTTATGAAATTTGGGAACATATCCAGGCTGAGATGGATAAACGTTTTAAAGAAACGGGACATCGTAATGCCTATTTCCCAATGCTGATTCCAGAGTCATTTTTCGAAAAAGAGAAGGATCATATCGAAGGGTTTTCACCAGAACTCCCTTGGGTTACCGAAGCTGCGGGTGAAAAACTAGAGGAGCGTTTAGCACTTCGTCCAACTTCTGAGACGATGATCGGGCATCTCTATTCAGATTGGATTAAAAGCTATCGAGATCTACCCGTGTTAATTAACCAATGGGCGAACGTCTTCCGTTGGGAAAAGAAAACACTTCCGTTCATTCGGACGTCTGAGTTTTTATGGCAAGAAGGGCATACAGCTCACGTGGATGAAGAAGAAGCACGTGCTGAAACGATGCAAATGCTCAACATTTATAAAGAAGTTGTCGAAGAGTTGCTGGCGATTCCAGTATATGATGGTCAAAAGACGCCTTCCGAGCGTTTTGCAGGAGCAGTGGATACGTATTCCATCGAAGCAATGATGAGGGACGGAAAGGCTGTTCAAGCGGGAACTTCACATTACTTAGGAACGAAATTTGCGGAAGCATTTGATATTAAGTATCTAAATAAAGAAAATAAGCATGAATTTGTTCATACAACATCATGGGGAACTTCCACACGATTGATTGGTTCTGTCATCATGGTTCATGGGGATGAACAAGGTCTTGTACTACCACCGCGTGTTGCACCAACACAGGTCATATTAATTCCGGTAGGGCCATGGAAGAAAAACCCTGAAATTATGGAGAAACTAGATGGGATTTTTGCGGAGTTAAAAGCAAAAGGAATTCGTGTGCGTTTAGACGACTCCGATCAATCACCAGGTTACAAGTTCAATGAGTGGGAATTGAAAGGCGTACCGGTTCGAGTAGAATTAGGACCACGTGATTTAGAAAAAAATCAAGCGCTCATCAAAGCACGAGATGAAGACGAAAAAGAAGCTGTGGAGCTTTCCGTACTCGTCGCAAAAATTGAAGAAGAATTAGCGACAATGCAAACACGCTTATTGGACAAAGCCCGTACATTCCGTGAAAAACACTCCCATATACATGTTGATTCACTTGCACAATTAACAACTCATATTGCGGATTCAACTGAAGGCGGAGAAATCCCTGGATGGATCCTTGCGGGATGGTGCGGAGATGACGCTTGTGAGGAACAAGTGAAAACAGAAACGAAATTCACGACACGTAATATACCATTCAATCCACCGGCTACGAAGTCGACTTGCATCAATTGCGGAAAAGAAGCGAAACATACCGTGTGGTTCAGTCGGGCTTATTAATTATATGATGGAAGTATGGAAACTTGTAAAAATTGTTTAGGCGCCTTACTGGGGTAGCCGAAGCCATAAATCTGAAAGTTTAGCGGTAAAACTAATGGCGGGATGCATCCTCAAAGCGCCGAAGCGTATTTAAAGGAATTCTTTCTTTCAATTTCTATAAGCAATCGTAATATAAAACGCTCCCCGGATAAATCGGTAGGAGCGTTTTCCAATACATTTGGAATCAAAATCACTCATAGAGTTTTAATGAATGGGATAACTATTCTTGCAAGCGTTCCGAATGTCAGCTCTCGAAATAAGTCATTAGTATTTCGAATGCGTTTTGATTCATTCAATTGAATTTACTTATGTAGATAGGTTGAATATGCTATATGTATAGAGGTTTTCACAGAAAGAAGGATGCAATATGGAGTACATTATGCTTTACTTCATCGGCTTTGCTGCAACAACTCTTGGTACATTAGCAGGGGGAGGGGGACTTATCAGTTTACCGGCCATGTTGCTGATGGGATTGCCTGTTCACTCGGCAATCGGAGCGAATAAAGTATCAAATACGGTGAGCTCATTTTCAAGTTTTCTTGTGATTTATAAAAATAAGGAAGTAACAGTCAAAGAGGCGCTTACAGTTGTCCCAATTAGTCTTGCTGGAGGAATTACCGGTGGGGTTATTGCATCCTTCCTAAAAGAGGAATGGATGATTATTATTGCAATTATACTATTAACATTCGCATTCATCACATCATTTCTTGGAAAAGCGGACTTTGATGGCAGTGAATCATTTCGTGTAACAAAAAAAAGTGCTACATCATTGTATGGTATAGGTATTTACGATGGCGTGTTTGGTCCAGGTAGCGGAACATTGGCGTTGTACTTGTATGCTCGATTGAAAGTATCTTATTTGAGAGCTGTTGGATTATCCCGTATCATGATTTTTTCAAGCTGTTTTGGGGCGTCAATCAGTTACATTTCGACGGGTAAAATCATTTGGCCACTTACGATTGCATTAATGCTTGGTTCAATAAGTGGTGCGCAACTCGGTGTTCGCCTCGCGCGTAAGTTGAAAACAGAGCACGTCAAACCGATACTTCGTGTTGTCACTGTACTTTTAATCATTCAAATTATTGTGGAGTATTTTGGATGAGTTGCCGGTACACCTATTAAGAATGAATCGGAACACTTTTCATAAGTGATGCATTTGATAAGTATGATGAAAGAATAACTAGTTGACGTTAGACACTTAAAAAGGAGGATTACATATTAAAATACTTGTTGTGGGTGCGAGCGGAACGATTGGCAATGCGGTTACTGAAGAATTAAAGAAAAACCACGAGGTGATCCGCGCGGGACGAAATGGTGCTGATGTATCTGTTGATATTACGTCAGTAGAAAGTATCAAAAAAATGTATGAACAAATTGGCAAAGTCGATGCGGTTATTAATGCAGCAGGTCGTGCTCATTTTGATGCAGTTACGGATATGACACCAGAATTGAATGAGATAGGAATTGATAGCAAACTGAAAGGGCAAGTTAATCTAGTTCTTTTAGGTTTTGATAATATGAACGATGGTGGAAGTTTCACGTTAACGACGGGGATTATGATGGATGATCCAATCGCTAAAGGAGCTTCAGCAGCTCTGGCAAACGGCGGCGTCAGGGCTTTTGTTAAAGCTGCGGCTATTGAAATGCCAAGAGGGATTCGCATTAATTGCGTAAGTCCAAATGTCTTACAAGAATCTTGGCACAGACTTAGTACTCTTTTTCAAGGGTTTGAAGCAGTACCTGTAAGTCGTGTAGTCCATGCTTTTGAAAAAAGTGTGTTCGGTTTACAAACGGGTCAGAACTTTGAAGTTTATTAATAAGTTAAACTTGAAAGTATGCGAAAAGCCTTCCGGGTAGAGTTCCCAGAAGGCTTTTCAAAGTAACAAACATCACTTTATAGTCATCATTTTTTAAAGAATAAGAAAGTATAAGTTTTTCAACTGGGGTCGGTGTCTAGACTCCAGGCGCCAGCCGCTCGGGTCACAAGCAATCCAGCTATGTGGCAAAGAGCGCCACGTCGCTGGATTGACTTATGCCTGTCGCGTCTAGCAGGCGCCTTGCGCTTTTCTTATTTAAATTCTTTTCAAGACGTTTTTAATTAAATGCACAAATGAATTTCGAGACTTCGCAGCAACTTCAATTACATCCTTATGGCTTAATGGTTCATCTAAAATGCCGCATGCCATATTTGTTAAGCAAGATATTCCTAATACCTTAATTCCCGAATGAATAGCGACAACTGCTTCAGGCACTGTTGACATACCAACTGCATCTGCACCTAAAATGCGGATCATCCGGATTTCAGCAGGAGTTTCATAAACAGGACCACTCCACCAGCCATATATGCCTTCCCTTAATGTGATGTCATTCTCTCGAGCAACTTGTAACGCCGTATTTCTCATTTCCCGGTTATAAACTTCAGAAACATCTGGGAAACGCGTTCCTAAATCATCGTTATTTTTACCGATCAATGGATTAATGCCAACTAAATTAAGGTGATCTGTAATTAGCATTAACTCGCCCGGATTAAAATCAGTATTTACCGCTCCGCATGCGTTCGTGATAATGAGTTTTTCTATCCCTAATGCTTTCATCACTCTGACAGGGAAGGTAACTTCATCTAGCGAGTATCCTTCGTAAAAGTGATAACGTCCTTTCATGGCCACGACTGTTTTTCCTTCTAGATTACCGATAACTAACTCATTCGCATGACCAACTGCAGCTGATTTCGAGAAAAAGGGAATGTCCTCGTATGGAATGACCACTCCATTTTCTATCTCATCGGCAAGTCCGCCCAATCCAGATCCTAGTATAATTCCTATTTCAGGAATAGTATTTGTTTTACTAAGAATATAACTTTTCGCTTCTAAGATTTCTTCTGTTTTATGCATTATTAATTACCCCCTGCTGAGTTTTTCGAATGTTTTAGTAGTTGTTAAAAATGTTAAGTGCGGTCCTTTTATAAATTTCCATCAGTTTACAATCTCAAAAGATCAGTTGAGGCTTTTGAGGTTCTCCCTATTTTTTGCGAAAGGAAATAGGCAATTGTCGATGATAGGAAGATAAAGATGGAGAAGAAGGGAATGTTAGAAGTCTTTTCAAATACGACTTCCTGATTTGAAATAGCCGTCATAGAAGATAAGTCTGGCTTATAGAGAACTGTAAGAATCGCTCCTGTTGAAAGTTGAAAGAGTATATACAGTGCTGCAAAACTAAAGATAAAGATCAGGTATTTTTTCATTGTTGTCACCCCTTCACCTATTTACTGTTCGATTTGACTAAAGTTTCATGTAACCCAATCTTTGTTGCATGACTCTTCCATCACAGTCAGCAACTGTTCTGCAGACACTAAGCGTTCACCGCCGCCTTGAACAAACATATCATTCCCGCCGCCTTTGCCTTTTATAAGGGGAAGTATGGCAGATGATACTTGCTTCATGCTCATTTGTACAGAAGTTCCTCGAGTTGCGACAAATTGCAATCGATCATTATTTTCAGCAACAAGAAGTACAAGTATATCATCTGATTCAGCTACAAGGAGGCGGGCAAGTTTCTGTAATTGCTGAACAGTTCTACCTGTAAATAGGGCTTTCACAATGCCTTGATCTCGTTGGTCCAATAACGCTTTCGCTTCGAATACCAATAATGCTTCTTGCGCATCTGCCAACGACTTCTCCAGTGAGTGATTCGTCTCCAATAACTTCTGTACCGCCTCCGCAACACCACCATCAGGTGCGCTTAACAATCTGGACGTTACTGCCAACTCCAGGTTTTTCCGTTGTAATTGCTGCAACACACGCCCGCCGCAAACAAAATGCACGCGCACTTTTCCACGATGCTTCTCGGTTGATAAAATCTTCAGCATACGTGCTTGTCCCGTTGAACTTGGATGCGTACCGCCACAGCCGTTGTAGTCATAATCGGGAATGATAACAAGCCGGATTTCGTCTGTCACTGCCAGTTGCTTGCGAAGGGGATAGTGATGAAGCTCATCTTCAGTCACCCATTTTATTTCAATTTGTCTATTTTCTAATATAATATCATTTGCTAACTTTTCCACCGCATTCAATTGTTCAGGAGATACTTCTTCAACATCCAAGTCAATCGATACAATTTCTCTTCCTAAATGAAAACTTACTGTTGGAAAGCCAAGTAGTTCAACAAATGCAGCTGACAGAATATGCTGTCCTGCATGCTGTTGCATATGATCAAAGCGACGCTCCCAGTCGATGACGCCCTCCACTTGATTCGCAGAACCGAGGCTTTCAGCCAGTGTATGACGAATTTCATTCTCCACTTCCTCCACATTGAGTACTTGAATACCATTCAATGTCCCCGTGTCATGCGGTTGACCGCCGCCTGTCGGATAAAACGCTGTATTTTCCAAAACGACATAATAATTGCTGTCCGGATCTTGAGCTTCCTTGAGAATATTTGTGGTGAAAGATTTACAATAAGAATCTGCATAATACAAGCGATCTTTTAACAACCTATTACCCCCAGTACTTTTTTCTATAGTTTACCACTGGAAGGTAATAAGGTGGAAATGAAAAAACACATTTAGCACTCGACAATTATTGTCAAGGAATCCAAATGTGCTCGTATTTTTGTTTACTCTCCATAGAAATGTATCCAAGCCTCCTGAATACCTCCTGCACAATCCTTCGCAGCCCGATATAGCCGAGGATGTGGTTCCATTGAAGCAAGCTCGGCTTGGGCATTGCCTACAATAACAGAAGGATGGCCAAGGGAGAGCATTTCAACGTCATTACCAGAATCCCCGGCGACAAGGACATTGACATCTGGGTAGGCATATTTGTCCATCACATAAGCTAAAGCTTGTCCTTTTCCGCTGCTTGCCGGAAGGATATCTACATCACGATTAGAGCTGAAAATTAACTTGTGGGAAATATTATCCTCGATAAGCGCTTTTTCCAGCTGAGATACGACGGCTTCGTCCGATTGAGTAGTGAATGAAATGCGACGATTGTCTGGCAGAGGTTGCCTGGCAAGGGCAGGGATGGAAGAGCCTAGCTCAACAACCAGCTCGGGTTGCCAATCCGCCTGCATCTTTTTCGTCCACTCCTTATCTTCAACCAGCCATTCCGTTGTATAAATTACTGTACCGACGTCTGAAATTAGAACGTCGGGCATCGGTAATCCTTCAGCGCGTATCAGAGAAAGCGCTGAGACCAAGTGTCTGCCTGTTATATAGACAAGTGCTACGTCATAGTGTGAGTCCTCATAATAACGAAGAAGGCTGTGAAGCCCTTCTTTATCACCGACTAGCGTACCGTCGAGATCGGTCGCCAGCATATAGGGTTTTCTTTTCATTTATTACCACCTCATACAATGTATCCATTCTTTTTGCTAGTACAGGCCACTTGAATTCAAGGTTTGCAAAAGTCGCCGCTTTTTTTCCGAGTTCGTTAGCTAAGGTCGGATTGGAAAGCAGAGTTTTCATGGCATAAGCTAAACTTTTTTCATTACCTTTTTCGATATGAAGCCCGGTGATCCTGTTTTTCACGACGTCTTTCAGGCCGCCCACCTTCGATGCAATAACAGGGCTTCCACAGGCTTGCGCTTCAGCGGCCACCATCCCGAAGGATTCATAATAAGAAGGGACAATCGTTGCTACTGCATTGTTGAAAAGGGATGCAAGCTGTTGCTGAGATTGTGAACCGATAAAGTCAATCCGGCTTTCCAGACCTATGATTGCTGTCTTCAGCTTGGTCTTTTTCGGCAGTTTGTTGAAGACATTTACATTTTCTGAATCTCCGCCGGCAATGATGAGTTTAGTGGAGGCTGGAATATCCTGTTTTTCAACAAGTCTGCGAAAAGCATTGACCAATGTATAAATCCCTTTTGTTTTTTCGAGTCTTCCTGCAAAAGCGAAATAGGGATGAGTTGCTGTTTCAGCTTCGTTAAAAAATGGTTGAAATTGGTTAGCGGTACCAATCGGAATGACAGTAATCGGAGAGGGATTATATACGAAGCTCCGGATGAGGGATTTTTCATTTTCCGTCGTTGCGACAATGCTGTCTGTTGAACTCAAAATTAGTTTTTCAGCAGTAAGGCGCGTAGGCTCTGCAATACCGGTTGCACTTTCTTTTGCCACTCCCAATGAATGATTTGTATGAATCCATGGAAGGCGATAGTCTTTCTTGACAAATGTACCCAACAATCCTGAGAGCCAATAATGTGTATGGACGAGATCATAGGATGCGATCTTGATTGTCTGTCCCATCTCCTCATAGAAGTCGGGTAATATAGCAAGCATTTTATTTTTAGGGATATATGTTTTAGAGCCGGCCCCAATTCTAATAACACGGCAAAAGTTACTGAAAGTCTCGATTTGTGGATCGGAAGGATTCGCCCAATGTGTCACAACATCCACGCGATTACCTTTCCTTTCAAGAGCCAGTGCAAGCTGTTTTACATAATTATTTTGGCCGCCTGCTTGCTCACTGCCAAGCGGAGCGAGCGGATCGCCATGATCTGAAATGAACAAAATTTTCTTATGCAAATTAGATTTCTCCTTTCTGTTTATTAAATGGATTAAAGTAATCTGTTGAAATGTATCAAAGCCAGTAGATTACTATACCCATTAAACTGAAAATATAAACTACTAGTTGTTTTAATTTGTTGAAAAAGGGGGATTTAGATAAATTAAGGAAGGGGGGCTTTAGATGGAATTAAAAGAGAGAAGTAAGTTCGTACCAATTAAACTATTTTTCAAAGTGATTGCGGCATATACGATTTCAAAACTATCTGTAAAGAAACCAGAAAAGAAAATTGTATTGGTCGGCGGGAATTTGGGAGTGAAATATGAAGACAATGCTTCCGTATTCCATCGCTATTTGGTTGATCATTACAAGGATGAGTTAGAAATTTATTGGATGTACGATCCCCGAACATCCTACGTTCAAAAGCAGGGGATACCAAATGGTATTGCACTAGGAAGTTTCCGCAACTATTTACTATTCTTCAAGGCGGCCTATACAATCCATGGTCACTCAATCGCTTATGATATTGCACCTTCAATCGATAAATATATATTCATGAATCGGAAAACGGTCATGATACACATCAGTCACGGGATTGAATGCTTTAAAAAAATCCTTATTCAAAAAGAAGATGTCCCACTTCTTGCAAGGTGTAATTACTTCAATTGTGCATCGAACTATGAAAAAGACATTAAGTTGACCGAATGGGGCATACCGGAGGAAAAGCTCATTGTTACGGGGATGGCGAGGTTTGATCGATTTGGTCCAGACCGACCTGCAGTTGAAGTGAAAAAGGTTCTTATTATGCTGACATGGCGGGAATGGCTTTTTGGATTATCAGATGAGGAATTTCTTGCAAGCGATTATTTCCTTAACACCGTAAAGCTTGTAAATAATAAAAGGATGGCAACTTTGGTGTCAACGTATGATTTGCAGGTGAAAGTCATCCTGCATCCATTCATGAAAAAGTTTGAGCATCATTTCAATGGCCTGGGAGCTGCCGGAGGGAAAGTAGAATTTTTCAGTTTTAATGAATTGTCCATTGGTCGGGAAGTCATCGAAGCCGATATGTTGCTCACGGATTACTCGAGCATTTCTTGGGACTTCCTGTACATGAACAAACCAATTATCTTCTTTACTTTTGATCAAGAAGAATTTCTAGAGATGAGAGGTTCTTACTTAAATCTGGACACGGATTTATATGGATATAAAGCGAATACAATCGATGAGGTTGTGGGATGGATGAAAGAAATTATTATCAATAAAAAACCATTGAATCCTTATTTTAAAGATGCGTCAAAATACATTGATTTCTTTGATCAGAAAAATTGTGAAAGGTTGGCTCGTCAAATAATTGTTTGAATGATAGCCACCATCAAACGGATGCTGATTTTGAACAATTAAAAAGAGTGCCAAATCCACTGGGGATTTGGCACTCTTTTCTGTTTACTCTTGAAGCTTACCAGCAGGGGATAAAACCTTGGTTTGCAATACGTCTGTTTCATCTTTCTCGTCAACAATCGCTTTCTTCGACCAAATTGTTGCGAGAATCGGACCTGAAATATTATGCCAAATGGCACCCCATACGCTCGGCAATGCTGCGAGCGGACTAAAGTGCGCAGTCGCTAGCGTGACGCCTAATCCAGAGTTTTGCATGCCAACTTCAATCGAAATGGCCCGTCGATCATTTTCGTTCAGACCGAGCATTACCGCTGTCAAGTAGCCAAGCAGCAGGCCGAATCCATTATGAAGGAAAACGGCAATGAAAACAATAAGTCCTGAACTTGCAACATTACCCGCATTGGCGGCAGTGACAGCTGATACGATGATTAAAATCGCAGCTACTGAAATGAGAGGAACGACCGAAACACCTTTTTCGACAGCTTTCGGGAAAAATTTCTGAACGGCAAGTCCTAATACAATCGGAATGATAATCACTTGAACAATCGACATAAACATCGACACCGGGTCAACCGGCAGCCATTGTCCCGCAAGTAAAAGCAGCAAGAACGGTGTTACGACTGGAGCTAGTAAAGTGGAAAGAGAAGTCATTGCAACTGACAATGCAAGATTCCCTTTCGCAAGATAAACCATAACATTGGAAGCCGTACCACCTGGAACGCACCCTAGAAGCACTAAACCTGCTGCCAATTCAGGGGGTAACTTGAGCAAGTGGGCTAATGCGAAAGCAACAAGGGGCATGATGATGAATTGAGCCCCAACACCAATAATTACGGGCAACGGTTTTGTCAGAACAATTTTAAAATCCACCGGTTTTAGCGTCAGTCCCATTCCGAACATGACGACTCCTAGTAAAATCGCAATATAGTCGCCTAATCCTAAAAAAGGAGCTGGAACCATGAAGGCGATGGCAGCAATAATGATAACCAAAAAGGCAAAGTATTTTCCGGCAATTGTACTGAGTGCTTCAAGCTTTTTCATAATAGATTCCCTCCTAGTTCATCTTCACGTTTTTATTTGGATTAAGTAAGTTGTCGGGATCAAGGGCTTTTTTTATTTTTTCCATAACGATGAGTGCTGAACCATGCTCTTGTTCCTGGTATTTCTGTTTACCGATACCAACGCCATGCTCTCCAGTACATGTGCCGCCACGTTCAAGTGCATACATAACAATTCGTTCATTTAACTCATCGGCTTTCGCAAGTTCTTCGGGATCATTCATATCCATCATCAGCAATACGTGGAAGTTGCCATCGCCGACGTGGCCGACAATTCCACCTGTCAATTCAAGTGACTCAACTGTTTCACGCGCATGACCGACTGCACCTGCCAATTCTGAAATCGGAAGACAAACATCCGTTACCATCATCTTTTTTCCCGGATAACCATGGATGAAGGCATAAGCTAAATTATGCCGCGCTTCCCACAACCTATTGCGTCCAGCGTTGTCAGTTTCAAATTCGATATCTTCACACATATGATCTTTTACAATTTCTGTTGTGAAATCAACATCTTGTTTCAACCCTGCTTCATTGCCATGAAACTCCAAAAATAGCGTCGGCTTTTCTTTATAGTTAGTCTCACTGTATAGATTCGCCTGTTTTATAGAGGGTTCATCGACCAACTCGACCCGCGCAATCGGAATGCCCGCCTGCAAAATGGACACGACAGCCTCAACGGCATCATTGACAGTAGGAAAGGAAGCTCGTGCTGCCGTGACATGTTCTGGAATGCCATACACACGAAGTGTTAATTCTGTAAAGCAGCCAAGCGTACCTTCAGATCCGACGAAAAGACCGTTCAAGTGAAGACCAGACGCAGATTTTGCTGCCATATTCCCCGTATGAATGACCGTTCCATCTGCCAAAACAACTTCCAAATCGCGTACTTGATCACGCATGACTCCGTATTTAACGGTCGTTGTTCCACTTGCATTTGTTGCCGCCATTCCGCCCAGTGTTGCATCAGCGCCCGGGTCGACTGAGAAAAAAAGCCCATACTTTTTCAGTTCTTTATTTAACTGTGTACGGGTCACGCCGGGCTGTACTTTAACTAGAAAGTCATTCTCCCGGACTTCAAGAACTTTATTCATAAGCGAAAAATCAATCGTGATTCCACCTTTGGAAGGGATTATATGTCCTTCTAGGCTAGAACCGAGACCGAATGGTACGACGGCAATTTGGTATTCTTTCGAAACTTTCATCACGTTGCTTACATCTTTAGTGGACTCCGGAAAAACAACAATATCCGGAAGCATTGCCGCGTGATATGATTCATCCCTGCCGTGAAGTTCTCTTACGGTTTCATTGACTGTCACCTGATCGTTCTTAAGCACGGTTCTTAGTGCTTCAATTATATTTTCTGTAGATATTGTCATTTTGTATTCTCTCCCTCTACTAGATAAGTAGTCATACCAAAGGTTTAATCAATTTTAAATTATTAGATTTTGGTCCAACCAATGTTTATAATTATAACCAATAATCTGAAAAATTCAACACTTATTTTATGTTATTGATTATTCTAACTATGGTTGGTATCGTTAAAAGTACAAATCGGGGTGAAGTTATTGATGACACAAAAGAAAAAAACCTATGAACTAATTGTTGAAAAGATAGAAGAACTCTTTTTAAATGGAAAACTGAAATCGGGTGATAAGCTGCCGCCCGAAAGAGAACTGGCAAGTCTTTTTGGGGTGAGCAGGACTTCTGTGAGAGAGGCGCTACAGGCGTTGGAAATTAGCGGTTCTATTGAGATCAGACAAGGCGGGGGGAGTTTCATAAAAGTGCCTGAAGGCCAATTAGTAAGCGAAGCACTTTCCACTGCGATTATTCAGGCTGAAAACAATTTGGTCTATGAAATGTTGGAGTTGCGCCGTGCATTGGAAGTTGAATCCGCATCTCTTGCTGCACAACGTGCAACTTCCTCAGACTTGGAAAAGATTCGTCAATCATTGGAACAGATGGCTACATCCGGGGAAGATACAGAGGCGGGGGTACAGGCTGATCTGCATTTCCATTTGCAAATCGTACAAGCTACGCATAATCAATTACTCATTAATCTAGTTCAGACGCTAACCGAACGAATGGAAGATACAATTCGTGCAACTCGGAAACACCGTTTTTCAGATGAAACTCGTTACGAAGATACATTCAAGGAACATAAAGAAATTTACGTGGCAATTGCTTCGGGCAATGCTCAGGAATCAAAGAAACTGATGGAAGAGCATATTACGCGTATACGAAAAGAGTTGAGTGAAACCTTTTTGCGGACTTTAAGATGAAAAATAGCCTTTACACTACCAAAGTAATTATTACTGATATTATTGCTCTAGGGGAGATTACATTCTATATTGCTTTTCAAACAGCCTTTGAGTTGAATAATTCAATTAGGAATGCAAGGTACTATTATTTAGGGTTAACTCAATAATGTCGGCGTATTGAATTTAATATTGCCTTTAGTAGATAAGTCGATACTATACCAATGAAAAAAGGAGCTGAAACCATAGCGGTTTGTAGCTCCTTGTGATTAATTATGCCTTAACATAGATTTCATCAGACTATTTTTCTAATTCAATAATGATGTCTTCCAATATAAATTCCTCTTTCCCTATCCCGGATTTTGTAGGTATGGGAATTTCTTTCGGTCCGTCTTTTGTAAACTCGACTCCGCCAGAATTAGTAGAATCGTGACTTCTGAAAGTGACATGGGGAGTTATAATAAGTTTCGTTGCACTCGGTTTTAGCTTTTTGAATGTCTCACTCAAGCTCATATTATAGATGTTCTTTCCCAATCCTCCATTCCCTTCGCCGGAGTATACATTCCCTAAGTCATCTTTTACTTCTAGTTCAACATAGACATCATGCCATTTATCACTGACCTGTTTGGCAACCTCTTGGTCGTAAGAAACGATAAAGGACATTGGCGAATAGGATATCTTTTCGATATTTATTTTAACTCCACTTTTTTCAATGCTCTGGTTACTTAATTGTACTTGGCTTTCCGTCGCTTTTAGTGAGAATGCAAATTTCCAATTTCCTTCTACCTTTTCCACAGTGCCGTGTTGGATGAAACCATCCAAACTCCATTTTATATCGACTGAATCTTTTCCTATTGAAGCTAAGTCAATAGGTGTGGCTCTATATAATCCCACATAATGATAATCATCCACTTTAGAAATTTTAGAACTTCCTGCCATTCCTGTGGATCCTTTAATATCAGGTGAGCCAAATGTTGTGATATCATCTCCTAAATCCTTCTCACTTTCGATTGAATAGGTGATGGCAACAGTTTTTCCGTCAAAAATTGCATCATTAATGGTCACTTTGATGCCATTGCTTTCCTGTGTCATATTCATTTCAGTGGAATAGTCCTTGTAATTATCATAAAGACCTGTTTTTCCATTATCCATGAATCTGAAGATATCCCCTATGATAGGAATATTGCTAGCATAAGCAGGAAAGGTTAATCCAAATGTTGTAACCGATAGACCTACAATCATTGCAGCCGCCGCAATCTTTACTTTCCAACCTTTTCTTTTCTTTTTTGTGGTTATGGATTTTTTGAGAGCGCTTTTCACTTTAGCTTTTTCAAATCCAGTGACTTCCATTTCTGCGAATTCATCGTCGTCTATAGGTGCGTCATTCAATAATTCATAGATATCCTTCATGCTCTACTCTCTCCCAACTCAAGGCTCGTCACCTTTTCATTTAGCTTCTTTTTCCCTCTGTAAACTCGATTATCAATGGAAGCTACAGTCAGACCGAGTTTTTTAGATATCTCCTCCGTTTTGAGACCAAGAAAGAACTTCATGATGAAAATTTCTCGTTCCACAGATCCAAGTTGATTTATCAATTTGACCAATTCGGATCGATTTTCTAGCAAAATCAGCTCATCTTCAGCAGAAAGGTCCGCATTCAAATCCATGTAATCTGACGAGAACTCCATCTCCTTACTAGCTTTTCTGTAATAATCGATTGCTTTAAACTTGGCGATAGCACAAATCCATTTTCTGAAATCAGTTGATTCTCCCTTGAACTTTTTCGAGTTGTTCCAGATTGATAGAAAAATATCATTAATACATTCATCTATAACACCGTTGTCTTTCAAGGGAATGAGAACTTTATACGTTATCCCCTTAATTAATGGTAAATAGGTGTCGACGACAAATTCTAACGCGTCTTCTTCCTGTCGCTTTAATCGTTTAATAAAATTTGTCTCATTAGACTTCATATAACGATTCTCCTTACTTTTGTGTAAAAGTTTTTACACCTTATACAACGTATTGAAAAAGAATTTCTCTCACATTTTCAATAAAACCTAATAAATTAGCTAGCATCAATCGAAATTGAAGGTGTGTTTGGAGAGGAACTTACTAGTATAATGATAAAAGTAGAAGAATAGGAGACAATATTTGAACTACTTGTAAGGGAGGACTTTTTTGGGAATACAAAGGTGCCGCGGTTTATGATAATGATGAATTCTTTGATAACTATATAACAAGAAGACATAGAGCAGAAAGTCCGAACAACAGCATTGAAAAGCCTGTTTTAATGGAGCTGATGGGTGATATTGCTGGAAAAAAAGTATTAGATTTAGGTTGTGGTGATGCTGAATTCGGGGTAGAGCTACTGAAACAAGGCTGTGTTTTTTATGAAGGAGTGGAGGGTTCGCTCAATATGGTCCAAAAGGCAGTAAGTGTCTTAGATCGCACGACTAGTAAAATCCATCATTCATCGATGGAAGCCTGGGATTTTCCACTGGACCACTATAACTTGGTCGTTTCTCGATTGGCCCTGCATTATTTGGAAAACGTAGAACCTGTGTTTAAACAGATATACAACGCCTTAACAGAAGATGGGCTATTTGTTTTTAGTGTTCAACATCCAATCTTAACGTCTTCAGTGCAAAGTGCAACAAAATCGGCACGGACAGATTGGATAGTGGATGACTATTTCCATACTGGAAAACGGGTAGAGCCATGGATTGACGAAGAAGTCGTCAAATATCATCGTACAACAGAAGATTATTTTAAGGAATTGAAAAATGCAGGATTTACTATAGAAGAATTAAGCGAATGTAGTCCACGTCGTGAGAACTTTAAAAGTGATGAGGAATATGCGAGACGAATGAGAATCCCCTTATTTTTAATATTTGCATGCAGTAAATAAATACTCATATATATTGGCTTGATAAATACCGTATATAAACTGAGCGTAGGCATCCCCAAAGCGGATTTAAAGAAATTCTTATATATATGTTCACACCTGTTGATTAACCAAGATTAACCAGTGAATAACATGATCACCTGCTGGGCGCTACGTGTATAGTTGATTTGGATTGCTTTGTATTGAATGGCTTCTATACGATTACCGAGATGTCTGGATGTGTAGGGATGCGACCTTGTCGCATCCCTACATATTTTTTTCGGTAATCCTATGGTGATCCTTCATCCATCGCGCTCCAAATGCATAAGTACACGAAGTGCTAAAGCTTTTTGGGACGAAAGAATAGAGTGGCATCTACCTGGATAAAAGCCGCCAAAGATGCAATTTTGGCGGCTGAAAATTTCTTTAGGGTTTTCTTTTTTTACTAGTAAAGAAGTGTCACTTTCAATAAGGTATAACATGATTACATGCATAATCTTTGCTAAAATTAAGGAAGGAACGCATTGTACAACGTGCAAGTGTGCCCGAAATTGCATCTTCGGGCACTTACAATCTCTAAAGAAAGTCATCTATTCGTTTCCTTCAAACATAACTGCATTTTTCACTTGAATATTGTAGGTACGCGACAGGCAAATATTTGCAACAGGATTATCGAAAAAAGTGTGGCTAGAAGTGACGGAGTCACTTCTAGCCACACATGCCTCTCGGTAAATGTGTCTTGATTATTTCGCCGAAAGCGAACCGGAAATGATCCAGTGAAGTGGATTTTTCCACGCCCTACTCACCAGTATTTTATGCAAATAAATGGTTAATCAACAGACGTGATATATGTTGAACAAATGAATACGGCATATGAACTTTACAAGGGCTTTTAGGAGGTCACTGAAAAACTCTCAACACTTGAAATGAATAAGAAGCCCTGCTAATACCGTTTCGACGCTTTGCGGAGGGCCTATGTGAGTATGAGCATTTCGTTATCTGTGCTGAAATCTGCAACCTGGAGTGCATCTTTCTTGAATATAATTAGTGTCAACTAGAACTCACCTTATAATCTCGCAATATACATCTCAAAATCACATTTCTCTCGATAATGAACACCCTAGCGCAGGCGCGGCAAAGGGGTCGCCGAAGCCGTAAGACTGGATGCGAAGCGCTAATCCAGGCTTATGGGAGGGTACTGAAAAAGTATGATTTCCTTCAATCCCGTTGATTTCCGTTCCGAGCGGACGCTTTCTTACCTCTAGTCAAGTAATTTCTAAAAAAATTGGTGGGGGAATAAAGAATAGCCCAAGGCAATTGCTTTTCGTTCCAGCGCTCGCTTTCCGCGGGCATGGCTTGAGCCTCCTCGTCCGCTTCGCTCCCTGCGGGGTCTCAAGGCTCATGCTATTCCCGCAGGAGTCGAGCGCTTCCACTACAAGCAACAAGAGAGAAATCAAGAAAGGATAGGAATACGTGGGGTCTCCGCTAGAGAATTTAAGTAGCACAAATAAACCTGACGATTATCTATTTTTTCGAAAGGTCTTCTGTGCTATAGTTTGGATATCCTTATTACGAACTGGTTTGGGCTGCTTCGTAATCAAAAAGGACTCTGTGTTGAATAAGGTGAAATGCGACTTTCAAGAACTTATTCACACAAGCTATGACCGCAACCTTATGAGGTTTCCTCTGAGGTTGCTTTTTTAAATGATCATAATAGTCGACAATGGTATTCTTCGTTCGTTGTCGCAAAGAAATCATGGACATCACCATGAAATATAGGATTTTTCTCAACCTACGGTTCCCTCGCTTATTTATCCGATCCTGGTACTGCAGCTTCCCGGATTGATACCGTTGGATATCAATTCCTGCGTAGGCATTTACCTGTTTCGGATTCTTGAAGCGACGGATATCCCCCAATTCTGCGATAAGCCGGACTGCTGTAGGTACTCCGATGCCCGGAAAGGATACAAGTACTTGGAAATCCATGCGTTCTTTGGAGAGTGCCACCATCTGCTTAATGATTTCATTCTTCTTTTGTCTTAGCTCTACTATACGGGCCGCGTCTTCTTTTAAGTGCAGGCACCGAACATCGTCCTGTTTGATAGCTGGATATGTGTCCTCTGCAGCAATGAGCAGTTCCATCGTTTTCTCTTCTGCTTTGTGAATCGAGAGGTGCTTATAAGTGGCTTGTTTGATGTGTTTCGTAATTACTTCCTTTGACTGACCTTTTAGACAATCTGGATGGGGATACAATTGAATCACATTTAAAAACAAGACCGACCTTTTGGAGAACACCTTTTCCAGTGCTGGAAAACTCAGCTGCAGAAAGGCGTGTAATCGATTCGAATACTGCTGAATCTCTTTCTCTACATCGTCGTAGTAACGCCCCAACGCACGCATTTGTTCAAAGTAGGCCTCCTGGACATACGTTTCTTCACGGTCGACCTTGAAATGGGACTTGGCTAACTCATGTGCGTCACTAATGTCTGTCTTATTTCTGCGCATAGAGGCCATTTGCAGCTTCGCTTGTAGGGGATTTAGCCTTTTGTATGGATAACATTCCTCCTTAAGAAAGCGTTCCAGTCCTTGTGAGTAGACCCCGGTAGCTTCAAACACGATCTCAGGTGTTCGGCCAGATTGTTCTTTCAAATTGTCCAACTTCTCTTTTAGCCACATGAACCCAGTGACTGTATGTTCCATTTCGCCCTCGAATCGGCAATGTTGATTGTGATCGTACACCACCATTGTACTTTTTCCCATACTCACGTCAAAAGCAACTACATTATTCATCCTACATCCTCCTCTTATGTTTCATAGAAGCCTTCACATTGCCTTATCGATTCCACTTTCTTATACACGATCTCGAAGATCCAACATACTAAACTGATTCAAATAAGGATGTGAAGTGAGTCGGTTTCCTTATACGAATTCAAAGATTCCAGCGTCCGCACGACTTCGCTTCACTTCTACCATAAAAAATAGTAGCACAAACCATGGCCATGGTTTGTGCTACTAATGTTAGTATGTTTCCGCGGGCACGGCTTCAGCCAATCGAACTACGAAGGGTTCGATTTGCCGTATTTCTGTGTTCTTTGCAGAAATTAAGGCATTCTTGCCCCGTGCTCCCAACGCTAGCGCTTTTGCTCGCAAAAGCCGTTCTTCGTAACGGCTCTTCCTGCGGGGTCTTCAGCTCGTGCTGTTCCCGCTGGAGTCGCCGCTCTCCACTACAATCAACTAGTTCTTACTAAAAAAAGAACTTTTTCAGTGGCTTCGCTTATGGCGGGAGGCATCCCCAAAGCGCCAAGCGACCTTCAATCCACACGCCGAATTACAATTCTCTTATTAAAGAGCGCCACAGCAAATTCAATGGGATTCTTTAATTCAACATATATAATAAAGAAGTTTAACATAAGGTGAAATCCAGTCGGGGAACATTTTCTGTATGAACAAAGGAAGCAGTACGAGGAGGATGAGTAATATGGAAATAGTAGAACAATGGAATCAAGACGATAGTGACTTTATTCGAAGTAAAGTTATAGAACATAATATGGAACGGTTGCCGAATGAACTTAAAACTTCAAGCGAAAATATTAGCTTTGTATTAAAGGATGCCGAAGGAGAAATAAGGGGCGGCATTACAGGTAATATGTTTTGGCGTCATATGCATATTGAGTTTCTGTGGGTTGATGTAAGCGTTAGGAAAGAAGGTTATGGGAGTATTTTATTGGAGAAAATTGAAAATTTTGCAAGGATTAAAGAGTGTAGGCTCATTCACCTTGATACATTCAGCTTTCAAGCGCCAGAATTTTATCGGAAAAATGGCTATGAAGTGTTCGGTGTACTTGAGGACCATCCAAAGGGGTTTAATCAATATTTTTTACAGAAGAGATTGGATAGGTAGGCAGTTGTGAAGAGATGGAGTTGAAAAACAGAAAAAAGATACGGCTAATGAATAGCCGTATCGGAACATGTAGGGGATTGTATTATTGCTATTACCTGGCTTTTAGGAAGCGTATTTCCTTTTTACGAAAAGAGAATAACCAGTTTACTATTTTTTCGTAGTTCTCTTTCCATAGATTTTTCATCATCAATGTCAAGAACAGCAAAACTAGCAATAGTAGAAAAGAAATGATGGTTGTTAACCGGAAGAAAAGAGATTCTTGAAAACCGCCATAACCGATGCAAATGGCGATGCTACTCACAAAGATTATAGATAGAACAGGCAACAATTGAAAAAATATATCATGGTTTCTCTTCTTGATAAATCGCATTATATAGGGGGAGATCAAAGCAATAAGTAAGATATACGATATGATTACGAGTACGTCTATTACGACTATGAATACATCCATCTTTTTTCAACACCTCACTTTTCAGATATCCTAACAAGAATAACGCTCTCGGAAAAAGCTATATACATAATCTATACCCTTTCATTCTCGCAGTTATGCATAGAATCAGTATAATCCCTTAAAATGGAAAAATAAAAAGCGGTAGGGTTTATCACCCATCCGCTTCCTTAAGGTCGTTACTCTATTATTTCAAAGCTCTCCAACATATGGTGGAACCTGGCGCCGTGACCTTCCGCTGCTTCGAGGAAGTAGTTTTCAGTAATGACAAAGCTTCCTTTATTACCGTTGCTGATGACATAAGCGGTGACGACTTTACTGTCCCACTCGCTGCCTGTTATGCCGTGGAGCCAATAACCTTCGACGGGCTCCGTCACTGTCTCAACCGTTCGCAACTCGGGGAAATCTTTCTTCAATTCTGCTTCGACTTTGCCAACAAGGTCTTCTGGTTTTTCGTTAGGCAATTGTTTAATTTCCATTGTTACTTCTGGGTACTTTTCAGGTAATGGATCAATCGTCGTAATCATGTCTGTTTCTTTGCCGTTGATCATTTTGTAGCGTGTTTCGTCGACATAAATGATGTACTCGGAGTTAGTCCCTTCATTCAAATGAACGTTTGTTGCTTCGTCTTGACCTTCGATGCTTTGATTAATTTCTTTTTCAGGGACGAACATCTCTTTAATACCTTTAATGAACGCCATTCCTGTATCTGTTTGTAAACTGAATGCAATGACGATGGCGGCAGCAGTTGTAATGATAATGGGAATTACACGATTTTTCTTTTTCAATGTCTTTATTTCTCCTTTGTTAGCTCGCTCTTCGCTGAATAATTCTTTTTCTAGACTATTCCATATTTCGTCTTTTAAACCAATCGTGTCTTGGTCGGTCCGTCTATGAATTTCATTTTTTGCTCGTTCGTCGAAGTTACTCATTGTGGTCGTCCTCCTTCGCCGCTAAATTCAACTGTGCTCTTAGCCGTTTTCTGCCTTTGAATAACCGTGACTTTACGGTGTTGTGATTCAATCCGAGGATATCCGCAATCTCCTTTTCGGTGAAGCCCTTTACATATTTTAAAATGAGCGGTATCCGGTGTGTGTCATCAAGCGATTGAATCATATCGTATAAATCGGAGAGATGATCGAAAGATTCTTCGGTAAGGGATGGATCGTTTTCCAAGTCGGGATAGTCGAACTTTGAAAGTGGCGATTCTTTTTTTAGGTACCGAAGGCATTCATTCGTCAAAATCCGATAAAACCATGGATCGAAAGGCAACGCGGAATTGTAGCTACCGATTTGTCGATATACGCGGATGAATGTTTCTTGTACGGCATCTTTCGCCATTTCACGGTTGCGTGTAATAGCAGAAGCGGTTCGGATCGCATAGTCCACGTAGGCTTCGTAAAAGACACGGAAAGATTCTTTATCGCCAGCCTGTATATTTCGTATCATTTCTTCTGTCTCCACCCACATTTCACTCCTTCCATCACAAGGGTATTTCGTTGTCCATACTATACTTACCCTGAGAAACAGTAAAAAGTTTTCAAACGTACAAATTTCTTTTCCAAGCCGGATGATGTATGTGAAATGAGCTTTACGTGTAAAATAAATGCTAGAGTATGAAATATGTTAGATGAAGGAGAGGGATAAATGAAAGTTGTAGCGATTGTCGGTAGCTTGCGGAAAGATTCATTTAATATGCAGTTGGTAAAAACGGTTGAAAAGAGATACAGTCACCTTTTTGAAGTGGAAATTGCAGATATAGGAAGCCTTCCGTTCTTCAATGAAGATGAGGAAAAGGCGCCTTCAGCAGTTGTACAGAACTACAAGAAAATGATTGCTGAAGCGGATGCGGTACTCATCAGCACACCAGAATTCAACTGGTCCATCTCCGGCGTTTTGAAAAGTGCGTTAGAATGGTTATCCAGAGTTGACAAGGTAATAGCGGGAAAGCCGGTCTTACCGATGGGCGTTTCGCAAGGAGCACTCGGGACAGTGAGGGCACAGTTGCACTTACGACAAGTATTATCGAGTATCCAAGCAAATACCATGCCCCCTGCGGGAAATGAAATCTTCATCGGCTCTGCTGGACAAAAGTTCAAAGACGGGGAGCTGACAGATGAAGCGACACTCAAGTTTTTAGATTTAGTTGTCGATAAGTTTGTTGCTTTTGTTAATGAGCAGGAAATTAAATAAATAAGAAAAGCGCAAGCGCCTTGGTAGAGGCGACAGGCATAAGGCGGACCGGCGAAGCGGTGTCCTTTGCCGTGTAGCTGGACAGACTTATGACCCGAGCCTCTAGGCGCCGGAGCTAGACGCTGCTCCAGTTTCAAAATCTTATACTTTCCTTTTTAAAAAACCGCCTTTTTGATTTCTCATGTAAGAATCAAAAAGGCGGTTTCTATTTTGTTAAATTATTTTTACCATATGATGAAATGGTTCGCCAATGATTGTCCAGGGCGATACGATTTCATAGCCAAGACGTTTGTAAAGGCGGAGGGCGGATTCTTTTTGTATTTCGACGTTCAAGGCAATTTTTGTATAACCTGTTTGTTTTGCAATTTCTTCCGCATAGGTGAATAGTTGAGTGCCGATGCCTACGTTACGAAACGTTGGATTGATACAAATGGTGTCTATATATAATTCACCGGGTAATGCTTCTGAGTCGATGTCAAAATTCGTTGCACCTTTTTTTCTGAGCCATTCGCTTAAGTTTTTATCGAACTCGGCTTCATATTCACCCGGATACAAAACCATAATGCCAGCAAATTTCCCATCCAGTTCGGCAATATACGTGTAGAGATAGGAATGTAAGTTGTCATCCCGCTTGAATAGCTCGCATAGTGATTGTTCTACTTGTTTCCAGTCTGTTTCTCCCGTAATTCTTTTTGTGATATCGCCGTTTGCGTCAATAAGAAGAGGGGCAGCTTCTTCTGCATCGGTTGGTCGCGCTTGTCGTATTGCAATTTTCATCATAAAGATCTCCTTTGACTATCATTACTATTGTAGCAAAATATCGCGTTTATATACGCTTGTTACCATCGTGGAAGAAAGAAATGATAAAATAATCCCGTTATTGTCTAAGGAAATAAACAATAACGGGATTATTTAATGGGTCATTATATAGATTTCACCATATGATGAAATGGTTCGCCAATGATTGTCCAGGGCGATACGATTTCGTAACCGAGTCTTTTATAAAGACGAATGGCCGGTTCTTTTTGCGTTTCAACATTTAAAGAAAGCTTTGCAATTTCTTTTTGTTCCGCGATTACTTCTGCATATTCAAACAGTTTTGTGCCGATGCCTTTACCGCGAAATGCGGGATCAATACAAACGGTATCGATATAAAGTTCGTCTTCTAATGACTCCGCGTCCACTTCAGAGTTAGTAGCGCCTTTTTTAGCAAGCCACGCACTTAAATTAAGATCGAGCTTAGGAGCATCTGCACCTGCATACAACACCATAATGCCAGCCACTTTTTCATCAAGCTCAGCAATGTATGTATAGAGGTGGGAGTGCCGGTTATCGTCCCGCTTGAACAGGTGACAAAGTTCCAGTTCCACCTTGTCCCATTCAGTTTCGCCTGTCATTCTTTTTGCAATATCACCGATTGCATCAATTATAAGGGGAGCTGCCTGTTCGGCATCAGTTGGTTGTGCTTGTCGAATCGTAATGTCCATTAGAAAATCCTCCTTCTCTATTTACTTATTATATCAAATGTTTCTGAGTCATAAATAAAACAGCCCACTGCAAATGCGTGGGGCTGTTTGGGTCAACGTGTGTATTTTAATCTACGTTGTGCCAAGGTGGGTAAAGTCATCCCGATTACGATAATGATGATACCGATTACTTGGAAAAATGTGAGCGCTTCGCTTAATAAGATAACTGACGCAGTGACGGCAACGGGCAGTTCCGCTGCACTTAAAATAGAAGTCATTGCTGTTCCGACTTTTGGTACCGCAATGGAGAAAAGGTAGATCGGAATAACGATCCCGAACAATCCAAGAATCAAGCCATATATCCACAAACCGCCGCCGAATAATGTCCCGTTCCAGACAATTTCTGGTGTTTGAAAAAAGAAGATGGCAATTGCAGCGAAAAACGATGTAAAGAGCAGACGCGTTTCCGTATCCATACCTTCCACTTGTCTTGAGTTAATCATAACGAAGGATGCAAAGCTGACAGCCGAAGCCATTCCCCATGCCCAGCCTTGCCAAGGAATCCCGCTAAGATCTGCATCGATGATTCCGGCTGCAAGTATGGTCCCCCCGAATAGGAATAGAAGTGAAATGACTTCAATCCGTTTAGGAAGTCGCCTTTTGGCGATGCAATCGAACAGCATCCCGACCCAGGTGAATTGGAACAACATGACAACCGCCAGAGATGCGGGCATGTATTCAATTGCCTGGCCGTAGACTGTTCCTGTCGTTGCAGTAAATAAACCCGCAAGCAGAAGTGTAACACCGCCACTGAATTTTGGGATTTTACGTCGTACAATGACGAAAATGATAAGAGCAATGAAAAAACCGACGAAGTATTGGCTTGTTACTGCTTCAGCAGCAGTAAAACCATCTTGAATCGCCAGTTTAATAATCGTTGAAAGAATTCCGTAGCAACTCGCCGCAAAGACGATAAGTAACGGATAAATCCACTGTTTCATAAGATAAATCCTCCTGTTCCATTAGATCAGTATATCACGATAAGGGAAAGGTTGACAGGTCGGAAGTCTGACGACAAGGTGACATCCGTTTTGTGGTTCTACAAAGTCATTGAAGTCAGAATTCATCTAGCATAATTCCTCCCCTTCCTGTAACGAGTATTCCATGATACGATTAAAAAAATGAAATTGCGGGGAGTTTATGAATGAGTTATACACAGAAAAAGCATGTCCTTATTTACGGTGATGCATTCGTCGATTATATAGCGGAAGACCAGTCCAATTTGACATTCACAACGTTTCTTGGCGGCGCCACGGTCAATGTGGCGGCTGGAATTGCTAGGCTTGGCGCTTCTTCCGCTTTCATTACCGTGACGGGGGATGATACGACTTCCGAATTTGTGCGGGAAGAGTTACAGAAAGAAGGCGTCGACTTGACGTTCGCGAAACTGAAAAGTGATAAACGGGTGAGCGGTGTTTATGTTCATTTGACAGAAGATAATGATCGCATTTTCCATACATATATTGATGAAACGCCTAATATTCAAGTGGAAATTGCTGATTTATTTGCTGAGGCATTTTACAATGCTTCAGCATTGCATATTTGTTCGGGCACGATGTTTCACTCAACGGCTCTACAAACTACGCGGGAAGCAGTACGTCTTGCAAAGGAGTACGGAGTGCCTTTGTCAGTTGATGCAAATATTCGCCCGTTAAGGTGGAAGAGTGAAGCGCTCTGCCGTGAGACAATCATGTCATTTGTTGAGGATACTCATCTGTTGAAACTAACGGAAGAGGAGCTTTTTTTCCTAACTGAGACAGCAACACTTGAAGATGGGCTCGCCACGCTATTGCCCTATCAGGTTCCTGTCATACTTGTCACTGCCGGAGAACTTGGCACATTCGCTGTCATTGATGGCAGCATGACACATGTAGGCGTCAAACCTGTTGTGCCTGTCGATACGACTGGAGCGGGCGATGCATTTATTGCAGGTATTCTTCGCCAAATTCATTTAAAAGGGCGTCCGAAAACGCACAATGAATGGATTGATTATATCTCCTTTGGCAATAAACTCGGGGCACTCTGTGCGACAAAACCGGGAGCACTTTCAGCGATGCCGCGGATTGAAGACATAGAAGAATAATAGAATCCTCCCAGTTTTTATGGGAGGATTTTTCTATTGCTGAAGAAATTCTGAAATATCAAATGGGGAATAAGTTATAAGGTAGAAGCTTCACGTCTAGTCTTCGACGCCTAGGAGGCTCACATGCTGAGTTCATTTATAACAGGTACTTTGCATTTTAGTTTTAAAGAAAAATTGTAATACTTCACCCGTTTGTTATATACAATATAGAACAGTATTGTTATACTGAATTTACCATTAACAAATTGAAAGGTTGTGAAGTTCATGGTTGAACTCTCTAGCATTCCGTGGAATCTCATCATGCCATTGATTGTACTTCAGTTTATTTTGATGATTATTGCGCTTGTCGACGTCATCCGTCATCAGCGGACGAACGGTCCATTTATCATGTGGATTTTCATCATCGTCCTTGGCAATTTGCTAGGACCTATTCTGTACTTCATCTTTGGGAGGCGACAAGTATGACATCTTTGCTTCAAGTGGATAATTTGACAAGAAAGTATGGCGATAGCAATGCAGTAGATGCTGTCTCGTTTGAGCTTCAGGAACATACAGCGACTGCTTTGATAGGGCCGAATGGAGCTGGGAAGACGACGACACTGTCCATGCTCGCGGGGTTAGTTTCACCGACAGACGGAACGATACAGTTTCAAGGTGCTTCAAAACAGGATATCCGTTCGATTATCGGGTTTCTTCCACAATATCCAAAGTTCTTCCCTTGGTTATCTGCAATTGAATTTACAGAAATGGCTGCAAGGCTAAGTGGGGTGGAAACAAGGCAGGCGATAATTGAAGCGAAAAAGACATTGGAGTTTGTAGGGCTAGGCGCAGCGATGAACAAGAAGACCGGTACTTTTTCCGGGGGGATGAAACAACGGCTGGGCCTTGCGCAAGCGATTGTCCATAAACCCAAGCTACTTTTGCTAGACGAGCCGGTATCTGCCCTCGATCCAGTCGGACGACGTCAAGTGATGGATTTATTGAAAGAATTGCAACAAGAAACGACGATTTTATATTCAACCCATATTTTGAATGATGCAGAAGAAATGACAGATCAGCTGCTGTTCTTGCGGCAGGGAAAACTTGTCGAACAGGGTTCGCTCGATGAAGTGCGTGCGCGCTATGCAGAACCGCGGATTGTTATAGAATTCGAAGGGATGCAAGAGTTGCATCGATTTATGGAAGCAACTAAGTGGCAAGTAACGTCAAAAGGATTACTGGCATCAATCAACGTTCAAACTGAAGAGGTTGACATGGTGTCGGTCTTGTCCATGTTGAGCACGGGACCATTTTTGGTACGAAAAGTTGAAAGGCAGACGGCAAGCCTTGAAGAAATATTCATGAAAGTGGCGGTGATCTGATGAATGGATTTCGCGTGCTAGTGCAAAAAGAATGGCGTGAAAATACTAGGAATTTTAAAGTTTTGTGGATTCCAATTGTCTTTATTATACTCGGCATGTTAGAGCCTGTAACGAATCACTTCTTGCCTGAAATCATGAAAAGTGTCGGCAATCTTCCCGAGGGAGCAGAGTTTGCATGGCCGGAGTTAAAAGGAGAAGATATTTTCCTTTCATTGCTAGGGCAATATCAATTAATCGGCATTCTTGTTATTATTTTAGCTTTCATGGGTACGATTTCAGGAGAGCGAAAAAATGGCACTGCAACATTACTCTATGTACGCCCGATGTCATTCCGAAACTACTTTTTGAGTAAGTGGATTGTTGTCAATGGTATTGTGCTCGGAAGTTTATGGCTCGGCTTTATGGGGGCGTGGTATTACATTGAAATTCTATATAATCATGTAGATGCATTACCGGTTTTTGCATTTATTGCGACATATAGTCTATGGCTAGTTTTTGTAGTCACAGTTGTCTTAGTATTAAGCGCATGGCTTCCGACAGGCGGCGTAGCGGGACTCGCGATTCTTATTACGTTGATCTATCCGATTATCGATTCACTTATCGGCGCTTATTGGACGGTATCCCCGTGGAAATTGTCGATATATGCTTCATACTGGTTCAATCCAGATTCCGAACTGTCAGGTTTGTGGATGAGTATATATCTTACGGTTATACTAATCGTTTTACTGATATTATTTGGCATCTTTATGTCAAAAAGGAATGCAGCTAAAACGACAGTCTAAATAATTTCTTTGAATAGCTAGTCTTTCAAAGTGATTACTACATGGAGCTATCGGTTAATCTGATTGTACATTGGCTTGCAGAGAACATGACAGATATGAGCATTTCCCGGGAAATGGTGACACTTATCGACATACACACTGATAAGAATGTGTATGGATTTAAAAAGCTGCACTTCATTCATATTATGAATGAAGTGCAGCTTTTTTTAACGCTTGTTAATTCCAGAGCCGGGAAATTTCTCTACACTGGATGAATTGGTTTTGGTATCGTGATGATGTTTCTCTTCCCGTTCTTCCATTTTTAAATCTTCAAGAGGAATCGAATCGACATTTTTCATATCTTCATGCATATCGTAAATACTTTCCTTATCAGTCCGGAGGTTTTCGGGATTATCCATAAATGGCCCCTCAGCATCTTTTCGGTCGCGTTCAGTAAATACTTTTTTGTTAGTCATCTAAGTCAGACTCCTTTCATCTTCAAGTTTGCCGTGGAATATTCTCCTGTCCTTATATTATTCACTCTTTTACAGAAACTAAACATCCGATCTAGTTGAGTAGTGCGTTTCTTAATGGGTTAGACGGGTACAATAAGAAACAAAGGCAATGTCATTGAAAAGGAGGAATTTTGTAAAATGGAAAACAAGGAGTATATAGGTACATTCCATTCTATTGATACAATTTTATACAAAATTACCGAACTGAAAGCGCAAGGCTATGAGGAAAGTGATATGTATGCCGTTACAAAGGCAGAAGATAATATTTCAATGCTCCGAGGACAGACAGATGCCGAACTCCTTGGTGCATCAGATGAAAATTGGTTAGATCGTTTTAAACTATTTTTGAGTGGTGAAGAACCAATTCTGAATGCTTTTTCGCGTATGGGTTTTTCAGAACAACAATCAAGGGGCTATTACGATGAAGTTAAAAGTGGTGGTATTGCGCTATTCGTTAAAAGTAAGGTACTGGATGAGATGGATAGTAGTACAGAACGTGGTCTAAGCGGAGAACAATTGGATGGGCAAGATGGAAACCAACAAATGATGGATAATGGCGGCACAGTTCCACGCCTCAACACGAGAAACTTATGAGTGACGGAAAGGCAGCTGTTTCACATTGGAAACGGCTGTCCAATTTTATTTGGTTGTTATTACAGTTTCCCGCTACTCCAAAAAATTAAAAAAGCCCCCTTCGTCTAAAAAGGAGGCCATACAATTACATAATTATAGGGAATCAAAAAATGATGCAGGATATCACGCTTACTTCTGTAACTAATTATCGTTAGTCTTCTAGTTATCACTTTTTCGATAGCTATTTATCTGTTTTAAAATTATCTATTGTTAGTATCGGAAAACTTATCTTTTAGTTCTCCGACTTTCTTTTGTGCTTCACCTTTCAATTTGTCAAACTTACCTTCGGCTTGTAGCGAAGCATCATTTGTGGCGTTGCCTATCTGATCCTTTGTTTCACCTTTAACTTTATTTACTGTCCCTTTGACTTTGTCTGAGAAACTATTGTTCGTCATTGTAAAGCCTCCCTTTTCTTCTTGTTAGGTAATAGATACCCTTATGAAAAAATCGTTAAACATAAGAGAAAAACATGAAATTTGTAGTGATTTGATATCTAGGAGTTCAAAAGACCTAATTTATTTGGCGAAAAGGTGACGAAACATGTGTACCCAACCTTCGATATATTGCGTATAATGGAGATAGAAATAAAAAGTAGTGGGAGGAGATGGAGTGATTAGAAAAGGTCGATTTGCTTTATGGAATAAGAAGGAGTTTGAACTGGCTTCTTATCAACGACAATACTATTTGCAATCGGCGGATCCTTTAGACTTGAGGAATGGATTCGTGGAGAAGAACGGAAATAAACAACTTTATATTAAGACGGTTTCTGTCAGGGAGTTAGAAGATGCGTATGAAATTATTCCATACGCAATGATTGCAGGCTACCGTTTTGCAGTAGAAGGATACAATGAAAAGACTGGGAAAGTTGCATTGGTGACAAACAATCCGTTTGTCAAAGAGCGAATTGATGTACGTCCTTATGGGAAATTTGAATACATAATAGAAATACTTCTTGAAGATGTTGTAATTGAGGAAGATCGGGTACCCATACTTGGATTTGAAGGGTTAAACACATAAAAAGGCAATTGTGCATGTCGAAAAGACAACACGATTGCCTTTTTTATTGTTTTAACAGCTGTAGTACGGACTGGGCTTGTTGCGTATGCATAGCGAGGACGTATTGACCGGCCTGAAGTAGAATATTTGCTTTCGTGAGAGCCATCATTTCCTTTGCGATGTCGACATCTCGTATGCGGGATTCGGCTGCAATTAAGTTTTCTTCCATGACAAGCGTATTGTTGTATGCATGTTCAAGTCGGTTTGTATAGGCGCCTATTCTAGAGCGTTCTGAGGATACGTTTTTAATTGCATTGTCGAGTAATTCAATTGCATCATTAGCCTTGGATTGGGTTGTGATCGATGCGTCAGACAAACCGATTGCCCTGGCACTCATATCACCAATGAAAAATTCAATTGATTGGCCGGCATTCGCCCCGGCCTGGATCTTCAATGAAGAACGTGAACCATCTAATAGCGGCAAGGTATTGAATTCAGTATCTGTTGAAATACGAGTGATTTCCTTTTTGAGTTCTACAAATTCGAGAGAGAGGGCTTCACGATCGGAATCTGTCAAAGTCCCATTGGCAGACTGGACGCTCAGTTCACGCATTCGTTGCAATATGGTATGTGTTTCATTTAGAGCACCTTCAGCTGTTTGGAATAGGGAAATACCATCTTGGATGTTGCGTCCTGCCATCGACAGACCTCGGATTTGCGCCCGCATTTTCTCGGAAATCGCTAATCCTGCTGGATCGTCTGCAGCCCTGTTTATGCGCATACCTGAAGATAATCGCTCCATCGACCGCATTACTTGATTGTTTTGCATAGTCATATTGCGGATGATGTTCATTCCTGTCGCCTGCCATTTTCCAAGCATGGTACAACCTCCCCTTTATACGTTATATCGGTGGTAATTGAGAGATATTAACAAATTAAGTTAATCATGTTTGGGAAAGAATGAAAAAGGGTACCCAATAAAAATGGGTATTTGCTTAGAATACGTAAATAGATTGTTGAAGAGTCTAATCACAGGGGGCGAAGTGGGTGCTTGAATTTAAAAATGTGTCAAAGATATATGCGGGCGGTAAAAAAGCTGTAGATAAATTAGATCTATTTATTAATGCGGGTGAATTTATTGTCTTTATCGGACCGAGCGGTTGCGGAAAGACGACAACTATGAAAATGATCAATCGGTTAGTTAAACCGACAGAGGGTAAAATATTGATCAATGGTGAAAATATTATGGAAAAGAACATCGTGCAATTGAGGCGTTCAATTGGATATGTTATTCAACAGATTGGTCTATTTCCTCATATGACCATACGTGAAAATATTGCGCTCGTCCCGCGCCTTATGAAAAAGTCGGTTGAGGAGCGTAACAGCAAGGCAGACGAGCTGATCAAACTCGTGAATATGCCTGAGGAATTTTTGGAGCGCTATCCTCATGAACTTAGCGGTGGGCAACAACAGCGTATTGGCGTGCTTCGCGCGTTAGCGGCTGATCCTCCCCTTATTCTTATGGACGAGCCATTCGGCGCGCTTGATCCGATTACTCGTGACTCGTTACAGGCAGAATTTAAACACCTTCAGAAGGCACTGGGGAAAACAATCATCTTTGTTACACACGATATGGATGAAGCCATTAAACTGGCAGATCGAATTGTAATTATGAAGGCTGGAAAGGTTGTACAGATGGGAACCCCGGACGAGATTCTTAGAAATCCTGCAAATGAATTCGTAGAAGATTTCATCGGGAAGGATCGTCTTCTGCAAGCACAGCAACATATTCAAACAGTTGGGCAAATCATGAATCCGAATCCGATTTCCATCTCAACAGGGGGAACACTTTCCGAGGCGGTTCAGCTTATGCGAGGGCGTCGGGTCGACTCACTCCTTGTTGTTGATGAAAATAATGTTCTAAAAGGTCTTTTGAACGTGGAGATGATAGACAGGGGCCGTAATATGGAAACGTCGGTCGGTGAAGTCATGTCGACGGAACTGACCGTTGTTCAAGAAGATACGCTCCTCCGTGAAGCGACACGTAATATTCTTATACGTGGACTGAAATATGTAGCCGTTGTCGATGAAGAGCGACGATTGGTCGGATTGATTACGAGAACAAACCTAGTGGACATCGTCTATGATTCCATTTGGGGAGAAGGCGATATTGAAGAGAAAACACTGGGTCAAGTGTAAGGGGGGATATAAATGAACGGACTTATTGATTTTTTCTCGCAGTATGGAAGCCAACTTGCAGTAAAGACGTGGGAACACCTATATATTTCATTTATCGCACTTTTTCTCGGCATCCTCGTCGCGGTTCCACTCGGTATACTGCTTAATAGAATTCCGAAAGTAGCTGGATTTGTGTTAGGGGTTGTCGGGGTTATCCAAACTTTTCCAAGTCTTGCGATTCTTGCATTTTTCATACCGCTTCTTGGAATCGGAAAAACGCCCGCGATTGTCGCGTTGTTTCTCTATTCAATGTTGCCAATACTTAGGAATACATTCATCGGTGTGAAAGGGGTTAATCAAGACCTCGTAGAAGCGGGGCGCGGTATGGGAATGACGGCATTCGAGCGCACGATGAACGTTGAGCTTCCGCTGGCAATCCCGGTTATTATGGCTGGCGTTAGGCTATCTGCGGTCTATCTAATCGGCTGGGCAACACTTGCCTCGTTCATAGGAGGAGGCGGTCTTGGGGATTTCATCTTTGATGGCCTAAATCTATTTCGGACGGATCTGATTATAGGCGGTGCGATACCAGTTACATTACTCGCACTTTTAGTAGACTTTTTGCTCGGTCGTTTTGAATTACTTGCTACCCCAAAAGGACTGAGGGAAAGTAGAAAAGTGGTTTCTTGAGGAGGGGAAATAATGATTGGCAAAAGTATAAAAAGAATAGTGCTTCCGATTCTGGCTGCCACTCTGTTTATGGGGGGATGTTCGCTTCCAGGTCTGGGAGGGGGCAATGACACAATTCGGATTGCAACACTTACACATACTGAAACATCGACACTTGGTCATATGATTCGGCTCATGATTGAAAAAGAAACCGATTTGAATGTTGAAATGGTGGAAAACCTGGGAACATCGATTATTCAACACCAAGCGTTGACAAATGGGCAAGTCGATATCACTGCAGCACGCTATACAGGCACCGATATGGCAAGTATTTTAGAAATAGAACCGATGTCGGATCCGGAAGAGGCAATGGCAGTTGTCCAGGAGGAGTTTGATAAACGCTTTGACCAAGTATGGTACGAATCCTATGGTTTCCAAAATACGTACGCACTCACCGTAACAGCTGCCCTCGCTGAAAAAGAAGGGCTTAAAACAGTCTCGGATGTAGAAAAAGTTGCTGATGATTTAACGCTGGGCGTGGACAATTCATGGTTGAACAGGGCGGGTGACGGTTATGAAGGATTCGTTGATACATACGGTTTTACATTTGGAGAAGCATTACCGATGTCCATTGGTCTTGTCTATCAGGCTGTAAATAGTGGCAAGATGGATGTAGTACTTGCATACAGTACGGACGGACGACTGAAAGCATTCGATTTAAAAACGCTGGAAGACGACAAGAAGTTCTTCCCGCCATATGAATGTTCACCTGTGACAAGGAAAGATGTCATTGAAAAGCATCCGGAAATTGATGGAATCCTGAAAAAACTTGCAGGTAAAATTGACGGAGAAACGATGACGCGTTTAAATTACGAGGCAGATGTCAATAAAAAGGAACCGGCAATTGTGGCAAGAGAGTTTCTGGAAGAAAACAACTACTTTAATTAAGTTACTGGGGGTGGAAGAATGGAAGTATTACAAGAACTTTGGGCATATTACACAATGAACGGCTCATACGTATGGGATCAATTCATCAGGCATTTCCTTATGTCCGCATATGGCGTCCTGTTCGCAGCCATTGTCGGAGTTCCAGTGGGGATACTCATTGCCAGGTTTGGGAAATTAAGCGGATGGGTATTATCGATAACAAATATTATCCAGACTATTCCGGCGCTTGCTATGCTCGCAGTTTTAATGCTAGCGATGGGGTTAGGGCCTAACACAGTCGTCATGAGTTTATTTTTGTATTCATTGTTGCCAATTATCAAAAACACATATACTGGCATAAAAAGTGTCGAAAAACCTGTTTTGGAGGCCGGCCGTGCAATGGGGATGACACGCAGTCAAATGCTGTTCATGGTTGAGCTTCCTCTTTCATTGTCAGTGATCATGGCAGGTCTACGGACTGCACTTGTCATTGCCATCGGAGTTGCAACAATCGGAGCTTTCATAGGTGGGGGTGGACTTGGTTCCATTATTATCCGGGGAACGAATGTGACGGATGGTGCAGCAATCATTTTGGCAGGAGCGATACCGACCGCATTAATGGCGGTAGTGGCGGACCTCTTGATGAGCTGGCTCGAACGTGTGTTATCTCCAGCAAACCGGAAAGCTGTGGCTAAGAAAACATCGGTGGCAAATCCGGCGGCGTAGAATGTTTTTTTAAAGGTAATTAACAGCGTGAATATGTACAGGATAGCTAAGAAAACAAATCCACAAATAAGCAACCTACTGGAGGAGACGGAATGATCGAAAGTTTTAATGTGAGAAAAGAAGTATTTGAAGATACACAATATGAAACATTACACTTCGAGTTAACGTTGGACGGCAAAGACTATCAAGGACATTATAAAGACGGTGAAGTGAGCTGGTTCCAAATGCAACCTGACCAGGAAAATCATGAAATGAGACTTGAAGATTTGGAAGATGAAGTGAAGAAACGTATTAAAGAATGGGAAGAGAGCTAAAATAACTAGGAAATCCTAGCGTAGGTGCATTATTGGGGTGGCCTAAGTTGTCTGGTTTATGACAGAAGGCATCCTCAAGCGCGGAAGCGTGTATTATGGATAGCCCTTATTTTGTCTAGAACGGCAGACTTTTTCAAGGTCCACTTTATACTAGGTGGTTTTTTAGTTGAAATGAATAAAGGGAGGTAGCCTTATCATAGGGCTGCCTCTTTTTTATCACTTAAAAATTGTTAAATTAACCCATATACATTTTTTGTTTGTGAAATTATAGGAGAACCATAGTGGAAAGTGTTTACACGTGAATAGCCCCTATCTTACTTCATTTTTACTAGTATATGACGGTATTAGGAAAGAAGGTAATGAAACCCATCAAATATATCAAGTTGCATTGTATAAAAATGGGTTAGAACTGGCATGCTTAATTGTAGAAATCATTATAGATTTGGATAGCAGTTCAGAGGAGGATAAAGGATGGCAGAAGATAAAAAAGGCTTATCAAGACGGGACTTTCTGAAGACAACAGGAATTGCGACCGGGGCTCTCGTAGGAGGGGGCCTCATCGGTGGTCTGGTCGGCTACAACGTCAACAAGGAAGATAAAGTTGCCGGAACGGGTGGACATAAAGGCGGAGGCGGCGAGCAAGCCGCTGTCAGTAATCGAGGTTTGATGTTCTTTACAAACATGGCAGAGTTCAGTGTTTTGTCTCAAGCAGTTGAACGGATTTTCCCGGAAGACGATCTTGGTCCTGGTGCAATTGGACTTGGGGTTCCGTATTTCATCGACAACCAATTAGCGGGCAATTACGGAAGTAACGCGAAGGAATATATGCAAGGACCGTTCCCAGCGGGTGAAGCGACGCAAGGTTACCAAAGTAGACTGACACGTGCAGAGATTTTCAAACAAGGAGTCGTAAGGATGGAAGAGGAAGCAAAGACGCGATTCGATAAAGGTTTTGTCGATCTCGAGGGAGGCCAGATGGACGAAATCATTACAGCATTCCAAAAAAATGAAGTTGATATGAAAGGCGTGTCATCTGAATTTTTCTTTAAGCTTCTTCGTCAGGCTACACTTGAAGGTGCCTACGCAGATCCAATCTATAATGGCAACGTGAACATGGATGCTTGGCGGATGAAGGAATTCCCGGGCAATCAAATGACCTATATCGCCGAAATTGAAAATGAAAAGTTTGTGAAATACGAACCGCTATCACTTAGCAGTATGGAACATTAAAGGGGGAATAGTGAATGGCAACAACATTGGATAAAGTAGATGTCGTTACAGTAGGTGTTGGATGGACAGGTGGTATCATTGCTGCTGAATGTGCAAAAGCAGGACTGAAGGTTGTCGGATTGGAACGTGGAAAGGAACGAAGTACAGTAGACTTTTCGAGGATACATGATGAGTATCGTTATGCAATGCGTTATGATCTGATGCAAGATTTATCGAAAGAAACAATTACCTTTAGGAATCACCAAAAAATGAGGGCATTACCTATGCGACAAATGGGATCTTTTCTTCTTGGGGAAGGACTCGGAGGATCGGGGACGCATTGGAATGGACAAACATGGCGATTTTTGCCTTACGATTTCGAAATCAAATCAATGACAGAAAAGAAATATGGAAAAAACAAACTATCAGCTGACTACTTACTTCAAGATTGGGGCATTACCTATGATGAGCTAGAGCCTTATTTTGACAAATTTGAAAAGACTGCGGGTTTATCAGGTGAAGCCAAAAATCCTTTCGCGGGGAAACGTTCTTCTGATTACCCAACACCACCAATGAAAAAAACACCTATCCTGAAAAAATTTGAAAAGGCAACAAGTAATCTCGGATATACACCTTTCATGTTACCATCAGCAAACTTGTCGGAGGCCTATACAAATCCAGACGGTGAATCAATATCAGCATGCCAATACTGTGGATTTTGCGAACGGTTTGGTTGTGAATACGGAGCAAAGACATCACCGGAAATTACGGTCATTCCAACAGCAAGGAAAACCGGGAAATTTGATGTCCGTTTCCATGCAAATGTTGTAGAAGTTTTGAAAAAAGGTAATAAAGTGACGGGCGTAAAGTATATCGATAACCAAACTGGAGAAGAGTATATCCAACCTGCAGAAGTTGTTGTGCTTACGAGTTATGTCATGAACAACGCAAAACTTTTAATGGTGTCAGGCATTGGGGAACAGTACAATCCACAGACGCAAAAAGGTACCCTTGGCAAAAACTATGCCTACCAAATCCTTCCTGGCGCTACAGGGTTTTTCGATGAACAGATGAATGTATTTATGGGTGCCGGATCTCTTGGTATGACAATAGATGATCTGAACGGGGATAACTTTGACCACAGTGATCTGGATTTCATTCACGGCGGGAGTATCTCCATGACTCAGACCGGTACACGCCCGATTCAGACGAACCCGGTGCCGCCAGACACACCGATCTGGGGTCCCGAGTTTAAGAAAGCCTCTATTCATAACTATACAAGGACACTTAACGTCTCAACAGAAGGGGCTTCGATGCCGCACAAAGAAAACTTTATGTCGCTCGACCCGGATTACAAAGATGCATACGGCGTTCCATTACTCCAGTTGACGTACAATTTTACTGACCAAGATCGAAATTTACACAAGTATTTAATTGAAAAGACAACTGCTATTATGCAAGAGATGGGCGCGAAGACAGTCATGGCCGGAAATCCAATTACAGATTATGATATTGTTCCGTATCAAACAACCCATAATACAGGTGGAACTATTATGGGAGCGAGCCCGGATAATAGTGTTGTCAACAATTACTTGCAACATTGGGACGCTGAAAACCTATTTGTTGTTGGCGCTGGAAACTTTGCGCATAACAGCGGCTACAATCCTACAGGAACAGTGGGTGCACTTGCTTATCGCGCAGCAGAAGGAATTCTTAAATATAGTAAAGCCGGTGGGTCACTTGTGTGAAAATGAAGGGAGACTTATGCAATGAGTTTAGCGAGTATTGGCGTACCGGGTTTAATCATCATTCTTGTTATTGTGCTCATCTTGTTCGGGCCGAAAAAGTTACCTGAAGTGGGAGCTGCGGTAGGGAAGACACTTGCTGAATTTAAGAAATCAGCAAAGGATATTATGGAAGATGAAGAACCAGTGGTCCAAAAGGAAACGAAGAAAACGGAACAACTATGAGCAGGTGAGGGTATGGATCCATATGGAGATCACAATCGAAAAATTGTCAGTCCACTTGATAAAGCCCATATTGTAATTGAGGAAGACAAAGTAGACAGCGAAATTGAAGTAAGTGCCAGTAAGACAGAAAATGAAGCGAATGAATCGGTGTTGGAAGATGATCCTACTCTTGTCGATCATCTCACAGACTTGAGAAAACAGCTCGTCAAAAGTGCGGCTGTTTTCCTTTTCTTTCTCATCGCAGTGTTTTTGAGTATCAATCTCTGGTTCCCGCATATTACCCGCGGTCATGAGCTGATCATACTTGGACCTCTCGAAGTCGTGAAGTTTTATATGTCGATTTCAACGGCTATTGCGTTCGGGCTGTCAATTCCTTTTCTCTGTCATTTTCTCTGGCAATTTGTAAAACCAGGACTTAACGAAAGAGAAGGTCGGTTTCTGAGTTTGTACTCGCCCGTCATGTTGCTACTCTTTCTTGTAGGCGTGTCATTCGGTTACTTTGTAGTTAATCCACTTAGTTATAATTTTCTTGTCTCGTTAGGGGCAGTGAATTTTAATGTAATGGTGTCGGCGCAGGAATACATCAGTTTCTTGCTTATGACGACAATGCCGATTGGAATATTATTTGAGTTGCCTATAGTTGCGCTGTTCTTGGCGGCAATCGGATTACTCACTGCGGAATCTATGAAAAAAGTACGGAAATGGTCGTATCTAGCCATCGCGATCATTTCAGCTTTGATCACACCACCGGATTTTATAAGCCAACTCATTGTTTTAATTCCAATGGTATTGCTTTACGAAGCGAGTATCTTTATCGTTTTGTATACAGAGCGGAAAAACACAGTAACGAATTAAATTCGGAGCCCTTACTGGGGTTAAAGTTTTTTAGTGAAAAAAACGCTGGCCTCCTTAGTATAGGAGGCCAGCGTTTCGGGTTAACTGAAAATATTTTGCAAAAGACCTTTTTTTCGACCCGCTGATTGTGGTGACTGAGTCGCTGAGTGAGTGTCTTTTTTGTCTCCCCGCATTGGGGTCTCTCCAAAATTATCGAATTGCTTCGAGAGTTTGTCCCTTGAATCTTTGTTTCGCATTAAGTACGCAGCGCCGAGTCCGAGTGCAGTCAAAGCCATTTTCTTTTTCATGAATAAATCCTCCTCAAAATTTATGAAGTTGCTTATTTAATGATTTCCCCCTTTTGCAGTAGGATAAACAAAAGCCCTTTATAATGAAAAATCGGCATCCCTCAATGGGATGCCGAAATCTCTGTTACTTTACGAATTGCTATGCGATTCGTTTTTTGAAGAGAATGTACCTGTGAACGATTCAACCTGTTTCATCAGTTTGTCCCTGGCGTCTTTATTTCTCATTAAATACGCTGCGCCGAGTCCAAGTGCTGCCATGGCCATTTTGTTCATAATGTAATCATCCTCCTTATTTTTTTGTTCATGATAATATGCCCGATTTGCGGGATACTAACCGTGAAATCTACAAGAAGGTTGTTTCAAACTGCGTCATGTTAGACATTGGACATGCATCTCCTTATAATTAGTTAGTAGAGAATTACATTTTTTGGGGAGGTTCTAATGTTTAAAAGAAGAATGAATTTATTTATAATTTTCATCGCCATTTTACTCGTTATTGCGGGGTGTGGAAGCAAAGGAAAAGAAACTTCCGAAGCAAAAACAAAAGAAAATCGACTCGTCTATGCGTCGGAAGCTGAATTTGAAGGATTAAATCCGCTGTTGGAAGAGACAAACCTTGATGCACTGTTATTCCGTGGTTTGATGCGATTTGACGAGAAAAATGAACCTGTCACGGATATAGCGGATTCGTTTACTATTTCTAATGATAAGCTGACGTATGCGTTTAAATTGAAAGAAGACATTACGTTTCACGATGGTGAACCACTTACTGCCGATGACGTGATCTTTACAATTGAAAGCATTTTGGATGACAACAATGCTTCGTTTTTGAAGTCGGATTTCACTGAAGTCGATTCAGTAACAAAAGTGGACGATTTTCAACTTGAAATAAAGCTGAAAAACCCGTTTACGCCTATGCTCGATAAACTGACGGCACCCATCTTGCCGAAGCATGCATTTGAAGGCGTTGACATGAGGACGGCTGAATTCAACAGCCATCCAATCGGTGCAGGCCCATATATGTTTGACAAATGGGAACGAGGTAATAGTTTAACGTTAAAAGCATATAACGATTTCTTTGGGACTAAACCTTCCATTGAAAAAGTGATTTTTAAATTTATTCCGGATAGCAATGTCCGTGCACTGCAGCTCAAATCCGGGGAAGTCGATGTCGCCTTGCTTGATCCCGTACAGGTTGAAGAGCTAGAAAAAGAAAAAAATATTAAAATTTACGATATTGAATCCGCCGATTATCGCGGAATTCTTTATAACATGAACAAAGATTTATGGAAAGATGTCGATGTGAGACGTGCATTTAGCTATGCGACGGATCGTGCTCAGATTGTCAAAGGTATCTTGAAAGGATACGGCACCGAAGCATATTCGCCGCTTCAAAAGCACGCATTTAACAATGAAAATGTAGAGCAGTACACGTACGACATTGAAAAAGCGAAAGATCTTCTAGACAGTGCAGGTTGGAAAGAAGAAAAAGACGGTTTCCGTTATAAAGGTAATGATAAATTGGCGTTCACAATTACGGTACCCGCCACAGACACGGTGCGGGTGAACATGGCCAACTACACTGCGGAAGGCTTCAAGAAAATCGGAGCCGATGTGACCGTGGCTGCACTTGACTGGAGTGCGATTGAAATTGATAAGACAGATGCATTTATCATCGCATGGGGCAGTCCTTACGATGCAGATCATCATACACATCTATTGTTCCACACTGATCAGTCTAGTTTGACGAGCTCGGGGTATAATTACGGTAGCTATTCAAATGCGAAAGTGGACGAGCTACTCGAAAAAGGTCGTTTGACGACAGATCCTGAAGAACGAAAAGCAATTTATATGGAGTTCCAAGAAGAACTTGCGAATGATCCTGCATTTGATTTCATCGCATATGAAGATGCAGTTTACGGAATTAATAAAGATTTAAGCGGCGTGAAAAAACGTATACTAGGTCATCATGGATCTGGTTTCCTCTGGAATGTTGAGGAGTGGACGTGGAATGACCGTTAAATGGATTGGGAAGCGAATGGTGATGGGGATAATCGTCCTCTTCATCGTGAGCTTCCTCTCTTTTTTCATTATGCATGCGGCTCCCGGTGATCCCGCGGCGGCTTTTTATGGGGGCAACGCCCAAACATTGAATGCGGCTGAAAAAGAACGAATCAGCCGTGTTTTTGCACTTGATCGTCCTGTCATCGCGCAGTACGGAACATGGCTCGCTGAAACAGTGAAAGGGAATTTAGGAATTTCGTATAAGGAAGGGCGTCCTGTCTCGACCATTCTTCTGGAACGGTTGCCCAATACATTACTCTTATTTGGCACGACGCTCTTTTTCATTATTATTGGTTCAATCTGGCTTGGAACCGCAGCGGGCATGAAGGCAGGATCACTGTGGGATAAAGGATTATCGACGGTCAGCATTGTGACTTCCTCAATACCGGCATTTTGGCTGGGTATTTTATTTATCTCCTTTTTCGCGGTGAAACTTGGTATTCTGCCGTCATCCGGGACGGGGGATATCGGAGACGAAGGCGGGTTTTTGGATAAACTGCGTTATCTGATCATGCCTGCAACGGTCATCATTTTTACCCACGTCGGTATTTACGCGCGCTTTCTACAAGAAAGCATTAAAGTGGAAAGTCAAAATTATTATGTGACAGTAGCACGTGCGAATGGTGTAGCAGATCAGGTCATCAGGAAAGGGATTTTGCGCAATGCCTCTATCCCCTATTTGAATTATATCGGCATGACAATTCCGTCATTTTTTGGCGGGTCAATCATCGTGGAATCACTGTTTTCATGGGCTGGGCTTGGACAACTAACCGTGAAAGCGGTAGTCACAAAAGACTTCCCTTTGTTGATGGGGAGTATTTTACTAACGGGTTTGATTGTGGTCGTAAGCCTTTTCGTTATCGACCTGATTATGTACATGCTGAATCCCAAGTTGCGGAAAGGGGACGCGCGATAAATGAAATCAAAAAAAGCATTGATTTTCTGGTGCGCTCTCCTCAGTATGATCGTAATTTTGACGGTAAGTGCAAGCTTCCTTTCATCGTATGAGCCAAATGATATGAATCTGGATGAAGTATATGTATCTCCCAGTCAAGACCATCTGTTAGGAACGGATCACCTTGGCCGTGATGTCTTTTCACGTCTATTGGAGGGCGGTAAAGTGACGCTGACTGTTGCGAGTGTATCCGTACTTTTATCGCTCGTTGTCGGTGTACTGTACGGTGCAATTAGCGGTTATGTTGGCGGCTTCTTGGATACTGTTATGATGCGGTTTCTCGAAGCGCTCATTACGATACCGTCACTTATCATCATCTTAGCGTTTCAGGCATTCATGCAGGGTGGGATATGGAGTATGGCACTCATTATCGGCGTAACTGGATGGCTTGTTACCGCTCGTATCGTCCGCTCTGAATTTCTGCGATTGAAGGAAGCGGAGTTTGTGAAAATGGCGAAAATGTTTGGAACGCCAATTTGGAAAATCCTTTTTGGACATATACTACGCAATAGTATTCCTGCCATTTTCGTTGTTACACTGTTCAATTTTGCAGGAGCCATATTCATCGAAGTGTCGCTCAGTTTCCTTGGAATCGGTGTACCACCGGCAATTCCGTCATGGGGTAATATGCTATACTACGCACAAAATGATATTCTGATCGGTGCTTGGTGGATTGGTCTATTTCCTGGAATCATGATATTTATTACAATTCTTGCGATTAACTTTATCGGAGAAGCGTTGAAGGATCCGAAACGGAGGCGTTTAGATGCTTAAGGTCAATCAATTATCAATTGAAATCGATGGACATCCAGTTGTGCATAATAGCTCATTTTTTATCCCAAGTGGGAGGATTACATCGATTATTGGTGAAAGCGGTAGCGGTAAAAGTATGACGATTTCCGCGTTGCTTGGGATTTTACCGCTAAGAGCGAAAGCAACAGGACAAGCTATGTTTAACGAAAAGAACCTAATTACCGTTTCGGAAAAAGAAATGAAAGAAATACGGAAAACACAACTATTCACAATTTTTCAGGATGCAGCGAACAGTTTTAACCCATCCGTGAAAATGAGGCATCAGCTTTATGAGTTTTCTGGAAGACGAACAGGAGATGCTGTGCAACAATTTCTAGGGAAGATTGGCACCATTTTAGACAGCCTGGGCCTTTCAGTGGAAATCATGGAACATTATCCATTTGAATTATCGGGGGGGATGTTGCAGCGATGTATGATTGCTTGTGCATTGTATGTAGAACCAACCCTTTTAATTGCCGATGAACCGACGTCCGCTCTTGATATGATGTTGCAAAAGGAATTCATCGGACTGTTGAAGCGCCTGAATGAAGAGCAGGGAACCACGATTCTTCTTGTTACCCACGACTTGGATATCGTCGCGGAAGTGGCTCATGAAATGATTGTCATGCGACAAGGGGAAGTTGTGGAGGCGGGTACTGTGAAGACGGTGTTTGAACGACCCGAGCATCCGTATACGAAGCGATTGCTGGAAAGTCGGTTTTAGGGGAGGAGGGATAGTCGTGTTAACGGTAGAAAAGGTGTCGAAAAGTTACCGAAGTAGCGGGAAAGTGAAGCAGGCAATATGCGGGATAAATCTGTCGATCGGCGAAGGTGAAATCGTTGGACTCGTTGGAGAAAGCGGTAGCGGAAAAAGTACGCTTTCACGTATTATTATGCAACTTGAAGCGGTTGATGAGGGTGTAGTTTCATTCAACGGGTTGCCTGTTACTAAGGTATTAAGAAAAGCGTTTTACGAAGAGTGCCAACTTGTTTTTCAAAATGCCTCAGCTGCCCTCAACCCTTTATGGAGCGTTCGTCAGATTTTAATGGAGCCTCTTCGGACTATGAAGGGTGATCGGGATGCGTATATACGCGCTATGCTCGAAAAGGTGAAGCTAGCGGAAGCGCACTTACATAGGTATCCTTCTGAGCTAAGCGGCGGAGAGAGACAGCGTGTAAACTTGCTGCGATCGATTCTCGTCAGTCCAAAACTAGTAATCTGTGATGAAATTGTCTCGAATCTTGATCGATTAACCCAGAGAGAAATCATTGATTTACTGATTGAACTCAACCGAGATAGTGGTATGGCGATCCTTTTCATTGCCCATGATTTACAAGTCGTTTCTTATATGTGTGAACGAGTGTATGTCATGAAAGATGGAGAAATTGTAGACGAGAGTGTGAAAAGTGAAGGTGAATTTAAGTTTACGCATCCCTATTCAAAAATGCTTTTTGGAGCGGGGCTTGGAACTAGTGTTTAAATAAGAAATAAGTTGAAATCCAGGAGGTGTTTCCTGGATTTTTTGTCGTGTGTAACGAGCATAATTGTTGTTTTTTCTTTATTCTTTTACTAATGAAGAAATTGAAAATGAAAATAGGACGCCTGCCAAATAGAAAAGAACCCGCTACTTTTTGGAAGCGACGGGTTCTAACCATTATTTCTTTACACTGTTTACTTTTTACTTGCTTCTATAATGTCAAATATAATTTGTGCATGGTCTGTATTATCTAATAACCCGGCAAAACGATCACTAGATGGACCGAACGCATATACAGGCACGTCTTCACCGGTATGTCCGCCCGTTGTCCAACCTGTATAGGAACGCTTATCAAAAATCAGTTTGATTTCATTATTGATAGCACTCTCATCTTCGCCAGCGGCTTTAACAGATTCAATTTCAGTTTCTGTCAGTGGTAATAGATCTTGATCAATATAGCTTTTTAAAGTTTGCTCTACATCTGCACCAGTGGCAATTTCATTTGCCATGAAGGAAGGTGTGCGTTTTGCTGCTTTGATTGTATCAGTGAGCCAGTTATAATTACCATCCGCGCCTATAGAAAATCCACCTGTTGAATGGTCAGCAGTTGCTACGACTAGTGTATGCTTATCTTTTTCTGCAAACTCAATGGCTGCTTTAAAGGCTTTTTCAAAGTCTTCCATCTCGCTCATGGCACCAACAATGTCATTGTCATGGCCGGCCCAGTCAATTTGGCTTCCTTCAATCATCAGGAAGAAACCATTGTCATTTTTACGTAAGCGGTCGATTGCAGAAGTAGTCATTTCTTCAAGTGATGGAGTATCTTCCGGGCTATCAATCATTTTAGGAAGACCGCCATTGGCAAACAATCCAAGAATTTGGTCGTTTTTATCATTTAAGAGTTCTGTTTTAGTGGTTACATAGCTAAATCCATCTTTTTTAAAGGACTCCGTGAGATTGACGTCTGAGCGCTCGAAGTTTGATTTCCCTCCGCCTAGAAGGACATCGATTTTATGCTCGCCGTTGATTAATTCATTGTAATAATCATCGGCAATGGCATCCATATTTTTTCGACTTTCATTGTGAGCACCGAATGCAGCAGGTGTTGCATGGGTAATTTCTGAGGTAGCAACTAGCCCAGTCGATTTGCCTGCTTCTTTCGCAGCCTCCAAGACAGTTTTCACATTTGACTTGTCGTTGTCCACGGCAATCGCAGAGTTGTATGTTTTTACGCCAGCAGACATTGCAGTTGCTGCAGATGCCGAGTCTGTTATTGTTTGCTCAGGATCTTCAGGATAAGTCATTTGCTGACCAACAAGATACTTGTCAAATGCTGTTTTTTCGACAACAGGCGTAGTGGGATCGTCTTTCAAGTAACGATAAGCCGAAGTGTAAGAAACGCCCATTCCGTCACCAATGAGGAAAATCACATTTTTGATTTCAGCATTGTTGTTGAGTTCGGTTTCATTTGCCTGAACGCGTGGATTAGTGATTGTCCCACCCCAACTTGCAACCAAAACTGTAGAAAGAACTGCGATGGGGAGAACCTTTTTAAAAAACTGCTTTTTCACCAATGTAAAACCTCCTAGTTTTTCTGCTATCAAAGGTAACTATAAGGTGAAATTGTTAATCTAGTGTATTGAAAATGTAAATTAGTATTAATAGTATGTTAAGAATTGAAAAGGATATTCGGCTACCCTGGTAAGGCATCTGCGCCCTGTTTATGCATCGTATTCAATCTACAGAGGGGGGGAATAAAGTTTTGCCTTTGAAGGTTGGCTGTTAAAGATGAATAGTGTAGTGGATATCAACAACATCGCAAATGTCCCTGCAATGACAACATATTGAATAGAAATGAGTTGAGCTGCCACGCCAGCTATGGTCGTTGCAAGTATGATTAAAACAGCTTCCATTAATCCGTAAATACTTCCAACTCTCCCCATTACATCGACGGGAATATTGTTTTGATAGAAGGTATGAAAGCCCGTATTCGCAAAGGCGAGAGAAAAGGAAAGAATGAAAAACCCAATAGCTGCCATGAAAAAGATAGTGGAAAAAGCGTAAACAATATAGCCGACAGAAACGAATAGGGAGCCTAAACCAATTAACAAAGAAGTCGATGATTTAGTGGCAATCATCGCATTAATAAGTGCGCCCATTACGATCCCAGCCCCCGCTATGCTGACTAAAAAACTATATTCACTATCCGATAAAGAAAGGACCTCTTTAGCAAATGCGACTTCAAGTGAGTCAATAGCTGTAGCCATGACCATCACACAGCCAAAAAGGAAGTAAATGAACATGATATAGGCGTAGCGACGACTAAAATTCAATACAAGAGTCCAATCTTTCTTCACTACTTTAAAAGATAATTTTTCATCTGTACTATTAAACCGTATGTGTTTTTCGAGGTTGGGCATCATCATAGTGACTAATCCTGATAATAATAAAGCAATGGCGTTCATGTAAATGGCAAAAATGGGTGTGCCGATGATAAATAACAATCCCGCTATAGCTGGCCCAATTAGAAAGCCTCCAGAATCGAGTAAACTGCGTAATGAATTAAATCGTTTTCTATCCTCAGTGGGAATTAGTTTTGTAATATAAGTCATAGATGTCGGGTCAAACATAGAGCGTGCTATATTAATCAAAAAAACGACTAGATAGATTGACCAAAGAGAAGAAAGAAAAGATAAGGTAGCGATAAATACCGCACTAAACAAGTTAAGAGTGACCATTAAATTACGTTTATTTAACCGGTCTATTACGCTACCCGACCAAAAATTTGTACATAATGTAGCCAAAGGTTTAAGAATATAAAGGACAGCCACTGCAAGCGGAGAACCTGTTTTCTCAAGGATAATCAAATTAAGCGCAATTAAATAAATCCAGGCGCCCACATTAGAAATGCCAATTCCAGCTAACAACATTAAAGGATATTTCCAAGATTCAACTACGTTCCCAAGCCTCATTTGATTTTCCTCCCTATCATTCATTTTTTGACAATAAAAAAATCCCACCCCCAAGACCTTAAGTCTTGAGGACGAGATTGTATCAATCGTGGTGCCACCCCAGTTTATTACGATGTTTCCATCGTAACCTTATCAGGTACGGCAAATAGATGCGTATACCCTGGCTCTATAACAGGAGCACCTGTCACTCTATCCCCATTGCTGGTTCCGAAGTGATGCTCAGAGACTTGTTTCGATAACGCATTCTTACTCCTTTTCAGCAACCGGAGCTCTCTGCAAAGAATGGACGTTAGCTACTCTTCTCTTCAACGCATTTGATTTTAAAAGATAATAACATTTGTAGCATGAATTGTAAACGGTAATTCTCTTAAGGGCATCTGGTATATTCCTGCAAAATATGTCTCAAAAATCTATGATGGAAGAACAGGCTCTCAAGAAAATCACCCAATTTATAGCAGTTTGAAAACTATGGCGGTAATTTACAAGTGGTTGGAAATAGAGGATAATTAAGGTGGGTGGCATTTTGCCTTTCTAATGAGGATGTAACGTATGCCTTATCCCCAACCCTTTTAATAATAGTCTTGCAGTAGAGCAGGTATAGCATACATGGTTGACACTAAATAAACAGTAAACTGCTAGATGGAAACCGATAATGGGAAAGTACATCTGCTTACTTATTGTCATGCTCAGTCTTTTTACCATAGTGGTAGGCATAGAATTACTTATACCTTTTATATACTTTAACATCACAAAGATTACCGACGGAGAATTTTCTACATTGGTGGACAATCCAAGTATCAATGTGCTGACTGGAAGTATTGTATTTTGGGCTTCAACGCTGTTAACTACGATGGTTGGCCATGCGCTACTAAGCAGAAAGAGTAAGAATGAAAAGACTTTGGGGGAATTTAAATGCAAAGAAGTTATGAGTCTAGGCATATATTTATGGTAATTGCCATTGGCATACTACTTTTATCACCTATATTTATAATGGTTCTTCCCTTGTTTGTTGCAAATACTTTGTACTTCACGGCTGGTAATTGGTATGTATTGGTATCAGGTGCGATTTATATTGTCTACAGCATTGGATTCCTATTTTTAATCTTATCGGCAATGATTCTCTCGTTACTAGATAGCAGCAAAGTTTCGATATACATTAGCATTGCGTGTCTAATTTTGAGTGGATTTTTCTTTTTAATTGCTTCGAAAAATTATATCTCTCTAGGAGATGATTCAATTTCCTATAGAGAGATGTTTTCGAAAGAAAACCATTCCTATTCTTGGGACGAAATAGAACGAGTAGTTTACTATGAAGTACCTCGAGGTGGGGGGTTCCCTCAATATGAATTTTATTTCGATGATGGGGAAAAGTTTGTTTTGGCTGAAAATGGTATTGTAGAAAGACTAAGAATTGTTATATACAATAGGTTAAGTCAAGTGGACATTGAGATAGAAAATGCAAATAATAATTAAACCATTTTTCTTCAAAAAGTGAATAAAGGACGTAAGGGATGAGTGTTGAATGTAGTGATCCTGAGTTCACCATTCAATGAATATTTGCACGAAATATAGTATTCAAGCCCTCCCCATCGGCATCTGTGCTCATAGAATAAATGAACGAGCATTTGTTGTAAGGGGGAGTTCTTATCAATCTTTGGATTGACATATCTACAGTGAAACACCGATTAAACCTTTACGATGGCCATCACTTAATTAAAAAATATCCGATTGCAGTAGGGAAGATGGTCACATCTACGCCCATGGGAACATATAAAATCATCAATAAACAAAGCAATCCTGGTGGTCCTTTTGGAGCATTTTGGATGGGGTTATCAAAACCTCATTATGGTATACACGGAACGAATAACCCCTCTTCAATAGGGAAAAGCGTGTCTCATGGATGTATCCGAATGCATAATGAAGACGTTCTAGAATTAGCGTCTATGGTCCCTGTTGGAACAACTGTTACGATTCATAAATAAAACGCAGTTTAATCGTTCAAAAAAAACGGCATTAAATACGATTAGAAATTGTATTTAATGCCGATTTTTTAGTTATCTATTAAATTTTCTTTTTCTCTGTTGATTCTTTATCATCTGATTTGAATTCATCTGTGACATCATCCATGATATCTTTTGTTGAATTTTTGAATTCCTTCAATGTTTGTCCAACCGCTTTACCTAATTGAGGCAATTTGGAAGGTCCGAAGACGATTAAAGCAATTACTAAAATTATAATTAAACCGGGTACCCCGATACTTGATGGCATGTTTTGTTCCTCCTTTAAATTGATGTATATTTATTTGAGAAATGTACATGTTTACAGTTGCGTATATCAGTATAGCATTTCTCGCAATAAGTATGCCGCGATTTACTCCTGCAGCGTCTTCTCACGTTTCACTTCATTTGCCCGCTTTCTTTTCAGTGACCAGCTTGATACAAGAATGCTGATTTCAAATAGCAGTAATAAAGGAATAATGATCAGAAAATCGGAAATGAAATCAGGCGGCGTTATTGAAACACCAACGACTACAAGTACGAAATAGGAGAGCTTTCTCATTTTCCTTAACTTTACCGGTGTTACAATACCTAATTTAGTTAAAAATAGGATGACGACCGGTAATTCGAAGACGATACCTACTGGAATGATTAAGTTAAACATAAACGTAAAATATTGTTTCATCCCATACGTTTCAACTGCACCAATCGATTCGTTGATATTTGACATGAAATTCAACATTAAGGGAAAGAGGAGAAAATAACTAAAACTGACCCCCGCTAAAAATAGGAAGAAAGAAACTGGTATAAAAGTGACTGTACCTTTTGATTCTTCACTGGACATTCCTGGCTTTACAAATAACCATATTTGGTACAATGCGATAGGTAAAGTAATAAGAATGGCCAACAGTAATGCGCATTTCAAATAAATCATTAAACCATCTGTATAGCCAAATACGTTCCACTCCACATGACGGGCTGTAGGCTGCATTTTGAGAAAAGTTAATATTTTAGGTGCAATACCAAAACCTACCGCCAAGGATACTATAAAAACCAAAGCTATAATAATGAGCCGCTTCCTCAGCTCCGTTAAATGTTCGACAAGAGTATATTCTTGTTCCATGCTGCTTATCACCCACTATCTTTCTATGATAGAAAGTAAATTCGAAAGGTATAAACTTTCTTATATCGTAAATAAAATAGCTTTAATTCAGACTAAATCGGAAAAGTATAGTAGAATAAGTAAGTTGAATTAACTACCCTACACATTATACACATCAAAAATGGTTTGTAAATAATAGGACACTTAATAAATTAAGAAGAGTAAATTCGGAAAATAGAAACTTTCTTGGATAAGAGGAAATTTATTTCTAATCCATATCAATGAAGAAAAAAAAGGAGTAGAATAAGGACGCGTTGATTTGAATCGCGAAATAACTATCCGCTATTAAATAGATTTACCAAATAACGGGATGTTCATTTACGGAATCGAAAAGAAAGGAGAATGAAGGTGTCACAGTATTACATTGAAGAGCTTAAAATAATGAGCCAGGTATTTTTACCGATTTTATTAATCGGGGGTTTGGCTACTTCTCTTATTATTTTTAATGATGGTTATCCATGGTACACATTCATCGGTGCAGCAATTGGCCTATCTATTATTATCATTTCATGGACATTCTTTGAAGACAAAGAATTCAATCTGTATGCAGGTGCAGGGGCGTTAGGCATGGAGATCCCTGAATTCGTTGGCGATAACTTTGACCATACGAATGAGAACTTTATTCATGGCGCAGGAATTCGTATGTTCCAATACGGTGCACGCCCAATTGCAAACAATGTTGTACCAAGCGGCACGCCAAATTGGGGACCGGAATTCAAGAAACAATCAATTAAATATGCAAACAGCTACTTGAAGGTCGCTTCACAAGGCGCAAGTATGCCGCATCAAAATAACTTCCTGGATCTTGACCCTGATTATAAAGATGCATACGGTATGCCATTGCTTCGTATGACGTATGATTACACAGAACAAGATCGCGAATTAGTGAAATACATGTCGAAAGTTACGCATTCGGTAGCAGAAGCAATGGGTGCTGACATTATTGATACAGCTGATGAACAAGGACCATTCAATGTAAACAAAGATACAAATACGCATAACACAGGCGGCGTAATTATGGGTGCTGACCGTGAAACCTCAGCAGTTAACTCATACTTGCAAATGTGGGATGCCGAGAACGTTTTTGTGGTGGGTGCTTCTGCATTCCCTCATAACAGTTCATTCAATCCAACTGGTACACTTGGCGCTCTATCATATAGAGCGGCAGAAGGAATTCAAACATTCCTAAAACAAGGCGGCTCACTCGCCTAATTGATTGGGTGACAGTCACCAAGACAATTCTAAAACAAACGCAACAAATGCAACAATTGCGGTTGTTTCAATAATTACTAAAACAGCCTTAAATCGATTATCGATTTAAGGCTGTTTTTAATTGCGTTCATAATTGTAGCGGTGACTGTCACCACTACAATTATGAACGTTTGATGGGTTAATTTAAGAGGAAATGCTTAGGTTGATTTTTTATTTTCAAAAAACTCATTGACAGTGAGAATCGTTATCAGTACAATGGGAACAACTGAGAATGATTATCATTATTAATTAGGAGTGTGGGAAATGAAGAAGGTATCAGTACTTTTATTATCTGTACTGCTGTTATTTGTTTTAGCAGCATGTGGTACGGAGAATGGTAAAGCAGCAGTGAAAGAAGAGGAACCAAAAGGTAAGGAGAAAAAAGAAGTGGTCACGTCAGCTATTGAAGTGACAGATGCATCGGGTGAAAATATTACGTTTGAAAGTGTTCCAGAATCAATTGCAGTTTTAAATTCAGGAGACTTAGATATTTTACTAGCATTAGGTGCTAATGTGACAGGCCGCCCAACGGCAAGTGGACCTGTTTCAAAAGAAATAGAAAGTATTACGGAAATCGGTAATCCACATCAGCCAAACTTTGAGAAATTAGCTGAAGTTCATCCGACTGTTTTAGCAGCGGCAATGAGTTTCAAGCAACATGCTGAAAATATAGAACGACAAGGAACGAAAGTTATTTACACTAAAGCAAATTCAATCGCTGATATTCAAGAAACAATTCGTCTATACGGACAGCTATTTCAAAAAGAAACAAAAGCTGAAAGTATGAATAAAACGATTACGGAAGAAGTAGAAAATAGCGAAAAAACCAATTCTGATCCAGTAAAAACACTATTGGTATATGGTGCGCCAGGTACGTATCTAGCGGCTCTTCCAAACTCTCTTACAGGAGATTTATTAGAAAAAGCGGGTGGAGAAAATATCGCATCCGATTTTCCACAAGAAGAGAATTACCCACAGTATGCGAGTTTAAGTGTTGAAAAAATTATCGAAAGAAATCCAGAAGTTGTGATGTTAATCACACATGGCGATCCAGAAGGGGTTAAAGCGGCATTTGAAACCGAAATGGAAAAGAATGCAGCATGGAAAAATCTTGATGCAATAAAAAACGGCAATGTATTTATTTTACCTTCACATTTATTTGGTTCAAACCCAGGTACGAAAGTTGTAGAAGCACTTGAGGTGATGAAGGAAAATCTAGCGGCGGTTAAATAAAATGGAAGCGGTAGAAGTTCAAGTATCTAAAAATACCCATCCACTTGCAAAAAAACGAACAATTGTAGTTGTCTCTTTTAGCATCCTTCTTGTACTTGCGTGTACGGCAAGTTTAATGATTGGACCTGTTTCATTTACGATCAGTGAAGTTTGGAGTGGAATTTTTCACTCAGATGATTCATTGGCTAGACGAATTATATGGGAATTACGTTTCCCGCGAGTTTTAATAGGCATGATTGTCGGAATGTGTCTTGCGGTATCTGGTGCTATTTTACAAGGCGTAATGAAAAATCCACTAGCTGATCCGGGGATTATAGGGGTGTCGTCTGGAGCGGGTCTTGCTGCAACGACTATTATGATAATTTTCCCGGCGTATATACTATTTTTACCTTTAGCAGCTTTTATAGGAGCCCTCATAACTGCGCTCATTATTTATGCTTTCTCTTGGAAAGGCGGCACTTCACCTGTACGTATTATTTTAGTTGGTGTAGCCATTAATGCTGTGATAGGTGCATTTATGAGTGCACTCATGCTGTTATATAGTGACCGTGTGCAATCAGTTCTTCCGTGGCTAGCGGGCGGTATTGGCGGTGTGGGGTGGATCCAATTTGAGATGATTATTTATTACGCGGTTGGAGCGCTTGTATTATCTTTGTTTGCAATTAGGCATATTCGTATTTTAAGACTTGGTGATGAAGTTGCAAAACTGCTTGGCCATAATGTTGAAAAAAGTCGATTTTTCCTAATTGTTCTTAGTACACTTCTTGCGGGAATTGCTGTGAGTGTTGCCGGTTTAATTGGCTTTGTTGGGCTTGTTGTGCCACATATATTAAGGATTATGATAGGTGGAGATTATCGCTATTTACTGCCTGCTTCCGCACTTGGCGGAGGGTTGCTCGTTGTATTGGCTGATACAGTTGCGAGGAGTGCTTTTAATCCAATCGAGTTACCAGTCGGGATTTTGTTGGCATTCTTAGGCGGCCCATTTTTCTTGTATATGATCCAGAGAAGGAGGGACTCATTTGCTTCTAACTAAAGATGTAGCATTCGAACATTCTCCTTCCTTTCAGTTACAAGCGATTGACCTACACATAAAGGAAGGTGAGATTGTCAGCTTAATAGGACCAAATGGATCTGGAAAATCCACATTGCTCCGGCTTGTTTCACGTCTTATTACTCCTAAAAGCGGTGAAGTCATCCTAGATGGACAAATGATTGGATCAATGAAAAGTCTGGATGTCGCAAAAAAACTTGCCATGCTACCACAAATGCAAGATCATCAACTCGATTTGACAGTAGGTGAACTCATCGAATTTGGAAGGTATCCACATCGGGGGGCTTATGGCAAGTTGACAAAAGAAGATGACGAAATTGTTCAATGGGCGATGGAAGTTACGAGATTAACTCGCTTTAAAAACCGGACGTTGCAATCACTTTCTGGTGGAGAAAGACAACGGGCATGGATTGCGCTGGCTGTTGCCCAGCGGCCAAAGATATTACTGTTGGATGAACCGACAACATTTCTTGATATATCACACCAATTAGAAGTGATGGAGCTTGTCGAAGAGTTAAATACAAAGTTTGGCATGACTGTTGTAATGGTCTTGCATGACATCAACCAGGCAGCACGTTATAGTGACCGCCTTGTCGTTTTAAAGGATGGGAAGATCCAGTACGATGGAATTCCGCAATGTGTGTTATGCAGGGAAATGTTTCAATCTATCTTTGAAATAGACGCGGATATCTATAAGGATAATGGTAAACCATTTTTCACTCCAATAAGGTTACGAAAGGAAGAATGTGTATGAGAAAAGAGCCACTAAGTGATGAGTTGGTAAGGGCATTTATTATTGCAGCACATGGAGATTTCGAAGAGGTAAAGAAATTAGTTGAGCAAGAGCCGGCGCTTCTTCATTCCAGTATGAACTGGGGAGGTGACGATTGGGAAAGTGGGCTTGGGGCCGCAGCCCATACAGGTAATCGTGCAATTGCGGAATGGTTACTAGAGCGTGGAGCACGCATGGACATCTTCACGGCAGCGATGCTTGGCGAACTAAGTATCGTCAAAGCAATTCTTGCTATTCAGCCAAATGTCATTGGGGCTCCAGGTCCGCACGGAATTTCACTGCTTCGCCATGCACAAATGGGCGGAGAGCCTGCGCTACCTGTATACGAGTATTTAGAGTCTTTAACACTAAGGGAGGAAGTTAAATTATGATGAAAGCAGTAAATACAATTCGTATAAAAAAAGGAAATGTAGATGAGGTACTTGTACGTTTTCAAACACCGAAATCTGTTCATACATTTGAGGGATTTGTATTGATGGAAGTGTTAAAAAAAGAAAACAGTCCTGAATATGATGAATTGAAAATATGCACTACATGGGAAGAAAGAAAGTTTTTTGATGCATGGTTGGGTAGCAGAGCATCTCAAAAAGCACATGATAAGAAAAGTGAACAAAATCCAGCGGATAATCCAATCATAAGTTCGCAACTAACTACATTTCAAGTAGCAATTCAGCACAAACCGGCTAAACAGGAAGTATGAAATTGTTTGGGTGACAGTCACCAAGACAATTCTAAAACAAACACGACAAACACGACAAACACGACAAACACGACAAACGCGATTGTTTCAACAATTAATAAACCAGCCTTAAATCGAAAATCGATTTAAGGCTGGTTTTGTCTGTATTAATATAAAAATTATCATATTCTACCGCTATTATTAACGGGACTTGCAAACTTTTTGTTTTGTTTGCCGACTGTTAGTTTTGTAGCATCTTGCTTTGCTTTAGGAACCAAGAACATAATCGCGATTAACGCAAGTACCGCGAAAATAACGTTTGTGATGATTCCGGCAGAGGCTGCCTTTTCAATATTGCCTGACATTGTCATTGTTCCATACACCGTGGCAGATATCGCGACCCCGAAAGAACTTCCAAGAGAACTTGCCATTTTATATATACCTGAAGCGGTCCCCACTTTATCTTCCGGCGCACTGGAAACAGCGGTGTCAGTGGAAGGAGTTGCATACATCCCGAGTCCGACACCGAACAGAATGAATCCTATAAAGACGACGATGATATAACTCGTGTCCGGTAAAAATGTCAAAGCCATTAACCCAATGCCGATTGTTGCCAAGATAGCACCTGCCATCATTGGCAATCTTGAGCCAGTTCTCTGTAATACTTTCTCACCAATACGGATCATGACGAGGACAGATACTAAATAACCGATGGATAACATCCCTGATTGAAACGCCGTGAATCCTCTTCCTACTTGCACGTATGTATTCGCTACAACAAGTGTTCCAGCTACCGCGTTCAATAAGAAGTTGGAGACAGTAGCACCTGTATACGGTTTATTTTTAAATAGATTAAAATCAATCAGTGCATGCAATTTGCCCATTTCAATTTTAATAAAGAACAGCGTACCGAGTAACGTAACGCCCATTAAACTTAACGTGAGTGGACTCGACCAACCAAAGTCCGCACCGCGTGTGATGACAACATTTAAGGCGATCATTGTTAAGACAAATACAACTAATCCAGTAAAGTCAAAACGGGAAGATCCTTGCTGTTCCACTCTACTTTCAGGTGTGTCTTTGAGTAAAATCATCGCAAGAATAGCGAAAACGATTGAAAAGACAAAGATCCATCTCCACCCCATATAGGTTGCAATGGCTCCGCCTGCGAAAGAACAAACACCTGAACCACCCCAAGAACCGATGGACCAATAGCTAAGTGCACGCTGTCTTTCGGCACCTTCGTAGTACGTTCTCATCAAGGCGATGGTTGCTGGCATAATACATGCTGCAGATAGCCCTTGGATGATACGCCCAATAATTAGGAGGGCGGCCCCGTTCGAAAATACGAGGAAGAGGGAGCCGACGATACTTAAAACGAGACCGAAATACGTCATTTTCTTCCGTCCGATTTTATCGGCAAGTCCACCCGCCGCTACGACAAAGATACCTGAGAATAATGCGGTTAAACTGATTGCGACATTGAGTACGCCCAATGAAATGCCTAAATCTGATTGGATTGCCGGAACGACATTGATCATGGATTGCGCAAAAAGCCAAAACGTTATAACACCGAATACAATTCCTGTAATCATTTTATTCGTACCTTGATAGCTTGTGGCCATGATCTTCCTCCTCCAAATAGAAAGCAACTGAGTGAAACTAAGCGTTCAGCCATTATTTATATATTTCACTACTTTAGCATAATGAAGCGGAGGGGTGAAGGTGAAAATGTGATTTTTAAATTAAAGTAAAATTCTTATTATTTTAATTAAATGGAAAAATATAGTTTTTTATTCGGCCGCTAAGAGGATTTAGGAACACTTATCTCGAATCCTTAATAGTTGGAAGAGAGAGGAATGGAGATGATTCCATGAACTATGTAAAAGAATTAAGAAAAATTGTCGGTAGTCGGCTCCTCATGTTGTCGGGCGATTTACTGGAACATTGAGAAGGTAGGGGGCGTGAAGGGTGGTAATCAAAGGGGTCAATCATTTTTTATTTTCAGTGACAGATTTGGACAAATCTATTGCGTTTTACGAGAATGTATTTGGAGGAAAGTTATTAGGGAAAGGACAGAAAACTGCATACTTAGATGTTAGTGGGATGTGGTTTGCACTGAATGTGGAAAGAGATATCCCACGCAACGAGATTAGAGAGTCGTATACACATATTGCATTTTCTGTTGATGAACACGGATTGAAAGAGATGGTCGAGAAATTAAACGCAATTGGTGCATTGATCCTTTCTGGTCGTGAACGAGACCCGCGTGATATGAAATCTATATACTTCGAGGACTTTGACGGGCATAAGTTTGAATTCCATTCGGGCACACTGCAAGATCGGCTTGATTACTATAAAGAAGCCAAAGTACATATGGACTTTTATACAAAGGAGAACAACAATGAAATTAACAGCAATAAGTATGAGTGAAGAATTTGCATATGAAATTCTAATTTGGAAATATGATCCGCCATATGACTTTTATAACAATGAGCATGATGCCGAGGCAGTCGAGGAATTGTTGGAAAATAACTATACAGTCGTTGTAGACCAAAACAGGGAGTTGATTGGTTTCTTTTGTGCTGGTTCTGCGGCTCAAGTCCCTTTAGGTGCAAATGTTGGAGCGTATAAGGAAGACATCATTGATATCGGGCTAGGCATGATGCCTACATTAACAGGCAAGGGAAATGGTTTCACATTCTTTTCATTCGTAATAGAGTCACTTTATAAAAAATATGGCGTTGTACCTGTTCGTCTTACTGTCGCCAAGTTTAATCAGAGAGCGATTCACCTGTATGAGCAGTTTGGATTTGTGAAGGAAAAGGAATTTACGACGGATTCAGCTGATTTTCAGACGATGAGGAAGGTGTGACGATGTTCAATACATGTATCAAAGTGAATGAATGGATGTCGGAATTCAACGAACAATGGGGAATTGCTGGCGGCTGGGCAATTGATTTATTCATAGGCAAACAAACGCGTCACCATTCGGATATAGAAGTGGCGCTATTTCGAGAAGATCAGCACAAACTGAAAAAGGCATTGTCGGATTGGTCTTTTGAAAAAGTGGTAAAGGGAGAATTGATTTCTTGGGGAGAAGAATGGTTGGAATTGCCGGTTCATGAGATTCACGGTGTACATAAACAGACTGGGGAGCGGTTGGAAGTATTGCTGAACGACACGAGAGATAGTGAGTGGGTTTTTAGGCGAGAATCATCGATTTCATTTCTGAAAAGCTCATTTTTTCTTAACTCAAATGAAGGGATTCCTTATTTGCATCCAGCGGTTGTCTTGTTATACAAAGCAAGGAATGCACGTAAGAAAGATCATACTGACTTTTTTGCAGCTAAAGATTTTTTGAAGATAGAGGACAAAAACTGGTTACGTCAGGCACTTCAAATGCACATTCCTGAACATACATGGATTCCTGAATTATGAAACAGGAAGTGACAGTATGAATAAAATTATGGTCATCGGGGTGTCTTCCGGCGCTGGCAAATCAACATTTGCCAGGCAATTAGGCGAAGTGACTGGAATCGAAGTGACGCATTTAGATCGTTTGTATTGGAAACCAAATTGGGTGGAAGCCTCACTAGAAGAGTTTTCAGCAGATCAACAACTAGTTGTCCAAAATGATCAATGGATTATTGAAGGTAATTATTCGGGTACATTCCCTATTCGAGAGCCGCATGCAGACACTGTTATTTACTTGGAACTCCCTCTCCGTGTCTGTTTGTATCGAGTGCTGAAAAGAAGGGTGCAATTCCACGGAAAAACAAGGGATGATGTCGGGGAAGGGTGTAAAGAGAAGATAGATAAGGCATTTTTGAAATTCATCGTGTCGACATATGGCGCACGGAAAAAGAAAATGACAGAGCGTATGCAGCGTTATGCACAGGAAGGAAAGACAGTACATTATTTGAAAACACCCACGCAGATTGAAGGGTTTTTAGGGACGTATAATAAGAACACATAAAGCCGATTGCAATAAATGCAATTGGCTTTATGTGTTCTTTGAAAAAGGTTCAGCTACAATCCATGTTTTTGACCAGTTTTCAATTTCTTTCATAATTGGTGTAAGAGACATCCCTTTTTCGGTTAAGGAATATTCGATTCGTACAGGCGTTTCAGGGTAAACATTACGAATGACAAAGTCCTGCTGTTCAAGGTCTTTTAATCGCTCTGTTAATGTTTTTCCACTGACGCCGAGTTTGTCGGTCATTGTGCAAAAACGCTGCGGACCTGCCATTAATTGATACAAAATAAGTGCAGTCCAGCGTTGGCTTAGGATAGACATAGCTTTTTCAAAACGCGGGCAAAGTTCAAATTCATGCATATGTTGTTGACTCCTTTCGCCGTAAAGTTCATGTGTTGACAATTGTCATTATAACATATAAAGTTAGTTACATAAAGTAAGTAACTTACCTAATTATCGATAGGAGGAATATACATGAATTTTCATAAAGCGCCACATATATATACAGGGGAAGTACATCTTAATGTTTTGGATTTAAATAGATCTGTTCAGTTCTATCAAGAAGTGATTGGTTTTAAAGTACTTAAGGAAGCTTCGAATAAAGTAGTGCTGACAGCGGACGGCAAGACACCATTGCTGATTATCGAACAACCGGGAAACGTCACGCCAAAAGAGCCGCAAAAATCTGGCTTGTATCATTTCGCGCTTTTATTGCCGAATAGAGCAGATTTAGGAGCAATCATTAAACATTTTATACAACAACATATACGGATTGGGGCATCGGATCATCTTGTGAGCGAGGCTCTCTATTTGTCAGACCCAGATGGCAATGGCATTGAAATATACACAGATCGTAGTCCTGACCTTTGGAGTTGGGATAATGGAAAAGTAGCAATGAGTACAGACCCACTCGACGGCGAAAGTATTATTGCTGAAAGTGCGGGGCAGAATTGGGATGGACTTCCTGCCGGGACGGTAATGGGCCATGTTCATTTGCATGTAGCCAACTTGTTGGAGGCAAAAACGTTCTACAATGCACTTGGTTTCGAAGTCGTGTCCAACTATCCGCAGGCATTGTTCATGTCGAATGGAAAATACCATCACCATATTGGCTTGAACACGTGGAATGGTGAAGGGGCTGCAAGACCTACTTCAGGTAGTGTCGGACTTCAATCATATACGCTCATTTATCCGGATGAGACAACGTTGAATGATGCCATTGGGGAATTGAAAGCGCTAGAAGTGGAGATAGAATTGAGCGGTAGCGGATTTGTGGTGGAAGATCCTTCTGGAAATCGAATTAATCTTCGAGCCGCGTAATTTATTTCATCGTCAACGTATAAAATTGGCATCGGTTTACGATTTTGCAATGCAGCTAAACTTAGCTAAATTTTTTGCGTTTTTTATTTACATCGGAAAACTTGAAACTTCCTTCGACGTCATGCGTATAACAACGTATACTTAAAACAGCGATATGTAAATATGTTGGACTGAAAAGGAAGTGGGATATGTGACGAAAAAGTTATGGTTTCAAGTGGGTGTCGGAATACTGCTTGCGATGCTCATTATTAAATACTTTATGGAGATAAAAGGGATCTTAGCACCGTTGGTCATCATAGCAAAAGCTATTTTTCTACCACTATTACTTGGTGGAGTTCTTTATTATATTACGGAGCCCATTCAACGATTTCTGGAAAAACGAAAAGTACCGCGGTGGGGAAGTATTCTCTCTATTTTTGCCATCCTTATCGCGGTAGTTTGGATATTCGTGGCGATTATCGGACCTCCGGTTACAAAGCAAATTAATAACTTGGTCGAGAATGCGCCTGCAATCGCTAAGGAAATTAATGTAATGCAAGATTCTTTGCTTCAACAAAAGAACAATTTACCGGAAAAACTTGAAGAATCCATTGACAGTGCCGCTAACTCGCTTCAAACCATTGCGGTCAATTTCGGAAAATGGGTTGTCCAATTTTTACAATCTTTCTTACAGGCGATGTTTTTACTAATACTTGTTCCGTTTTTCTTCATTTTTATGTTGAAAGATCACGAGAAATTTGCGCCGTTCATCTATAAATTCTTTTCCGGAACACGGCAAGAATGGATCAAAAAAACCTTACATGATATTGATACAGTACTCCGATCTTATATCCAAGGACAGCTATTAATCAGTTTTCTGTTAGCGGTATTGCTGTTCATCGGTTACTTGAGTATCGGTCTGGAATATGCTTTATTACTTGCGATTTTCGGGCTCTTCATGAATCTTATTCCATTTATCGGTCCTTGGATTTCGGCTGTACCTCCAATTATCATCGGTTTCATACAGGATCCGAAAACCGGTATTCTTGCTGCAATCGTCATGGTTGTCGCTCAGCAGATCGAAAGCAATCTCATTACACCGAATGTCATGGGGAAAACGTTGGATATTCATCCGCTTACCGTCATTACCGTCATATTGGCCGCGGGAAATATTGGAGGTTTTCTTGGAATCATCATTGCTGTTCCGACGTATGCAGTTGGGAAAGCAATTGTCAAAAATATTTACGCCCGGCGTAAAGAGATTAAAGAGGCGGCAACATCAACAGTATAGTCCGTTTATTGAAAGAAGCACACTCCTTAGTGGAATGTGCTTTTTTCATACTTGGAAATAAAGATGCCGATGTAAGTTGCACCCAGGATTAAACGCTGCGGAACATCCAGGGCATGCCGATTTACAGTTCAAATATTCCTTAATCGTCAGCTCATGACCGCACGCGCCGCATAATACTGCTTTTTCATCAAACATTTCTACGGGCCAGACATCAGGATTGCCGCAACCATCTTCTTCATGACATTCATAGCATGGGAAATAGGTGTTGCAACAATAGAACTTAATGGCAATCCGGTCGATATCGGAATGATAATGTGCACAGCGCGTTTCGTTGTCGATAATGTTGCCACGTACAATTTGTCCTTTTACTTTCATGACACATCTCCTTACATAATCATAATAAATGCATGAAAACTAATTAGCAGGGGTATTCTTTCACTAAAAGGATTGATCCTGTGCTAAATGAATTCCCTGTTATCCATACGAACATTTGGGATGCGATTTGGGCAATCCCTGTTATCGTACTCGTGGTACTGGTACTGAAAGGATTTTTCAATCTTCGTACAAGTTGGCTATCTACAGCGGCTACAGCAACCGGCTTACTTCTATCAATTTTCATCAGTCATCGCGGCAATTTATCAGCTGGTATTTTCATGGGTTTTTTTTATGGAGGTGCTGCAATCGGCTTAATTTATTCGACACGAAACTCTTTCAGGGCATACCGAGAAAAGTAAAAGTCTAAAAGGAAAGAAGGGAATTGAATGGATAATAGTTCATCGACAGAACGATTTCTGCCTGTTACATCAGTAAATAGTGGAGAAGGAGTTGAAATAACACCCGACCTATATTGCTTCACGATTCAAATTGTGAATGTCTGTTTTTACGGGAAAGCAGGGCGGGGGGCAGACTGGGTATTAATTGACGCTGGTATGCCAAAGTCTGCAACCGCCATTAAAGGAGCGGCGGTGGAACGTTTCGGGGAAAGTAATCCGCCGAAAGCGATCATTTTGACACATGCGCATTTCGATCATATTGGCGCGATAATCGATTTGTTGGAAGAATGGGATGTACCGGTCTATGCCCACCAACTTGAATTGCCATATTTAACAGGGGAAAAAGATTACCCGAAGCCGGACGGAACCGTTGAAGGCGGATTGGTTGCTAAAATGTCGCCATTGTTCCCCAATGAAGGAATCGATATTCGTCCTCACATACAAGAACTACCGTTAGATGGTTCGATTCCGATGATGCCGGGGTGGGAATGGATTCATACACCGGGCCATTCGGAAGGTCATGTATCGCTTTTTAGAAAACAGGATGGCGCACTCATTGCCGGCGATGCTTTTGTCACTGTGAAGCAAGAATCACTCTACCGTGTATTTACACAAGAGTTGGAAATGAATGGGCCACCGCGGTATTTGACAACCGATTGGAAAGCCGCAAAAACATCCGTGGAGAAACTTGCATCCTTAAAACCGAAAATGGCAATTACCGGCCATGGCATCCCGGCGGAGGGCAGTTGGCTTACAGAAAACCTGGATATGCTTGCACGTGAGTTTGATAAACGTGCAGTACCAACGCATGGGAAATATGTGGAAGAAGAGTGAAAAAAATTATTTCAACGGGCAAAATCCACATTGCATAAGACCTGGGACGTCTTTGGAAAAGCAGCAAGTTGTCCGGACTTCAGTGTTCAAAAGTGCGGAAGGTTCGCATCCTCTTAGATAGGTCGCAAATAAAGAACGCGGGGCGATGCTCTTCCAAAGTGCATCGTCTTTCAACAAGTCAAAATCAACCCGTGCTTCTGTCGAAGTAGCCGGATTTTCAAGCAATACATGGTATTGCCATAGAAGAAATCCGAAAATGTTTTCCCATAACGTTAAAGGGGAAACAGATGTGACGGTGCGAATCTGCCTGATGACTGCATCGCACTGGTCTTTTAGAATGTATCTGATGATTTCCTGACGTTCATCATCTTCTACATATCGCCAATCATCCATGTTGGCAAACGTACTGACGGCCAAGTTGCCGTATTCTTTTTTTGCACCGAATAAAAGTCGTTTGTTGTCCCCCTCCCATACTTCGCCGTACGTAGCCAAGTTATAAAACTGCATTGCAATAAACATACCAAAACGACGCATAAAATAAGAAGCAGCAATTGTTCGATTGGGACTGCCGCTTACTGCTTGAATACTATTTAGGACATCTTCGGTCTTTCCGCGGTCGAACAGTGTTTCCAATGTGAATAATGTACGCTCTGGTTGTTCAACATAAATACTATACATATTCAGTTGTCTGAGCTGGTCCATAGTTAAGTTTGTCATATAGCTATTATATCGTTCTTACTAGTCAACCATCAAGTTGAGCGAGCGCTCAGTCTGCTGTATACTAAGTAAATAGGCGAACTTTTATAGGAGTGGAAATCAACGTGGAGAAACGATTGAATATAGAGGATATCATTGGTTTGATTGAAAAAGAGGCAGATATTATCATTCCGATTGCTAATGGGGAGCCCCACTATCTTCTAGATATATTGGAAGTGAATCATACAAAATTACATGAGGTTAAAATTCATCAAATGCTGGCTCTTCGGGAGCGGGATTATATAACTGGTAAAATGAAAGGTCATCTTTCACATATTTCATATTTTTTAAGCGGTGCGACACGAAAAGCGTACCAAGAGGGCAAAATAGAATTAGTGCCAAACGTTTTCCATGAAGTGCCGCGCATGTTGCAGGAAATTACGAACCTGTCGCTAATCATGTCAGTTGCGTCTCCAATGGATGAACACGGTTATTTCTCTTTAGGGACACAGGCAGACTATGTTTCTGAGTTCATTGGTCATGTTCCGTTTGTTTTGGAAGTGAATAAGCATATGCCGCGCACATATGGTGGAAATCAGATTCACATTAGTCAAATTGCCGGTTATGTTGAAAATGATAAACCATTATCTGAAGAAAAGTCTCCTTTAATTGGAGAAAAAGATCTTCAAATTGCTGAATTTGTAACGAATCGCATTGAAAACGGTGATTCACTTCAAATCGGCATTGGTGCGATTCCGAATGCGGTTATGGGAATGTTGAAAGACCATCGTCATCTCGGTATCCACACTGAAATGCTGACAGATGGCATCGTTGACCTTGTAAAAGCGGGAGCGGTCGATGGTACAAAGAAGTTCACACATAAAGGGAAGATTGTGGCAACATTTGCATTTGGATCACAGCGTTTGTACGACTTCATCCATGAAAATCCTGCGGTTGAATTTTTACCGGTAAGTATGGTGAACGATCCGCGTGAAATTGCGAAAGAAGAAAGAATTGTTTCCATTAATGCGACGACGGAAGTAGACCTGTATGGACAATGTGCTTCTGAAACGGTTGGTGGCCGTTATTATTCATCGACGGGCGGGCAAGCCGATTTTGCCCGCGGTGCACGTTTTGCAAAGCATGGCAAAGGGTTTATCTGTATGCATTCTACAGTAAAGAACGACACTATTTCACGCATAAAATTGCAGTTGACGCCGGGTTCTGTCGTAACAACATCGAAAAATGACGTTGATAATATTGTTACAGAGTACGGAATTGCGAGTTTGTACGGGAAATCGCTAGCTGAGCGAGCAAATGCACTCATCGGTATTGCTCATCCGGCATTCCGGGAAGAATTATTGTATGATGCCAAGAGAAATGGCATAATTTATTAAAATATCGGCAGCGTCCTTTGCATAGGGCGCTGTTTTTTATACTTAGATAATAGTTAACCCGTCTGCAGAGCAAAGTACGCCTCAACATTTTTATTTTTCTTAAAAACATATTCATTGTCTCAATATACCCGTGGTGGTATATTGGGATTGGAGATAAACTAGGAGGTGGATTAGTATGGAATGGATTTTTATTTTACTAATCGTTGGATTTCTGGTTTGGCGAATGATGCCGGCTAAAGGAGTTCGATCTATTTCAACAGAAGACTTAAAAGAAATGCTGAACAATAAAGCGATACAGTTCATCGATGTTCGAACACCCAATGAATTTAAAGGGCGCCATATCAAGGAGTTTAAAAACATCCCGTTGAACATCTTGAAGCCGCAGTTGGAAAGCTTGGACAAATCGAAAGAAACTGTAGTAATTTGTCAAAGCGGCATGCGGAGTTCACAAGCAGCTAAAATTTTGAAGAATGCCGGTTTTATGAACGTTTTGAACGTAGCAGGCGGTATGAGTGCTTGGCGAGGTTAAATAGAATCGGACATTATCTACAAATGTCAACCAATCTATGTACAAAAACGCTCACTTAATGATGTACAAAATCACTCACCTTCTGGAGCTAGATGATCTTTCAAACGATAAGAATTTCCAACGATGGTAACCACCGTTGCGTGATGTAAAATACGATCTAATATCGCATTTGCTAACTTGGTTTCCTGAAATACCTCGTCCCAGGATTTGAAGTTAACATTAGTAGTAAAGATTGTGCTACGTTTTTCATAACGCATATCTATCAGCTGGAAGAATAGTTTTGCATCCTCCGCATCAATCGGTAAATAGCCTATCTCATCGATTATGAGTAACTTATACTTTGTGTAGTGTTTCAAGCGGCTTTCTAAACGGTTTTCTAAGCGGGCCCGCTTCAGGTTCTGAATCAAGTCATGACATTTAATAAAGTAAGTGCTAGTACGTTTTTTAGCGGCTGCGATGCCAATCGCTGAAGCCAAAAATGTTTTTCCGACTCCACTAGGTCCCAGAAATACGATGTTTTCGTTCCCTTCAATAAAACGTAGCGTAAGAAAATCTTGAATTTGCTGTGGATTTAGCGAGGGTTGGAATTCAAAATCAAAATCCTTTACCTCTTTTAAATTTGGAAATGCACCCACTTTTACCATCGCGTGAACCATGTTTTTTTCACGTAAATCGATTTCATAGTTTGTCAGTTTAATTAATGTATCGATAAATGACAGCTGATTGTGGATACCGAAGTCGATGACTTCGTCTAAATACGTTACCATTTGTTTCAGTTTCAAATACTCCAAGTTCTTCAGAAGCTGTTGATAATTTGTTTGCTGCATCATGCGTCATACACCTCTCCAATGGCTTTTAGATTGTTTTTAGCTAAAGCCTCAATGTCTGGATAATGGGGAGCTGATATTTGCAGCGTTTCTTTATAATCTGAAGGACGAATATTTAATTTCCGATTCGATATAGGGTGGCGCGCAATGCACTCCATGTTATAATAAATCCATAATTGATCATCTAGTACTTGTATCCCTACCTTTTGGCCGATGTACTTAGTGGGCACTGAATACTGGTTGGCTTTGTAGGAGATCATACTTGATGTATTCACCTGTACAAGCTGATGCTTGATACGGTAAGAGTTCCTTATTTTTTCTGCTGGTAGCGGAAGAAGGGAACTCTTTTCTTTTTCTAACGCAAATGCTGGGATTTTCCCTGAACCTTGATGAAAGGATTGATTGACTCGATTCATCAACTTTTCAATGAATTGATAGAGTTCGTTCAAGGTCAGCTGACCTTGATAGGCATGAATTTCATCTATAAATTTCATTTGAGTTTCTACTTTCCCTTTCGTACGGGGACGACCTGCAATACACGGCCTAACCTTGAAATCAAAGTCCTTCGCAAAAGCAGCGAACCGGCTATTTACTTTCCCTGGATTATCTTCTCTTCGTGGCACATCCATAATCGTTTTTGGATTATCAGTTACGATTTCCTTCGGAACACCTCCTATTTTTTCAAATGCCTCCGTCAAAAAGGAGAATAAAACATCTTGTGTTTTTCGTAATGTAAGAGTGAATACGCGGAAACGTGAATACCCTAACACAAGCGCTCCTACATTTACCTCTATTTTTTCTCCATCACTTGTTTCGAATGGAATACTTTCTTTCCAATCGAATTGTGCTTGTTGGCCAGGCGGTGTTTCAAATCTTGTCGTCCCTTTAGGTGAAGGCACGCGCACCTGCTCTGTGAAATAGGCAGCGAACTCTGGCTTTTTTGAAATATAACGACGAAAAGTAGATTGAGCACATTTTAACCCATGATTGTCCGTTAGGTATTGCCAAAGTACGCGTCGGTAATAAAAGACTTGCTTCGAGTCCTCAGATAAAAGTGCTGCAATTATTTCGTAGTATTCATCTAAAATCGCTATTTTCTCTTTTGTTTCTTTTGGTGTAAATCCACTTAGGTATTTATCAACCGTCCGCCGATCTATACCCATTTCCCTTGCCAATTGGCTTTTGTTAATTTTCATTTTTAGATTCTCCATTAACTGTTTGAATTTTGTTAAGTCTGAAAGACTATTGATTTCAAAATCCGTTTGAACATCTAGCGTTATGTACATACCAATCACCTCATGATTAGTATGCTAGAAAATGAGGCAAAAGTGTACATTTTTAAGTTAGCGCATTTGTACATAAATATCGTAGCATTTATAATTATCCATGGAGAAATATGGGGCCATGGATTTTTTTGTGTAAAAAAAGGGGTGAAATTCCCCTGTATATCAGCATATGCCCAACACACTTTATTAGGCTGATACATACTATTTGAATGAAGAGGTGGTGGACGTTGAAGAGAGATGATAAGGCTGTCCGATACGATCCGTTTGAAATCGAACAGCGTGAATGGAAACAAAGGCAAACGAAAGAACGGCTAAAACAGATGTTGACGATTGCCTCGCCCGTGTTTCTTCTACTAATGTGGGAATTCTTGTCGAGGACGGGAATGATTGATATTCGTTTCTTCCCACCTCCCTCTGCAATTGTGAGCACGTTTTTTGAGATGATTTCGAGTGGTGAAATGGCAAGTCATATCGGCGTATCATTGTATAGGATTTTCGCCGGATTTTTATTAGGCGTCATTCCTGGCATTGTCATTGGTTTGCTTATGGGGCTTTACTCACCCATCCGGCATTTCGTTTCGCCAATTGTGATGGCGCTCATGCCGATTCCTACCCTTGCTTTGCTTCCAATCATTATTATTCTTTTCGGAATCGGGGATTTATCGAAAGTTGTTACGATTGCGGGGAGCGTTTTTTTCCCTGTTGTTATTAATACGGCTGCGGGTGTTATTAATATCGACTCAATCTATTTAGATGTAGCAAAAAATTATGGTGCGGGAAAATTGAATTTCTTTATGAAAATCGCTTTGCCGGGCGCAATGCCTGTCATGTTGGAAGGAATTCAGATGGGGCAGGCGATTGCACTTCTAACGATTGTAGCGGCGGAAATGATGGGGGCTACATCTGGTATCGGCTATTTAATTTGGGTTTCGTACAAAGCGTTTTTACTTCAGGAAATGTACGTAGGGCTTATTCTCATTTCATTTTTCGGTTATCTGTTCTCGTTGCTGCTCCGAGGAATCCAGAAAAAGATGTTACCGTGGAGGTGAGCAGATGAGCAGGAAAGCTAAAATTATCATTCGTAGTCTGACGAAGGCGTTTTATAAAAAACAAGGCAGCGTCACAGCACTTGACGACATTAACCTCACAATCGAGGACGGGGAATTCGTCTGTATTGTTGGACCAAGCGGGTGTGGCAAGTCAACGTTGCTACGTATATTGGCAGGATTAGAGAATCCAAGTATCGGTGAATTTACGATTGCAACGGATGGAGAAAATAGGCCGTTGCAGTCGATGGTGTTCCAAGAAAGGGGCATCATTCCATGGCTTACTGTCGAAAAGAATGTAGCGTTCGGCCTTGAAATGCGCCATTTACCGAAAAAGCTTATAAAAGAGCGGACAGCGTATTATTTGAAGAAGACCGGACTTGAAAAATTTTCATCCCTTTATCCGAAGGAGCTGTCGGGGGGGATGAAACAAAGAGTGAGCATTGCACGGGCATTTGCCAATGATCCTGAAATTCTATTGATGGATGAACCGTTTGCAGCGCTCGATGAACAAAATAAATTCATCTTACAAGAAGAGTTGTTATCTATTTGGTCAGAAACCGGGAAGACAATTCTATTCATTACCCACAGTATCGACGAAGCATTGTTATTGAGCGATCGAATCCTTCTTATGAGCTCACAGCCAGGCAAAATCATACAGGAAATCAAAGTCGACATGCCACGTCCACGAAAAATAGAAGATATACGTGAAAATCCAATTATGGCTGGACAGTTTGTGGAAATATGGAAACACCTGCAAGAAGAAGTACAGCGCTCAAGGCGAGAAGATGAGTGAAAAGGAGAGATTCCATGGGGAAATGGATGAAAAGCGGGTGGTTAATGTCATTATTCGCGTTGGCACTGCTCATTGGTGCCTGTTCTCCAAAAGAGACAGCGAAACCTGTACCTGAGGATAAAATGCCTGAAGAAACGGCCAAGGATAATCCATCCGGCGATTTGGCTCCGCTCGAAAAAAGAGCAAAAGTCATCGTAGCAGAAGATGGAGCGGCATCTGGTGCAGGCTTCTATATTGCAAAAGAGAGAGGATACTTTGAAGACTACAATATCGAAGTGGAATTTGCTCAGTTCGCAAACAGCGATGATATGCTGCCGGCATTAGCGGCCGGAGAAGTGGATATCGCAGGAGGCGTTTCAACTGCCTCTTTCTTTAACGCGATTGCCCAAGGAATTGACGTGAAAATTATTGCGGATAAAGGACATAACGTGCCAGGGAAGTCGTATTTCACTCTCGTCATAGGTAATCATATGGTTGACGTCATAAAAGAATATAAAGATTTAAAAGGGAAGAAAATTGCTGTTTCCTCCCTTAACTCAATCGATTGGTATATCTACAAAGAAATGCTTATCCACGCGGGGTTAACTGAAGATGACGTCGAGTTTGTCCTTATGGGTGACTTTGGAAGTATGCTCGGTGCAATTAGCAGCGGAACAATCGATGCAGCCATTAATATTGAACCAATTATCGCACAAGGCGTTGAAAAAGAGTTCCACGTCAGATTTGGCGATGCGACCGATTATGCGCCAGAATCCCAAATCGCATTAGTTCTAGGATCGCCAGACTTCATGAGTAAAGAAGAGGACGTTTCATTACGATTCATGGCCGCTTATTTGAAAGGTGTCCGCGATTACAACGATGCATTCATTAAAGATGAAGGAAAAGGTGAAATTATCGACATTATGACAAAGCATACAGCATTGAAAGATCCAGCTTTATGGGAAAAAGTGAATGTTACGGGGCTTGATCCTGATGGCAAGATGTTTATCGACGACATTAAAAAGCAATATGATGCTTATAAAGAAAACGGTGCTATCCGCGGAGAAATCGATTTTGATAAAGCGATAGATACCTCGATAACGGAAAAAGCGGTCGAGACAATTGGGGAATATATTCGGTGATAAAATTGCAACTACAAAAAATTGCCCCACACCTTAGTCGGTAGTGGGCAATTTTCTTTTCACGAGTGCTGTTTGAAAACTATGCAACGCCATCCCGGCAATAATGACTGCAATTCCGATTAGCGATAATGCACTAGGAAGTGCAATGCTGAGGATCATCATTTCTCCTAGCATAACAAAAATGAGTTGAGTGGATTGTGTTGCCTCCACAGCTGCAAGTTTTCCTTGGTCTCCCCGTACACGGTCGGTTGCCATGAAGAATAAGGTCGTAGCAATGACACCCGAACTGACGCCGACGATAAACGATTGACCGAGTTGGCTCATAGAAGGGGGACCGACCGTCCATAACGCATAGACGACAAAACCAATCCAGACTGGAATTGTCATAAGTGTCATGCCAAGTACGCGCTGAAACGTGTCGAGTCTGCCGCCGAGAAGCTCCATCATCTTCCGGTTGCCGAGCGGATAAGCGAACGCCGCTACAACAACAGGAATGATTCCGAGCATCAGCGTACGGAGTTCCACGCTTTGTGCATGCGGAATTTGGATTAACACGACACCAGCAAAAATGATAAGTGTAATGCCAAGTGATACTAGCGGGATTTTTTGCCGGACCGTTTTTTCACCATCCTTTGTATTTACAATAAGGGTGAAAAGTGGAGCGAGTAAAACACCTGCAACAATCGTTAATTGCCACGTACCGGCGAGAAGCCACCCAGGACTGTAAGCTGCTGCGTATGTAAGTGGGGCGTAGAATAACACAAAAGCAGTTACGCTCCAAATGAAAAATGGAGCGGGTTTCCGAATGAATTCCCTCTTCACATCACCAAGTCCTTTTCGGTAAGCAACGATAGCGATTAAAAAAGGCACCATAAATAGATAACGCAGGGAAGCGCTCCAAAGCCAGCTCCCCCCCGACAATTCCATCGATCTGTTTAAGATGAATGTCACCGCGAAAAAAATGGAAGAAAGGATACCAATCCAAATTTCCTTCATAAGTTATCCCCCTCTTACTTAAGAGCGTTCTTCAAAAAGCTTCACGGCTTCAATGATAACCTTTGTTGCTTTTTCCATATTATCGACCGAAATATATTCGTATTTTCCGTGATAGTTTTCTCCGCCCGTAAAAATATTAGGGGTTGGCATGCCCATGTATGACAATTGCGATCCATCTGTGCCGCCGCGCACGGGTACAATATTCGGCTCGATATTGAGATTTTTGAACGCGTCAGACATAATATCGACAATCTCCATGACCGGTTCAATTTTTTCACCCATATTGAAGTATTGGTCTTCAATTTCGAGTACAACTGCGTTTTCTCCATAGTTCTTTTTCAATTGGTCAGCTGTTTCAATCATCAGTTGTTTTCTCGCTTCGAAAGTTTCTCGGTCAAAATAACGAATGATATAGCCGAGCGTTGTTTCTTCAGTGGATCCGTTGAATTGCATTAAATGGACAAACCCTTCATAGCCATCCGTTTTTTCAGGAATTTCATTCGCAGGCATTGCGGCTTGGAATTGATTGGCGAGTAAAATTGAATTGACCATTTTATCCTTAGCAGAACCTGGGTGGACGCTTACGCCTCGCAATGTAACGGAAGCGCTTGCTGCATTGAAACTTTCATATTGGAGCTCCCCAAGTGGTCCGCCATCCATTGTATACGCATACTTTGCACCAAACTTTTCGACATCAAATTTATGCGGTCCACGTCCGATTTCTTCGTCCGGTGTGAAGGCGATACGCAGTTTGCCGTGTTTAAGATTCGGATTCGTAATTAAGTATTCCAGCGCTGTAACAATTTCAGCAATCCCTGCTTTATCGTCCGCGCCAAGAAGTGTTGTTCCATCCGTCGTAATGAGGGTGTGGCCGACATAGTTTTTTAGTTCAGGAAAAGCGTTTACGGTCATGACTGTGCTACCGTTCAGTTGTATATCTTTGCCGTCGTAGTTATCGATTCGCTGTGGATTGACGTTTTTCCCAGTGTAATCGGTCGCGGTATCAACATGTGCAAGGAAACCGATGATAGGTACATCATGATCTGTATTGGCCGGAAGTGTTGCAAACAAATAGCCGTTATTGTCTAGTGTAATGTCTTCCATTCCAATATCCATAAGTTCTTTTTGTAATTCATGTAACAGATCCCATTGGCCAGCTGTTGTCGGTGTGGACGAACTTCCCCCATCTGATTGTGTATCAATTTTTGCATAGCGTATAAGGCGCTCAATTAATTTTTCTTTCATATCCCAAAATTCCCCCTAATAATAAAGTACTGATTCCCTTATCTTATCAGATTATTACGGTTTACGGAATACTTTACTACACGGCTTCCGATACTGGCTGCAATGAAGACTTGCGCCGCATAATAGGTGACCATAACGAATGCATCACGGTATGGGAGGGCGTAAACGAACCGATCAATTGCAAGAACGGAATCTGAGAAAATGAACAACAGTGCCCCAATAATTGCAAGTTTCAATCGAGTACGAATCGCCATCCAGCCCATCGTTAAAATAACGCCTATATAGGCGATAATGGCAATACCGAGCACGGTTTGTCCTGCAGAAAATTGTGAACCAGCTACCCAAATAGCCATGCCTGCGCCGTAAAGGAGAAGAGGAGCAGCTACCCATATTGGCACGGACTTCCTTCCGGCATGATGGAAAGCGAAGATATAAAAAACATGCCCAATGAAAAAAGTGATAAGTCCAGGTAAGAACCAATAGAGAACACCGTCTGCACTCATGCAAACGAATAGTCCAGCGATAATGATGCGTTTGTATGTACGAGAAAATAGAGATCTTGCCGTTACTGCAAACAGGATAATAAGCGCCATCGGAATCAGTTTCATTAAAATTTTGAAGCCGACAGGATCAGCAGGGATAAAGAAAATATAAACAATTCCCATCAAGATAATTGCAGCAAGCAGCAGATTTCGAAACATAAGGACAACCCCCTTTCCTACTACTTTTCGGGAAAGGGGAGGAGAAACCCTTTTTGGGCATACTGTTTTAGAGAGCGGCTGTAGTGGTTTACTTATTTTTCAAAAGAAAAATATAGTTTTTTAACCTGGAGCAGTATTCAGCTCCACCGTCTCTCCCAAGGCGCTGGAGCTTTTCTTATTGTCTAGCTCCAGCGCCTAGAGGCTCGGGTCATAAGTCAGTCTGGTTATGCAGCCAAGAACGCTGCATTGCCAGCCTTTCTTATGCCTGTCGCCTCTCCCAAGGCCACTGGAGCTTTTCTTATTCAGATTGAAGCTCTTTCAAAAAAACTGTAACATGTTTTTTTTCAGCCATCAGCGGCGAGCACAAAGTTGAGAAAGTTCGTTTTTTTGGGAGCGTATGAACCTTTAATTGTACAAGCTGCCCGCTGTCAAGTTCAGCTTTCACAGTATGAACGGAAACGGCTGCGATACCTAGCTCACATAGAACTGCTTTTTTTACACCTTCATTTGAACCAATAACAGTTTTCGAGGGTTTGATATGGCCAATTGATTGAAGTAAATAATCCGTATATTCTCGTGTACCAGAACCAACTTCTCGCATGACCCAGTGAGAAGTTTGAAGGTCGGTTCCTTTAAAGGGGTGAATACTTGCTAATGGATGTCCGCTTGCCGCGACTAAGATAAGTTCATCTTCCATGAATGGTTGGATGATGAGACCTTTCGCTTGTACACTCCCTTCGATACAACCGATATCTGCCCTGAATTCGCGAACGGCAACTTCCACGTCTTCGGTATTGACAATTGCAACTTCTACATGTAAATCAGGATACTTACGATGGAGCTTCGTAAGTATTTCGGGCAATACAGATTCTCCGATTGTGTAACTTGCAGCGATTCGGAGACTGCCGCTTACCTTCTTATGTTGCCATAGTATCTCTTCTTTCGTTTGTTCTGATAGATGAAGCAATTGTATCGCGCGTTCATATAAAAACTCTCCGGCAGGTGTAATGTGAAATGTTTTATTCGCACGAATTAGCAGGGAGGCTTGCAGTTCTTCTTCTAAATGTTTGATATGGAGACTAACAGTTGGCTGAGATATATGTAGCGATTCGCCGGCCTTAGTAAAATTCTTTTTTTCAATTACAGCGACAAATGTTTTTAGTTCTTCTAGGAGCATGGTCGTATCCTCCGATCGATTAGTAATGCTAATCAATTTTATCATATATCCTCATTTTACTGATCGATGATATCAGATTATACTGAATGAAATGGAAGGAGGTATAGCCGTGAAAAAAGGATTCTGGATTGGAATCGGATTGACGTTTTTCATCGCAATCCTCTCAAAACTGGCGACAACATTACCATATATCTCATTAATCGGTCCACTTGTATTTGCGATACTGATCGGTATGTTATGGAATTCCTTTTTTCCTGTTCGTGCAGCGTGGGAAAGCGGTATTACATTTTCATCGAAAAAACTGCTACGCGCGGGGATTATCCTACTTGGCATGCGATTGAATTTAGGGGATATCGCGTCTGCTGGATGGCCAGCATTTATACTGGCAGCGGGTAGTGTATTAATTGGAATCGGGGCTGTATATGGAATTGCAAGGGCGATTGGGGCTGATAAAACAATTAGTTTCCTAACCGCTTGCGGAACGGGCATTTGCGGGGCAGCAGCTATTGTCGCGGTAGGCTCTCAAGTAAAGGCAAAACCTGAACAGACTGCAGTTAGTGTTGCGATCATTGCCATTCTTGGAACGCTATTCACATTTGTCTATACGTTGTTGTATCCGATATTAGGATTTTCAAGTGAGGCATTTGGGATGTTTGCAGGTGGGACACTTCATGAGATTGCGCATGTTGTTGCAGCAGCGGATGCCGGCGGAGCAGAAGCACTTGATTTTGCACTTGTCGTGAAATTGACTCGTGTCATGTTACTGGTCTTTGTTGCGGGGGGAATTGGAATCTGGATGTCACGGAAGAATAAACAGTCTGGGGAGAAATTCAACTTGAAGACACTCCCAATCCCGTGGTTCATTTTCGGATTCCTTGCAGTGAGTGCACTTTATACTACTGGGATTGTTCCAGAAGCTGTTGCATCGTTATTTGTCACGCTCGCTTATCTTTTAATGGCGATGGCAATGGCAGGCCTAGGATTGAACGTTAAGTTCGAGGCATTCCGTAGTGCGGGCATGAAGCCGTTCATTGCAGGATTTGGAGGAACAATTTTACTCATTCTTTCGGGATATATATATGTACGTTACTTTTTTTGACTTGTTGGGGTATAGAAAAAAGGCATCGCTTGTAGAGCGAATGCCTTTTTGCAAAGATAAGAAAATATACTTTTTCAACACGAGTCAGCGTCTAGAATCCGCCCACTCTGTACTTTTCTTACCTATTTATTAAACGATTGAGTAATTCTTATGTGAAACAACAGTGAGATTTGATGCGGCGCCAATAAGTTCAGCGTCCTTTGAAGAGATTTCAACGATAACGGAATTCTCGAGTATTTTAAAAATAGTACCATTTACTTCGTGATCATTACGGACAAATGAAATCTCTTCATCGATTTTGCGCGCTGCGACAAAATCCGATACTTCTTTTTCCCTGCGTGGAAAAGCCATTCGAATTCCCCCTATTATCCATTCTCATCTTGCCATCTATTTAAAGAGTGCTTTGGGGAAACCCGAAGCAAAAAGTAGATGAAGATGGAAAACAACTAACCGTAAACGATATTTCACATGTTGTCTACTATTAGTATACCATATTTTAACGAAATTTGCAGGAAAGTTGATTTAAATAGCTTTTCCTACGTTTCAATAACTTTTACTTTACTAAAAGCAAAGGGGTTGACATTATACCTACTGGGGTATATAGTTTTGGCATAGCATAAATAAAAGGAAGTGATGAGCATGGAATACGATGACAAAATGAAAAATAGATTAAAACGGATTGAAGGCCAAATTAAAGGCATTCTAAGAATGATGGATGACAATAAAGATTGTAAAGAAGTCATTACACAATTATCGGCCTCACGCTCAGCAATAGATAGAACGATTGGTGTTATCGTCAGCTCCAATCTAATTGAATGTATACAACAAATGGATGAAAGTGATCCAAGAACACAAGAGGATATTGTAAAAGAAGCAGTAGAGTTACTAGTCAAGAGTCGATGAAACAGTGGACTCTTTTCTTTTTAATAAAAATTATACCCCGCCGGGTAATTAGATAAAGGATGATTTGATTGACTGAAATAAAGAGAACTACCATTGTATTATTCAGTGGAGATTATGATAAAGCAATGGCGGCGTACATCATAGCAAATGGTGCTGCAGCTTATGATCACCAAGTAACGATATTTCATACATTTTGGGGATTGAATGCGCTTCGAAAGGAAGAGATGGTTCCAGTAAAGAAAGGCTTGTTAGAAAAAGTATTTGGCAAAATGATGCCGCGCGGTGCAGATAAGATGGGTATTTCCAAAATGAATTTTGCTGGAATGGGTCCTAAAATGATTAAACATGTCATTAAAAAGCACAATGCGCTGACACTTCCGCAACTGATTGAACTGGCTGAAGAACAAGACGTGAAGCTTGTTGCTTGTACGATGACAATGGATCTTCTTGGACTTCAACAGGATGAACTGTTGGATGGTATCGAGTATGCCGGAGTAGCGGCGTATCTTGGTGATGCCCAGGAAGGCAATGTAAACTTATTTATTTAAATTGGAGGGTTTAAGATGATTGAAATAACACCAATAGAAGTTCAAGAAATGTTAAATACGAACAAAACGATTCACCTGATTGATGTGCGTGAAGTGGACGAAGTGAAAGAAGGAAAAATCCCCGGCGCTATTCATATTCCGTTAGGATTATTGGAGTTCCGTATGCATGAATTGGATAAAGGGATCGCGTACACAATGGTTTGCCGATCCGGGGGACGCAGCGGAAGAGCTGTACAGCTGCTTGAGGGGCACGGTTTTAAAGTAGTAAATATGGTTGGCGGTATGAATGACTGGGAAGGTCAGCTAGAGTAATATTTTTTTGAAATATAATATACCCATACGGGCATAAGTAAAAGGAGAAGAGGATATGATAAAAACTGACTTCATTCTTGACGCAAAAGGGATGGCTTGTCCAATGCCAATCGTCAAAACGAGAAAGTTCATGAAAGAATTGGAACCGGGAAATGTATTGGAGATACAGGCAACTGATAAAGGATCTACGGCTGATTTAAAGGCATGGGCTGAGGGTTCCGGCCATTATTATCTCGGCACGACTGAAGACGCGGGAATTCTTACGCATTATATACGGAAATCAAGTGAGGAAGAAAAAATTGAGAAAAAACACCCACACATCGTATCAAATGCACAACTGCAAGCTGTTTTAGAGGAGAACCGTGAAGCGCTTGTGCTCGATGTCCGTGAATCTGCAGAATACGCATTCAATCATATTCCAGGGGCTAAGTCTGTGCCACTTGGGGACCTTGAAAGTGAGCTCGAAAGTCTGGATAAAGAGGCGGAAATATATGTCGTGTGCCGTACAGGAAATCGCAGTGATACGGCTTCTCGAAAACTTGCTGAATCGGGTTTTTCAAGAGTGAAAAACGTCGTGCCTGGCATGAGCGATTGGAACGGGCCTATGGAAAAACTTGTGTAATAAATGAACGAAATTACTAGAGGGGGTATACAGATGATAGTTCAACCAATGACAGCCAGTACAATAGCGAAGAAAGTAGTGAAAAAGGAACCGTTTTTTATTCTAGACGTACGTAATGAAGAAGCATTTGCAGATTGGAAAATTGAAGGAGAGAACATTCAATATCTCAATATCCCTTATTTCGATTTACTTGATGGAGTTGAAGAGATCCTGCAACAACTGCCGACAGATCAAGATATTGTCGTTGTCTGCGCGAAAGAAGGATCTTCCATTATGGTTGCGGAGATGATTGCGGAAGAAGGACGCGCCGTCCATTACTTACAAGGCGGCATGAAAGCATGGAGTGAACATTTGGAACCGGTGAAAATTGGTGATTTGAAGAACGGTGGGGAGCTATATCAATTCGTACGCATCGGCAAAGGGTGTTTGTCGTACATGATCGTTTCGGGTGGGGAGGCAGCAATTATCGACGCGACACGAATGACTGATGTATTCATCGACTTTGCGAAGACGTTGAATGTCAAAATCACACATAGCCTTGACACGCACCTTCATGCGGATCATATTTCGGGGGGGCGTAAAATTGCGGAGGCAACAGGTGGAACGTACTGGTTGCCACCAAAAGACGCTAGTGAAGTGACGTTTGCCTTTGAAGCATTGGAAGAAGGACGCAACATTCAGATTGGAAATACGACGATTGCGATTCAGCCTTTGTATTCACCTGGACATACGATTGGCTCTACATCATTCATAGTGGATGACACGTATTTACTCTCCGGTGATATCTTGTTCATCGATTCAATCGGACGTCCTGACCTTGCCGGTTTAGCTGAAGATTGGGTTGGTGATTTGCGGGAGTCATTGTACAAACGATATAAAGAATTATCAGAGGAGCTCATTGTCCTCCCTGCGCACTTTATGATTGTTGAGGAATTGAATAGAGACGGTAGTGTATCTGAAAAACTGGGTACATTATTTGCTGAAAACCAAGGTTTGAATATTAAAGATGAAGTGGAATTCAGAGAAATGGTGACTGGGAATTTACCACCACAACCAAATGCTTACCAACAAATCCGTGAAATAAATATGGGGAAAATAACGCCTGATGAAGATACACAACGTGAAATGGAAATCGGACCAAATCGCTGTGCAGTCAGATAGGTTGAAACGAAGAATTCTTTTAAACCCGCAGCCTGTCTTATCGCGAGAGGCATCCGCGAGAGCCGAAGCGTGTAGTGTGAAATCTTTAGTTCGGTCTATATAGAGAAGAAATTAGAAAAAGAGGAGAGATTATTTATGAATGCAAACAAGGTATTAGACGCGAAAGGATTGGCTTGTCCAATGCCGGTCGTGCGTGCAAGAAAAGTAATGAAGGAAATGGAAACAGGAGAAGTATTGGAAATCCTTGCGACCGATAAAGGTTCCGTCGCTGACTTGGCTGCATGGTCAAAGTCTGGCGGGCACGACCTGCTTGAACATAAAGAAGAAGGCGGTATCTTTAAATTTTGGATTAAAAAAGGCTAATGTGAAATGGAAGGGTGTCTATTTACTAGGTACCCCTTCTCCTTTTGGAAGGAGGAAAAAGTAGTGGATTTTGCGTTTATTATTACGATATTTTTAATTGGATTTGTTGGTTCGTTCGTTTCCGGAATGGTCGGAATCGGCGGAGCAATCATAAACTATCCGATATTATTATATATACCGCCCCTGCTTGGAATGGCTGCATTTTCAGCCCATGAAGTATCTGGAATAAGCGTCATTCAAGTGCTTTTCGCGACGATTTCAGGGGTGTGGGCTTATCGCAAAAGTGGTTACATTAATAAAACCCTCGTGCTATACATGGGTTCGAGTATAATCCTTGGTAGCTTTATAGGCGGTTTTGGATCAAAAGCGATGTCTGAAGGATCCGTAAACATTGTTTATGGGATATTGGCAACGCTTGCTGCAATTATGATGTTCATCCCGAAAAAGAAAGTGGATGACGTTCCTGCTGATCAAATGAAATTCAACAAATGGTTGGCGGCAACACTTGCGTTCATTGTTGGGATTGGAGCAGGGATTGTTGGAGCGGGAGGTGCATTTATCCTCGTGCCCATTATGTTAGTGATCTTGAAGATCCCAACGCGGATAACTATTGCGACTTCTCTCGCAATCACCTTTATTTCTTCAATTGGTTCAGCCATCGGGAAAATCGCGACCGATCAAGTGTTGTATGGACCTGCTGCCATCATGATTGTTGCAAGTATTATAGCAGCCCCTCTGGGAACAAAAATCGGTCAAAAGATGAATACGAAAGCATTGCAATGGATATTGGCATTACTGATTTTAGGGACGGCTATTAAGATATGGCTAGATTTTTAGAAGGAAATAAATATAAACGAAATCCGGTATCGCTCATTTAATAGAGGATATCGGGTGTTATGTCTACTAGGGGTGTACGCAGCATCCAATCTTGAATTAGTGCAGCAAATCTATTTATGTGTTCTGAAAAAATTCTGAATCTAACACAATAGAAATATGTTAGATTCACAAAAACAGTTTCATCCCTTGTGTAGCAAGGGATGAAACTGTTTTTTTATTCGTGCATTTTTTCATTGCTCATTTGAATCTAACTTAACATATGTTGAAATTAACTTAAGTTAGATTTGGGTTTGTACATTAATATGCGTGGGATGTGGTATTAAAATAAAGGTTAATCATTTTATAGCTCTAAATTTCCACAATCGCTCCCGTTTGTTTAATACTGGTGAGTAAATAAATGTACTATATATGTTGAATTAAAGAATCCCATTGAATCTGCTTTGGCGCTCAATAATGAGAGAGTTGTAATTCGGAGTGTGGATTGTAGACCGCTTGGCGCTGGGGTGTTCATTATCGAGAGAAATGTAATTTTGAGATGTATATGCCGAGACTATAAGGTAATTACTAGTTGATCCTACTTATAGTCAAGAAAGACGCACTCCAGGTTGCAAATTTCATCACAGCTAATGAAATGCGCTTTCTCACATAGACCATCCAGCGAAGGCGCGTCTTCGTGGTAGCCGGAGCGATAAGACTGAAAGTGATCTCCTTTCTGGCTTATCGCGGGAGGCATCCACAAAGCGCCGAAGCGGTATTAGTAGGGTTTCTAATTCATCCCACATGTATTGGGACATTCGTTGATCACATTCGATCGATTTATTTATGGCATTCCAGGTTGTAGGTCTCATCCCTGAAAACGAAATGCGCTTTATCAAATAGACTATCCAGCGAAGACGCGTCTTCGTGGTAGCCGGAGCGATAAGACTGAAAGTGCTCTCCTTTCCGGCTTATCGCGGGAGGCATCCACAAAGCGGCGAAGCGATATTAGCAAGACTTTTGATTCTATCCATTGTAAAGCTCATACGCCGTAGTCATTTGTTCAACATATATAGCTAATTAATTTTTCTTATATGTTTCTTTCAAGTTTTAATTCAAATTGTGGCTTAGTTATATAGTCCATATAATGGACACTTCCGTTATAATCTAAATATGCTTGAAAGCGTGTACGTAGTGCGGGGGTTGAGACCATATCTAGAACTTCCTCTTTACTAACCCAGCGACTATCTGATGTTTCATCCGATGTTGTCAACTTCCCACCTACGGGTTCACATACAAAATCAAACATAACTTTTGTGGGTACTATCTTTACACCGCTATGGCCCTCATATGTTGCTGTATTAGAGTAAATCCCTACCAAATGGGATACTTTAACGTCAATTCCACTTTCCTCTTTAACTTCTCTGATTACCCCATCTATTAAGTTTTCCCCGACCTCCACTTGACCTCCAGGAAATACCCAATCACCATCTCGACGGGTTTTTACTAATAATATTTCCCCTTTGGTATTTTCAACAAAGCCCCCCGCAGCAACAATATGTACTGGCATTTGCATTGTCTATCCCTCCATTAAAATATGACTTTATCCCACAATCTGGCCCGATCAAGCAAAAATGGGCGAATGCTTATTTTGCGAAAACGCCCGTTTGCAGAATTACCTCTGCTCGGTGTTAATTGACGATTTAATAAACACAATATATAAAATTATCGCCACGCCTATAACAGCTACGTAAAAGTACCAAATTCCGAAAAGTAACAGATTTGTCATCAAACAACCTATGAGTACTGCTACTCCGATTCCTAATATATGCCTAATCACCGTGGAAGGTAAGAATCTGTAACCTGTTTGGTAAACTAAAAACCCTACGATTGCACTCATTATCACGGAAAACACAAAAACAGAGAAAATCGTAAAATATATTAACATTAAAATACTCCTTATAAATTAATAATCTGGCCCTATTCTGGCAGAATGTTTCTTCAACAACTACGTCCGTTAGTTGTCCTCTTGAAGTTATTTCATTTTTTCTATCTTAAGAGCGTTTACAACCGGTGGAGCTATTTCCATGACTTCATCATATTCTACCCTTACCTTGTCGCCTGCTTGAAATGTTTCATTAGGATACACTGATAGTCCTACTTCAAAGGTGCGGCCTGCCAGTTCACTGTTTGCAGAATCCGATACAACAACAGTAGCGGTTTTACCGTGAACTTCCTCAATTGTACCAACAAAAGTTGTTTTAATTTCATTCTTCGGATTCTCAGCTTTCTCTGAATTACAAGCAAACAATAAACCGTTTGTTACAATGAAGCACAGTAAAATGATCTTATTTTTCAATGTCGCCTTCCACCTTTAAGACTTAGACGAGTATCAAAAAGAAATGTCACATTTTATTCCTCTTAATGGCCCTATAACTGAATAGACGTAGATCCTTACTCCAGAATTGCGCCCGATTGTGGAACTGTATTATTTAAATGCCGTTGATTCAAAACTTTAAAACGTTCCTTCCGCTTTTCGGCGTTTCTCATATCTGGCCACTTTCTAGGGGGTTATGAGACTTGTTAAAGAAAATAACAGATAATACTAAGAAAATTATAGGCACATATTCTATAATGAATCATTGGAATGGCCTGTAAGATTAAATACTGTATAGAAAAAAAACAACCGGTTTCGTCCATATGAACGACTCAGGTTGTTCATTTTTCACTAGCGAATCGTCCTAGAAGACGCTTGTATTATACCTTTCTTCAATTCACCGAGACCGTCTTTCTTGCGGGCAAAGATGAAATAACAAGCGACGGTCACGCCTGCAATCAGTAAGGTGAGAACGGCTTGAACCCTTAATGAGTCAATGACGAGCATTGCAATATAGATTCCTGCAATGACGAAAATGGTTGCATACGTCAGATAAGGGAATAGCCACATTCTAATTTGAAGTGCTTCAGGGTTTTCCCGTTCAAGTCTTCTACGCATTTGCAGATGCGAAAATGCGATGACAAGGTATACCAACAGTGCAACAGCTCCTGAAGAATTGATGAGAAACAAAAATATCTTGTCAGGAGAGGTATAACTAAAGATGACCGCGATATATGAAAAGAGTGTACTGAATAGAATCGCTCGTATAGGGACACCTTTTTTGCTTAACTTTAAAAATGCTTTTGGCGCATCGCCTTTTTGTGCCATTCCAAACAACATGCGTGAGTTTGCATACAATGCCGAATTTAAGCAAGAGAGAACTGCGGTTAAGACGACAAAATTCATAATTTGAGCAGCGGCAGGTATGCCGACATAATCGAGAACCGCAACGAATGGACTGACAAGAAGATTAGCAGAATTCCAAGGCAACAAAGTGACTACAAGTGCAATAGACCCGATATAGAAGATTAGAATTCGCCAAATGACGCTGTTCGTCGCAATCCGGACTGCTTTTGCCGGATGATCTGATTCGCCGGCTGCGATCGTGACAATCTCAGTTCCCATGAAGGAAAAGATGACTACTGTAATTCCCAGCAAGACAGAACCAAAACCGGTCGGCATGAATCCGCCTGCCCCTAAAAGGTTCACCGTTCCGGGAGCTTCTACGCCCGGATACCATCCGAAAAGTACACAAAGTCCAAGAACGAGGAACAAACCGATGCTAACCACTTTTATGAGGGAAAACCAATATTCAAATTCCCCGAACGACTTCACTGAAAAAAGATTCGTCAGTGTTAATAAAACGGTTAGAATCAATGCCATTAACCAAAGTGGGAAATCAGGAATCCAGTACTGCATAATTGCTGCGCCAGCAATTGCTTCTATCGCGATAACGACAACCCAGAAAAACCAATATAACCATCCGATTGTGAAGCCTGCCCAAGGCCCGATCGATTCGGTTGCATAGGTCGAAAAGGACCCGCTTGTTGGATGGGCAGCTGCCATCTCACCGAGCATTCGCATGACTAAGACAACAATTGTCCCCGCAAATGCGTAGGATAGAATAGCGCCTGGGCCAGAAGAGTTAATTACTGCCCCACTTCCGATAAACAGCCCAGCTCCTATGACACCTGCAATTGAAATCATACTGATGTGTCGGATTTTTAAATCTGGGTTTAATTGTCCTTGTGGATTAGACATGTACATTCCCCCTTATGAAAATAATGAATTTCAGTTAAGTGTAAGCGGTTTCAATAATTGTGACTGAATAATCTTTCAACTATTTAATCTAATCATACAGAAATGAAACTAAAAAATTATGGACAAGTTGTAAGATGAAATGAATTTAAATTATACGGAGTGTTAAATAAGTACATGACTACGCTATCTCTGTCGATTTTCTGAACATGAAAACCGATTTACGTGTACTAGCGCAACCGGTTTTAACTTACTTATCCTTCAATAATCGAGAAGCCATGATAGCACTTTCAAGCGCAAGACGCTTAGACGGTTCCATAAAGTTTTTACCTAAAAGTGATTCCAACTTTTCAAGGCGGTGGTAAAGTGTCTGCCTGACGATGAAAAGACGGTCCGCAGTCTCTTTTTTCGATCCGCCGCATTCGAGATACATACAAAGTGTTTCAAAGAGATTGCTATCCATTTCCTGATCATAATCGAAAATGGCAGATAAGTAATCTAGGATATATGTTTTTAGATAATCGTTGTTCTCTACTAATAGAAGGAGTCTGTAAATACCTAAGTTTTCATAAAAATACGTCTCACAAATGCCGGATTCCTGCATTTGTAAAACTTTATTTGCTTCTTCGTAACCTTTTTTTACATCCGTTACCTCTTTGTAGACCGTACTAACTCCGACCGTACATCTAGTACCGTCAATTAAGGTATTGTCCTTCATCTTACCAATGGTTTCGATGATTTGAGAGAAACGTACTGTCTCGCTTAGTAGATGATCTGCGGCAATGAACGAAGCAATGATTACAATCTCATTCTTGTAGGAAGAAACCGCGGGGAAAAAACTATTACGTTTGAAAAGAGCTCGGATCATCATTGATCGTTGCAACTTTATCTCTTCCCAGTCTCCCTCGCCATGGTTTGTTTCCTCTATATTCAGCTGTATAATGAAAATCCTGAAATTCATAGTTCGACTTGTAGAAGGCAGATACGTATGAAGGTCTTCTTCTTCGAAATCTTTACCGTTCAATAAACTTCGGACAAATTCATCTTCGTTATTCTGTTTGCGTTCTTCAATTGTACGATTGCGTAATAAAATTTGAGCAATGGCAAGTGCAGCGCGGTCTAAAATGAGAAATGGGAATTCATCTGACGGTGGTTCTGTTACTTCGAGGAATAGATGTCCCAAAATTTGTCCTAACCCACTAACAGGCATAAGGGCAAAATCTCGATCGTTGAGTGTAAGAATTTTCTGTCCATTATTTGTTAATGGGGAACTTTCAAGGTGAGACCGGATGGACGTTTCCAACACCTTGATCTCCGATGGGTAATAATAAGGTTTCGCCTCATCGGTAATGAGGAGAATATTATGCAGGAAAAATTGGTTCAGTTCCTGAAGAATCTTCAAAATACCATTGGGGGCAAGAGAATGTGTAATGAATTTCCTCGATAAGGTATCGAGTTGTGAAAGCATCTGATGGTGTTGATTAATGATAAATGTATGAAGATCTTGCGTGATATCAACAAATTTTACGGTTTTCTCAAAAATGATGAATGGAAATGCATGATTGTTTACTAAATCGATAATTTCGGGTGGAATCTTCTTGAAGTAAGGACCTACTTCTATACAAAGGCAAGCTACATCTTTTTCTATCAAGCTCGTTACATACTTCAGTTGGCTTGGAAGGTCGAGTTGTAAGCCTACTCCTGTAGTCAGGATCATCTCTCCTCCGTTTATTAAGGCCTCGAATTCTTTTACTTCTAATACATGGGACCATTTTACTTGACGGTCTAGTCCTTCTTGTCCTGCAATGACTTTCGCATATTTAAACGAATCCCGGGAAAGGACATCGCGGACAGTTAGTCTTAAATCATTCATAAATGGTGATGACCTCCATAACGTTAAATTAATTGGCTAATGAATAGACAAAGTGTAAATTGAAAATAGTTCAAATTGTTTGTAAAGTATATTATGAAGTCTAGCGAAAATAGAGCCAACTAGCAAGGGAAATAGGATAGGAGGAATAAAAATGACAATTACAGCAGTGGAAAAGAAAACGCTTACAAACTTTATTAATGGACAATGGGTAAAATCAACGACAGATAAATATGAAGAGGTACCGAATCCGGCAACGGGAGAAATCCTAGCAGAAGTTCCTATTTCAACACTGGAAGATTTGGACAAGGCGGTAGAATCAGCGAAAAAAGCATTCGAAAAGTGGAAGAAAGTCGCTGTGCCTCAACGTTCAAGAATTCTATTTAAATATCAGCAATTGCTAATAGAAAACTGGGAAGCACTTGCAAAAATTATTACGATTGAAAACGGTAAAAACTATGCTGAAGCTTACGGAGAAGTGCAGCGCGGGATTGAGTGTGTCGAGTTTGCGGCAGGTGCTCCAACATTAATGATGGGCCATCAGCTTCCTGATATTGCAACGAATATTGAGTCGGGAATGTACCGGTATCCGATAGGGGTCATTGGGGGAATTACTCCTTTCAACTTTCCGATGATGGTGCCTTGCTGGATGTTCCCCCTTGCCATTGCGAGTGGAAATACTTTCATCCTAAAACCGTCAGAACGGACGCCTCTCCTAGCAAACCGTCTTGCAGAATTGCTGCATGAGGCGGGGCTGCCCGATGGCGTATTCAATATCGTACATGGCGCTCATGAAATCGTAAACGGTATTCTTAATCACCCCGATATTCCTGCGGTATCATTTGTAGGTTCACAGCCAGTTGCTGAATATGTCTATAAAACCGGAACGTCAAATGGCAAACGTGTCCAAGCATTAGCAGGCGCGAAAAATCATACAATTGTCATGCCGGATGCGGATATGGATTTGACGGTCACGAATATTATTAACGCAGCTTTTGGATCTGCAGGGGAAAGATGTATGGCTTGTGCGGTCGTCGTTGCGGTTGGCGATGTTGCAGACGAACTTGTCGAAAAGTTAGTAGACGAGGCAAATAAACTGACTATCGGTAATGGACTAGAAGAAGGAATCTTCCTTGGACCGGTCATAAGGGATTCACATAAAGATAAGACACTCGGTTACATTGAATCAGGCATTGAAGAAGGTGCCAAACTATTGCGTGATGGACGCGGAGATAAGTCCACTTCTGAAGGCGGTTATTTTGTTGGACCGACAATTTTTGATAATGTCACTCAGGAAATGAAAATCTGGAAAGAAGAGATTTTTGCTCCTGTCTTGTCCATTGTACGAGTGGATACTTTAGAGGAAGCAATCGACCTTGCGAATAAATCAGAGTTTGCAAACGGAGCGTGTTTATTTACAGACAGCGCGAAGGCAATCCGCCAGTTCAGAGAAGAAATTGATGCGGGGATGCTAGGTGTTAACCTTGGCGTTCCAGCTCCAATGGCATTCTTCCCGTTCTCCGGTTATAAAAAGTCTTTCTACGGAGACTTGCACGCGAATGGCCGCGATGGAATCGAGTTTTACACACGGAAGAAAATGTTGACGGCACGTCACTAATACTAAGGAATGAGATTTAAAATAGAGGGGAGCGGATGAAATGACTACTTCAAAAGAAACGACAAAAACCTTAGTTGAGATAGACCGGGAGAACGTTTGGCACCATATTTCTGCCTACAATGAAAAGAACCCGCCAATGGTAGTGGAGAGCGGGGAAGGTGCCTGGATTACAGATCATAATGGCAATCGTTACCTAGATGCAATGTCGGGACTTTGGTGTGTAAACGTCGGGTATGGCCGTGAGGAATTGGCAGAAGCAGCATATGAACAGATGAAAAAGTTGGCCTATGTACCGATGACACAAAGCCATAAACCGGCAATTGAATTGGCTGAAAAGTTGAATGCAATGCTCGGTGACGATTACAAAATATTTTATTCCAACAGTGGATCCGATGCCAATGAAGTAGCATTTAAACTTGCGCGCCAATACCATCAGCAAAACGGTGAGCCATCTCGCTATAAATTCATTTCACGTTATCGTGCGTATCACGGCAGTTCAATGGGGGCATTGGCGGCGACAGGTCAAGCACTCCGGAAATACAAGTATGAACCGCTTGCACCGGGATTCTTACACATTGCACCACCAGATAATTACCGCAGACCTGCTGGACAATCAATTGAGGAATACAATATACAGCGCGCCCAAGAGTTTGAAGAGAAGATCATTTGGGAACAGAAGGAAACGATCGCCGGGATTATTATGGAACCGCTTATTACAGGTGGTGGCATCTTAATTCCACATCCGATTTATCTGGAGAAGGTCCAGGAAATCTGTACACGTCACGGTGTACTTCTAATTATTGATGAGGTTATTTGTGGATTTGGTCGTACTGGCAAAGCGTTTGGTCATCAGCACTTTAATGTGAAGCCGGATATTATTACGATGGCAAAAGGACTAACGAGTGCTTACTTACCACTATCAGTAACGGCTATCCGAAAAGACATTTATGAGAAGTTTGATACGGGTGAAGAGAACAGCCATTTCCGTCACGTCAATACTTTTGGTGGGAATCCGGCAGCTTGTGCGGTTGCGTTGAAGAACCTTGAGATCATTGAAAGAGAAAATCTTGTCGAACGGTCGGCAGAACTTGGCGAGCGTCTTCTGAAAGAGCTGGCAAGCTTAAAAAATCATCCGTTTGTTGGTGATATCCGTGGTCTTGGATTCCTCTTAGGGATCGAACTCGTTGAGGACAAGGAAACGAAAGAGCCTGCTTCCAATGCCCGTGTCGCGAAGATTATTGGAGAATGTAAGGCGAATGGCCTTATCATCGGGAGAAACGGTGATACAGTTGCAGGCTTTAATAATATTCTAGCGCTGAGCCCGCCTCTGTCTTGTACCGATGAAGATGTAGACTTCATTATTACAATCATAAAAAAAGTATTTAAAGAAAACGAATGAACCAAGGTTAACTCTTTTAAAATAAAAACTGAGGAGTTCCTAATAGGAGTCCTCAGTTTTTTATTTTTTCTTTTTAAACACCGCTGAAATGCGCTTCTCACTACGCTCTTTCATCCGCTGGAAATTCTCTATATGTTTCCAAATGGCGGTGAAAAATAACAAAGCTGCTATCACAACTGGCCAGTATCCGTCTGCCCATACCGCCATCGCTATAAGTGTCGCATAAAGCATGAGCACACCAAAGACGAGGAAATCTGTAACCAGTGCAACGATAACAAACAGTAAGAATCCAATAAGTCCAATTTTCCAGTCGATGGCAAGTAGTACGCCAATCACTGTCGCAGTTCCTTTTCCACCGTTGAAATTCATATAAAACGGGAAATTGTGTCCGATCACAGCTGCAGCACCTGCGAGGAATAAAAGTAAAGCTATAATGTCTCCTGGAAGTTCCGCGTTTTCTGCGAAGTATTGCACAAATAGGACAGCTACTGCACCTTTTCCAATGTCGATAGCTGCAACAAGTGCACCAAATTTCTTTCCAAGAACTATGGTCGCATTTGAAGCACCGGCATTTTTCACACCGGTTTCTTTCAGATTAATGCCCGAAATTTTCTGTGCAACGCCCGATCCATGCAGGCAACCGATAGAATAGCCAAAGATCAGCACACCTACAATCCATAACCACATACTCATTCCTCCAAAATAACGATAGATTCATTATAACATTCGAGGTAAACACAAGGTTCAGAAATATTATTCAATAAACGCTTGACATAGTATTGGAACATCTACTATACTATGTCACAAGATGGAAAACTGAATATCACAAACTCTTATCAAGAGCGGCGGAGGGAATAGGCCCTGCGATGCCCGGCAACCAGCAAGCGACCAACTTGCAAAGGTGCTACTTCCTACAGATTCGTGTGAACGGTCTGAAAGATAAGGGGAGGAATAAGCGAAAGCGTAACCCTCTTCTTAAGCGAAGGGGGTTATTTTTTATTCCGAAAATACCCCCAACGCCTCCGCACATCACAATCACATCCATCTAAAAAAACTCTGGAGGTAATGACGATGACAAAACTTCAACCCGAAACACTTCTTCTGCATGGCGGACAAAAACCGGACCCTGTAACAGGTTCACGCGCAGTTCCAATTCACAGAACCTCATCTTTCGTATTCCGGGATACAGAACATGCTCAAAAATTATTTGCATTGCAAGAAGCAGGCAATATCTATACGCGAATCACAAATCCAACCGTTGCAGTTTTTGAAGAGCGTATTGCACTTCTTGAAGGCGGCACGGCGGCAGTTGCATTCTCATCCGGCATGGCGGCAATCGCATTCTCCATCTTGAACGTTGCAGGTGCAGGCGATGAAATTGTTGCAGCAAGCAACTTGTACGGCGGTACGTATAATCTATTCGCCGCCACACTTCCACGTTACGGCATCAATGTGAAATTCGTCGATGCAACAGATCCTGAAAACTTCCGCACAGCAATTACAGATAAAACAAAAGCAATATTCGCAGAAACAATCGGTAACCCAAGTCTTCATGTCTTGGATATTGAAGCGGTTGCGGACATTGCGCATGAACAAGGTGTTCCACTTCTCATAGATAGTACGTTTGCATCGCCTTATGGTTCGAATCCGATTGAGTTTGGTGCAGATGTGGTCATTCACTCTGCTACAAAATGGATTGGTGGACACGGTACAACGATTGGTGGAGTAGCTGTTGATGCGGGTACATTCGATTGGACACAAGGAAGGTTCCCGGGCTTCACTGAGCCGGATGCGTCATACCATGGTCTTCGTTACGGAATTGATACAGCAGGCGCGGCCTTTGCCACTAAACTGCGCGTTCAACTATTGCGTGACTTTGGGCCTTGCTTAGACCCGGACAGTGCATTCAACTTCCTTCAAGGACTTGAGACACTGCATCTGCGTGTGACGAGACATAATGAAAATGCCATCAAAGTAGCAGAGTTTCTGAAACAACACCCGTCTGTTGAATGGGTAACATACACTGGCAATGAAGATCATCCATCTTATGACCTTGCGAAAAAGTACTTGAAAAACGGCTTCGGTTCCATTATTGTATTTGGTATAAAAGGTGGACGTGAAGCTGGTCGAAACGTAATAGATAACGTCAAAATATGGTCGCATGTTGCGAACGTCGGAGATGCAAAATCACTGATTATACATCCTGCTTCAACGACGCATCAGCAGCTTGGACCAGAGGACTTGGAAAAGTCAGGCGTGACTGAAGAATTAATCAGGCTATCGGTTGGTCTTGAATCAGTGGAAGATATCATTGCAGACCTTGCACAAGCGATTGAACTAGCGGTACCAGTAACAGTGTGATTTTTTGGCGACAAGAAAGGGCGTGACAATCGTGGAGACGGGAATAGTGGAAATCGGGCATCTGGTATTGGAATCTGGCATCATCTTGGTAAATGTACAGCTTGCTTATGAAAGAACGGGTAGGCTAGATGCACCCCATGTACTTGTTTGTCATGCCTTGACAGGAAGTCACGCGACAGTTGGAACGGATGAATGCCCGGGCTGGTGGAGTGGTCTTGTCGGCCAAGGAAAAAGTATCGATACAAATGAATTTTCTGTCATCTCTTTTAATGCTCTTGGCGGAAGCGACGGATCGACAGGACCTTTGTCAGTTAATCCGACTACAGGAGAACTGTATAGAAACTTGTTTCCCGAAGTGACAATCCGTGATATGGTGCATGCCGAACGGAAAGCGTTGACGGTACTGGGCGTCAACCGATTGCGGGCGATCATTGGCGGTTCGCTCGGTGGAATGCGTGTACTTGAATGGGGAATTTTATATCCGGAAGATATGGATATTCTTTTTCCGATGGCAACGACACCGCAATCGACTAACATTGGCAGCATGCTATATCCGTTTGAAAATGGCAGAAGCGACATGGAGAGTTTTTATCCTTTAATTCGAGCCATGAATACACATGATATTGGTCGTGGACGGGGAGGCATTGAAATAGCTTCCCGCCGTATAAGCGCAAAAATGGTGGCATTTGCGTTTACAGACGACCCCATATATCCGACGGGAGAGATTCGGACATTTGTCCATCTAATTCCCAACTCAATTTATTGTTTGGTCAATACAAAAAATGGTTATGAAAGTTTCTTAGTGGAATTTGAAAAATGGGGACTCGTCATCAAACAGTCTATGGAGGTGGCGGTATGCCGTCAATCAAAGTCGCTCTACTTGGCTTCGGCACTGTAGGTGAAGGGATTTACAGGATTTTAAATGAAAGAAAAGAAGAGATTAAGCGGGAAACAGGATGTGTTATCGAAATCGTCTCCATTCTGGTTCGCGATAAAGCAAAGAAACGTCTGGCAACACCTGGAACGAAAATAACGGATGACATCCAGGAAATACTGTCAAACCAGGAAATCGATTTTGTTTTTGAGGCGATTGTTGGAGAAGAGCCCGCTTATACCTATCTTTCTGACGCAATCGAAAAAGGGTTTCATATTGTAACAGCAAATAAGACGATGTTCGCAAAACATGGTCCGGCACTACTGAAACATGCAGAGTTCAGGGGAGTTCAACTCGGATATGAAGCAACAACGGCGGGCGGCGTACCGATTATCCGAACGGTGGCAAGCTTGTTACCGGTAGATCGTGTGCGACGAATAAGAGGGGTTTTAAATGGAACCTCCAATTTCATCTTGACGAAGATGCGGGAAGAGGGAATACCGTTTAAAGCTGCGCTTCATAAAGCACAGATGCTCGGTTATGCAGAAGCGGATCCGACGGACGATATAAGCGGCAAAGATGCATTCCGGAAGCTGATGATTTTAAGTGCGCTTGCATTCGGCAGTCAGCCGAATTGGCAAGATGTTCCGGTCGGAGGAATCGATAGGGTCACTATTGAAGATGTAGCAGATGCCTCAAAAAGCAAACTTCGTTACCGGCACGTCGCTGACATTTCAGTTGATGAAAAGGGTGCAGTGCACGGAAGTGTTGGACCGGTACTTATTGGTATCGATCATCCGTTGTATGGCATCGATGGCGTGAACAATGCAATCATTGTCGAGACCGATTATCTCGGTGCACTCACACTTGCCGGTCCTGGAGCAGGTATGTACCCGACGGCAAGTGCAATGGTCGGGGATTTCCTCCAGATGATTAGGAAAAGTGAAAAGGTTCTTGTTACTATATAATTTGAAGTATTTAATCCGATGTATAAACCGAGCGAAGGCATCCCCTAGCGCCGCAGCGGATTCAATGGAGTTCTTTATTTCAACATATATAGTTAGAAAAAAGCGATTCCATCTATGGAATCGCTTTTTCAAGTTATTATTTTAATTTCATCAGCTTTAATTCAGCTTTCAACGCTTTGATTAATGCGACAACCATGAGCAGCATGACGAAGGAAAACGGCAAGGCTGCAATGATAATCGTATTTTGCAAGGCGGTGAGGCCGTTGACAGACAGCAAAATTAGAGCAATCGTAGACTGAATGACGCCCCAAATGAGTTTGACATTATTCGGTGGAGTCAACGAACCGTTCGTTGACTGCATGCCAAGAACAAATGTCGCTGAATCAGCTGAGGTAACGAAAAACGATACGATCAATAAAATCGCGAAAATTGATATGATGAACGACATGGGCATTACATCAAACATTTCAAAGATTGTCAGTTCTGTACTCGGTATTGTTAAATCGACCAGTCCTTTTTTCTGGATATCAATCGCAGTTGTGCCGAATGCTGAGAACCAGAATGTGACAAGGAGTGTAGGTGCCGCAAGTACGCCAATCATGAACTCCCTAATAGTCCGGCCTTTTGAAACACGAGCAATGAACATACTGACGAACGGTGCCCATGAAATCCACCATGCCCAGTAAAAAATCGTCCAGTTATCAAGCCATTTCCGATCGGTAGAGTCTAATGGTGCCGTACCAAAACTCATTTGGACGAGATGGGAAAAGTAACCACCGAACGAATCAGTAAACATATTGAAAATTAGCAATGTTGGACCGAGAATGACGATGAATCCAAGCAGTGCGAGAGCAAGGACTAAATTTGTATTCGACAAATATTTGATTCCCTTACTTAACCCCGACCATGCAGATGCAACAAACAGGATCGTAACGACGCCGATAATTATAAATTGCGAAGTGATATTGATTTCAATACCAAATAAGTAATTGAGGCCTGCATTAATTTGAACAGCACCGAAGCCGAGTGATGTAGCGACGCCGAACGCTGTTGCGAAAACGGCAAGTACATCGACGAGAGTACCCCAAGGGCCAACCATTTTTTTACCGAATATCGGCTTCAATGTTGCTGAAATTAATCCCGGTTCCCCTTTACGGAACTGGAAGAAGGCTAGAGATAATGCAATGACCCCGTACATGGCCCATATATGGATCCCCCAGTGGAAGAAAGACTGACGTAATGATTCTTTGAACGCCGCATCCGTATTTGGATCTTCCGAAGCAGGACTGATCGCGAAGTGCGATAACGGTTCAGCAGCCCCATAAAAGACGAGCCCGATACCCATTCCGGCAGAAAACAGCATAGCAATCCATGTAACTGTCGAAAACTGTGGCCGGTCCGTATCTTTTCCAAGTCGGATTTTGCCAAACGGACTAACAATGAAAAAGAAACTGAGTGCTAACATAAATGACATGAGTAGCATATAATACCAGCCGAAAGACGATGCAACAAAGTTTTTGGCGTTTGTTGTGACCGCTTCAAAACTTTCAGGTGCTAACGCGCCATACCCGACGGTCAAAATAATCAGACCGATTGTGATATAAAAGACATTTGATATTTTCTTCATGAATCCCCCTCGTGGAGCAGTTAATTTCGAAACAGCTTCTAACTATACTAGTAAAGTAAAATGAAAGCAACCAATCAGTGAATAAAGTATTCCCCTTTATAGTATTTTCCATTCATATCGCTGTGTCGCGTATAGTTATTAGCATAGAGCTTTTATTGATTATGGATTGATGTAAAACAGTTAGATGATTTTTTTGAGAAAATGGTGGAGTTCTTTCTATATTAAATAGGGAATGGACAGAACTTTACTGCAACCCAATCTAAGAGTTATCGCAAAACAGCTGAAGACATTTGTGTCTTCAGCTGTTTTTCAATCTTCATCTTTAATATCGCGATCGGGCGGAATCGGCTCGTTACGCCATTCGTCGATTTGGTGTTTCAATAGTTCAAGCTGTTCCAAATAGAGTCCGAACTGATCTTTATTAATAAGGAATTGCTTGCCGTCATGAACGGAGCGGATGCGGCCTTCCCTCACATACTTTTGGACTTGTTCGATGGGCATGCCAAGGTGTTCAGCAGCTTCTTGAATTGTGATATACATCGATACATCTCCCTGAAAAATCCCCTCTATTTCAATTATGAGCAGTGAAATGGAGAGGATGATTATGTTAAATAAGTTTTTCGAAGTTCAGACGTTTATTCAGAGCGTGAATGATAGGAATTCCGATAGCCATAACGACAAATTCTCCAATTGCAAGTGTTAGGTAGATGATAAGAAACGGAAGTCCATTAAATTCTGGGATGTCTGCAAAAAAGCTAAGTTGAAATGCGATGATTACCATTGTGAGCGTAAAGACGATAGTGTTAAAAAGCATTCGTTTGAAGATGCCTTTAATGAACTTTGCAGAAAAGATCGTTATTGAGAGGGCGATTACTGAATGCAGTACTCCGAAAATAATATCAACCGCTACTGGTGAAAATAGCAAGTTAGCACTAAATACACCGACTACAATACCAAAAATATACTTTTTATTGAAAACGACGAGATGGTTAAATATCTCTGAAATACGGAATTGAATAAGGGTAAATCCGAATGGTGCGATTAAAAAGGTGACGGCGACATATAAAGCCGCAATAATTCCGTTTGTTGTTAATGTTTTTACTTTCATTATTCATTTCCTCCTAGTTTTTTTGCGTGGGATGGTTACGAACCACGTGTTAAAAAGCCTGCATAACAGAATAGCATACACCCACCGTTTTGTATATGTGATAAATTATTCTAGATATTTTGAAACGCCTAAAGTATTCTGCTATCAATTTATTTGTAAGATATTGAGGAAAAATGTCGGAAAATAGAATGTTTTTTAAAGTATTGGAATATTCATTAATCGGTAGTATAATAACTTCTAAGGTGAATTGTGAACTTTCAGTTTACCGAAAACAAAAAAGAATAAGGGGGAACTTCATTTATGAGTATGAAAAGGTGGCCTTTACTTCTAGTTTTGGTTTTTGCTATGAGTTTGTTTCTAGCTGCTTGCAGCGGAGACGAAGAAGGGGATGGCAAAGAGAAAGAAGATGCTAGTAAAACAGAAGAGACGGATGCTGGAAAGTCTGATGCGACAGAGGAAGCTAAACCAGCACCAGAACAGAAGCTAAGTGTAAATATTAAGTCAGAACCGCCTTCTTTACATCCAGGCTTAGCGACTGACACTACTTCAGGTGCAGTGCTGAACCAAACATTTGAAGGTTTAATGCGTGTCAACCAAGAAGGAGAAGTAGAAGAAGCGATGGCGGAAAGCGCCGAAATGTCTGAAGACGGCTTGACGTATACATTCAAAATTCGCCAAGATGCAAAATGGTCAAATGGTGATCCTGTAACCGCACAGGACTTTGAGTATGCATGGAAATGGGTACTAGATCCTGCCAATGCCGAGACAGATTATGCATACCAATTATATATGATCAAAGGCGCAGAAGCTGCCAAAGAAAAGGGTGGTTCTCTGGACGATGTAGCTATCACGGCAGAGGATGATCATACATTGGTCGTCGAATTAGAACAACCGACAGCTTATTTCCTTGAACTAACTGCGTTTTATACGTACTTCCCTGTTAACCAGAAGGTAGCGGAAAGCAACGCTGGTTGGGCTCAGGATCAATCCGACAACTATGTAACAAATGGTCCTTTCCTAATGGAATCTTGGAAGCATAAGGATATCATTGTGCTTAAGAAAAACCCTGATTATTGGGATGCGGACACAGTTAAACTGGAAACGATTAATATGCTTATGATTGATGATGAGAATACTGCAAAACAAATGTATGACCAAGGTGAATTGGATTGGTTGGGTTCACCGACAGATTCTATTCCGTTGGCAGCTATTCCAGATTATAAGCAAAAGGGACTACTGAATATTTCTCCACTCGCCGGCGTTTATTACTACGCATTTAACGTAGAGGAAGCACCGTTTACAAATGTAAATATTCGTAAAGCATTTGCAATGGCAATCAATCGTGAAGGTATTGTAACGAATATCACGCAGGCGGAGCAACAGCCCGCGATGGCATTGGTGCCACCTTCTATCTTTGAAGAGAATGCAACCGGTTACTTTAATGATAATGATGCAGAAGAAGCGAAGAAGTACTTGGCTAAGGGCTTGGAAGAATTGGGTCTGACTGAATTGCCTACGATCAAGCTTTCTTACAACACGAGTGAAGCACATGGTTCCATTGCACAAGCAGTACAAGATATGTGGAAAGAGAACCTAGGCGTTAACGTTGAGCTTAACAATGAAGAATGGGCTGTATATCTTGACTCCATGGGTTCAGGCAACTTCCAGGTTGGCCGTATGGGTTGGATTGCCGATTTTAACGATGCAATCAACTTCTTGGAAATCTTCGAAACAGTTGGAGGAAACAACTATACAAATTGGGAGAATGCCGATTACCAGGCATTACTGAAAGAATCTAGAGTAGAAACAGACGTTGCTGCCCGTGAGGAGATGTTGCGTAAAGCAGAAGGCATCTTCATGGAAGAGTTGCCATTAGCTCCAGTCTACTTCTATACAAACGTGTGGACAAATAAAGAGTATGTCAAAAACGTTGAAGTATCACCACTGGGTCTAGTTCAGTACAAGTGGGGCTATATTGACGCTGAATAAATAGGAATATGTTTTTTTGAGTTGAAAATCTAATGATATTCATAAGATTCATAGGGGTGATTTATTTTCACCCCTATTTTTAGTTTAGAAAAGAAATAGACTTGCCATTACTAGAAACTGATTCCTTTGATTGAAGTTTCACTTTATCCAAAGGGTTATGGAGGTGTTATCACTTGGCTAGATACTTGATTAAACGAATTGCCTATATTTTTCTTTCACTATTTTTTATCGTAACAATCACATTTGCATTAATGCAATTAGCGCCGGGAGGGCCATTTACATCAGAAAGGAAAACATCTCCTGCGATTGAAGCGCAAATGAAGGAAGCGTATGGACTGAACGATCCCATGCACGAACAATATTTTAAGTATCTAATTAATGCTGCCAAATTAGACTTTGGACCTTCCTTTAAATATGAGGGTCAGGAAGTTACTGATATTATAAAACGAAGTTTCCCCTATTCTCTCATTTTGGGACTGGAGGCAATTTTCATTGCATTGGCTTTAGGTGTGTTATTTGGTGTGATAGCTGCCATAAGACATAATAAAATGGGTGATTACACAGTCATGGTTATAGCGATATTGGGAATATCAGTACCCAGCTTTATCATGGCGACTGTCCTGCAATATATATTTTCGATTCAATTGGAAGCGTTACCAATTGCTAGATTTGAGTCGTTTGCGCATACGATATTACCGGCGATTGCCTTGGCGACAACACCACTGGCTTTTATTGCTCGGTTAATGCGTTCCAGTATGCTGGAAGTTTTGAATGCGGATTATATTAAAACCGCAAAATCAAAAGGCTTATCAGAGCGCGTTGTTATTTATAGACACGCACTGCGAAATGCTATATTGCCGGTTGTCTCGTACTTAGGACCGCTAGTTGCTGGAATATTAACAGGAAGTTTTATCATTGAAAAAATATTCGCCATTCCTGGTTTAGGCAATGAGTTCGTGGTCAGCATTACAAATCGGGATTACACCGTCATCATGGGAACTACTGTGTTTTTTAGTGCCCTTTTACTTGTTTCGATTCTGATTGTCGACCTTGTTTACGGGTTGATTGATCCGCGGATAAAAGTAACGGGAAAGGGGGCTAATTTCCAATGACACGCGTACAACTAGAGGATACTGATTTTGAAGCATTGATAGTAGATCATGCGGAATCTGAAAAAATTGTGGGGGATAGTACATCTTACTGGAAGGATGCTTGGCGTCGTTTCAGAAAAAACAAACTGGCCCTATTTGGGATAGTCGTTATTATATTACTGGCAGTTATGGCCTTTATCGGCGAACCGATTTCAGGTCAAACCTACGATAAAACCGATTTAATGAATGCGAATAAAGCACCATCAGCTGACCACTGGTTTGGTACAGATAACCTAGGCAGAGATGTGTTCGCAAGAACTTGGTATGGTGCGAAAATTTCGTTATTTATTGGTTTGATGGCATCTCTAATTGACTTGGTAATCGGGGTTGTTTGGGGTGCAGTGGCCGGCTTTTTCGGTGGAAAAGTAGATGAATACCTTATGCGGATTGCCGATATTTTGTATGGTGTACCGTATTTGTTGGTCGTTATATTATTAATGGTCATTATGCCAAAAGGGCTGTGGACCATGATCATTGCGATGACCATAACTGGCTGGATTAGTATGGCAAGAATTGTACGTGGACAGGTTATGCAATTGAAGTCCGAGGAATATATATTGGCGTCCAGTTCTCTTGGTGCAAGTAATTCCAGGTTGTTATTTCGGCATTTGATACCTAATACACTTGGCCCAATACTCGTGACATTAACATTAACTATACCAACCGCAATATTTACTGAATCATTTTTAAGTTATCTTGGTTTGGGTGTACCTGCACCCCGTGCTAGTTGGGGGACGATGTCATCAGATGCTTTATCTTCGTTCCAGTACTATCCGTACCAACTCTTTTTCCCGGCATTTTTCATTTGTTTGACGATACTTGCTTTTAATGTCATTGGAGATGGATTAAGAGATGCCTTGGATCCCAAAGAGCGCAAATAAAGGGGGTTACCGCAATGAAAAAAATATTGGAGATAAAAGATCTTGCTGTATCATTTGAAACGTACGGAAAAGATGTACAAGCCGTGCGCGGGGTTTCATTTGAATTGAACGAAAAGGAGACTTTGGCCATTGTTGGAGAGTCGGGATCAGGAAAAAGTGTTACTGCCTATTCAATTATGGGCTTAATTCCCACGCCACCCGGTAAGTATGTTAGTGGCTCAATTCTCTTCAATGGAGAAGATTTAATACAGAAATCAGAAAAACAAATGCAGAACGTTCGCGGGAAAGAAATAAGTATGATTTTTCAAGACCCGATGACCTCAATCAACCCGACGATGATTGTAGGAAAGCAGATTGCTGAAGGGCTTATCAAACACCAAAAGATGACCAAAAAAGATGCGAATCTACGGAGTCTTGAACTGCTGAAACTTGTAGGTATTCCGAACCCTGAAAAACGGATAAATCAATATCCTCATCAATATTCGGGTGGCATGCGACAACGGGCGATGATAGCAATCGCTTTAGCTTGCAATCCCAAAATACTGATTGCTGATGAACCAACAACTGCACTTGACGTAACGATTCAGGCTCAGATTCTAGAGTTAATGCGTGATTTACAGCAAAAAATAGGTACAGCAATCATCCTCATTACCCATGACTTGGGTGTTGTAGCCAATACAGCAAGCCGAGTTGCTGTCATGTATGGCGGAAAGATTGTTGAGACAGGAACTGTCGATGAAATATTTTATAATCCAAAACACCCTTATACGTGGGGGTTGTTGGGTTCGATGCCAAAGCTGGATAGCAGGAAAGAAGAACTGCAAGTCATTCCTGGTTCCCCGCCAGATTTGGCTGATCCGCCCAAAGGCTGTCCTTTTGTTACAAGGTGCCCATATGCAATGAAGGTATGTAAAAATCACATGCCAGAGTATACGAAACTATCAGAAACACAAAAAACAGCATGTTGGTTATTGGATGAGCGTGCCCTAAACGTAGAAGTGCCAGAATCGGCGGTTGTCGGAGGTGTGAATGTTCATGGGTAAGGAGCGAGAAAAATTACTTGAAATCAAACAATTGCAGAAACACTTCAAAATGGACCGTAGCAATGTTTTAAAAGCAGTAGATGGAATTACATTTGATATCTATAAAGGAGAAACATTCGGCCTAGTTGGAGAATCAGGATGTGGTAAATCTACAGCGGGGCGTACCATTATGCGTCTTTACGAGGCAAGTGGGGGAGAAGTGAAATTTCATGGCGAAGATGTTCACGCCAGAAAATCCAAAAAAGAAAAAAAGAAATTTAACCGCAGCATGCAAATGATTTTTCAGGACCCGTATGCTTCCTTGAATCCGAGAATGACGGTAAAAGATATTGTGGCAGAAGGACTTGATATTCATGGATTGGTAAAGAACAATAATGAACGTACAGCCCGCGTTAATGAACTGCTGGAAACGGTTGGACTGAATGGTGACCACGGTAACAGGTACCCGCACGAATTCAGTGGCGGTCAACGTCAGCGAATCGGTATCGCTCGGGCCTTAGCGGTAGATCCGGAGTTTATTGTAGCCGATGAACCAATTTCAGCACTGGATGTGTCCATTCAAGCACAAGTTGTAAACTTGCTGAAAAAGCTACAGGTTGAACGAGGACTGACGTACTTGTTTATTGCACATGATTTGTCCATGGTTAAACATATAAGTGACCGTGTGGGCGTGATGTATTTAGGAAGCATGGCTGAAATAGCTACAAGTGACGAATTGTATGAGGACCCTTTGCATCCTTATACTCGAGCCTTGTTAAGTGCGATACCTATCTCTGACCCTAAAGTAGAACGGACCCGGGAAAGAATCATGATTAAAGGAGACATACCAAGCCCGATTAATCCACCAAGCGGATGTCGATTTAGAACAAGATGCCCACTTGCCATGGGTATTTGCAGCAAAGTAGAACCAAAATTACAAGAGCATAAGAAAGACCATTGGGTGGCATGCCACCTGTACGCTGAAGAATACAAAGCAATGGAATGAAAAGTAAGGCTCATCTTGTGACGATGAGCCTTACTTTTTTTATTGTCTAGGAGCTGAGAGATAGCTTATTTTCAAAATGTGAAAAATTAGTTTGTATGGTATCTTCTATATAGAGAAAGAGGGGGATGACTGTGTCACAGCGTATTTCATATCTAGTTGTGTTGTTGGGGGCGGTACTTTGGGGAACGACCGGCACCGCACAAACGTTTATGCCACAAACAATTCATCCGTTGGCAGTGGGAGCATCGAGACTCGCTGTAGGCGGTTTTTCATTATTGTTTATTTTACTTATTATGCGTAAAATTGATTTTCGGAATTGGCCGTGGAAGTCTACTCTTTATGCGGCTGTTTCGATGGCTATTTTCCAATATTTATTTTTTTCTTCTGTCAGATTAACAGGAGTAGCAATTGGTACGGTCGTTACGATCGGTAGTGCTCCTGTCTTTTCCGGAATCATTGAATGGTTACTATTGAAACGACGCCCGACCCGGGTGTGGATCATGGCGACTATACTGGCGATTATCGGGTGTGTATTGCTCTTTTTAAATAAAGGCGGAATCGTCGTCAATCCTGTGGGGATTTCAATGTCACTCGGAGCTGGGATATTGTTCGCGTTTTATACCCTTGTCAATAAAGACGTACTCGACAAGGTGGATCCTGTACCTGCCGTTGCGGTTATCTTTTCGATGAGTGCAATAATGCTCCTACCATTTCTATTTTTATTCGAAACGGAGGGGCTTATGACGGGGCGCGGAATATCTGTCGTATTATATCTTGGAATTGCAACGACAAGTATAGCCTATATTCTGTTCTCCGCTGGGTTGAAGAGGATTCCTTCATCGTCAGCAGTCACGCTGTCACTTGCTGAACCGCTTACTGCAGCGATTTTAAGTGTGCTTGTCGTAGGTGAGCGACTGAATGGGACATCGTGGATGGGTGTTGCAATGCTGCTGGGCGGTATTCTTGTATTGACGTTGAGTGGGAAGGAAAAAGTTGTTCAGGTGACAGGTACCCAAACAAACACGATCGTTTGAATAATCGTGTTTGTTTGGACACTGAGGAAAACTGATATATAGGGGGCTTTAGGGGCCTTCCGTATTTCTTTAATCTGTCCATTTAGCATAAAACCTTGTGGCGATAAAGCCGGTCAAGATGAGTAGCGTTGCTAGTAGTCCACCTTCCAGACCAAATGCACCGCCTGTCAACCAATCATGTCCCTCAGCTATTTCAACATTATAGATTCCGTTCGGTGCTGTACCGCTTACCGCAAAACCAAAGACATTCCCCTGGAAGTAGTTCCAAGTAATGTGGTAACCAATGGGTAGCCAAAGACTATTCGTGGCGTTAAACATATAAGCGAATAAAATTCCGACCAAAGCAATGTTTACTAATCCTAAAATACTTACATTCGGATTTGCACCATGCGCTATGCTGAAAATCAAGGCGGATGCCACATAGATAACCCACTTATTATTCCCTCTGTTTGCCATGGTGGACATAACATAACCTCTAAAAAACATTTCCTCAAAGATGCCAACGAGAATAAACATAAGTAGAAAAGTAACCGTAAACATTGAAAAATGAGGATTTGAAAATGAATTAATGAGCGAAATATTGGCAGTCGCCATTAATATAATAAAAATCACGATAATCGATAAGGCGCCAAGAAAAAGTCCAAACCATAAGTCTTTCATCGAGCCTCTAAAGCCAAGCTCTTTCAACGAACCCTTATTTAAAAAACGCCATAATAAAAGAGTGATTACTATTCCTCCGGCTGTACCACCGCCTTGGACTAAAAGGGAAATCCAGGGATGTGTATCCAAAGCAGTTTGTATATCGAGATAACCAGACTCTCCATTAAAAGGTGCTTCAGTTGAAATTAATAGAAGTATTCCGGGAAGTGAGAATAACTGTTGAACAATTAGCATCGCAACAAAAGCTAGTAATATGAGCCAGCCAGCCCTAATTTGGCCAAATGGGTTTTTAAACATCTTAGCCCTCCAATATGACTGAAGTAGTATGACTTTGCAGAGTCTTTAGAACGTGAAAATAGTGACAATCAGTTTAAGAACGGATAAAACGAGTGAATAGAAGCCCCATAATCCATCGTATGCATGTTGTTACCTCCATTAGAAAACACCCTCCTGTTTAGTCGGTTTAGACACTAACCAAATTTGTTGCAGGGGGTGTTTATTCACGTTTATTTGGGTTATCTAATGGTTAATGGACTGCATTCATATTTGTTGAGTTTTCCCCATCTTGTTCATGAAATATGCACTTAGAATTGTAATAATACAAATTACACCTATAATCCAAAATTCCACAGAATTTATCCCGCTGAACACTTGTTGATAAAAAAGAGCTCCAAATACCCCACCAAGTAATGGACCAACAATTGGAACCCAAGCATAACGCCAATCAGATGACCCTTTTCCAGGGATCGGTAAGAAAAAGTGTGCAATTCTTGGACCTAAGTCACGCGCGGGATTAATCGCAAAGCCGGTTGTTCCTCCTAGTGACAATCCAATGGAGAGGACAAGGAATCCGACGATGAGTGGATTAAGACCTTCTGTAAATTCATTTGCACCAATCGCAAGTATTCCAAGGACAAGTACGAATGTACCGATCATTTCACTTACTAAATTGGAAAGCGGCTTTCTTATGGCTGGAATGGTTGAAAAAATAACTAACTTTTGGTCTTTATCGCTTGTTTCTTCCCAGTGTGGTAAATAGTTAACGTAAACAATGACTGCTCCGATAAAAGCACCAATGAGTTGAGCTAAAATATACGCCGGAACATCTGCCCAAGGAAAGGCGCCAATCACGGCTAATCCTACTGTAACTGCCGGATTAATATGGGCACCACTTATCCCGCCCACTGCATAAATAGCTACTGCTACGGCTAGTCCAAAGCCCATCGTAATCACAATCCAACCAGAATCCTTTGATTTGGTTTTATTAAGCACAACACCGCCAACAACACCGCAACCTAAAGTGACTAAGATCATTGTTCCAATTAATTCACCTAAAAATGCCGACATAGAAAATTCCCCCCTGATTGTCGATACGGGATAGAAAAAATCCACAGCTCGCTTACAAGACTGTCAAAGCTTTTGCCGTGGATAGTTATCATCTATGTTAAACTGGTTATCTTTTTATCAGTCCATGTGGATCGATAACGAACTTTTTCGCTGCACCTTTATCAAAAACTTGGTATCCATTAGGCGCCTCTTCTAATGAAATAAGCGTAGCATTTACTGCCTTGGCAATTTGGGCTTTACCGCTCAGTATTGATTTCATTAAAAACTCATGGTACTTCATGACAGGAGTTTGTCCCGTAACGAAATGATGTGCTTTTGCCCAGCCTAATCCCATTCGGATTTTCAACGTCCCGAATTTGGCATCTTCATCAGCCGCTCCTGGATCTCCAGTTACGTACAAACCTGGAATTCCTAATTTGCCTCCAGCACGTGTCACTTCCATAATTGAGTTAAGAACAGCTGCAGGTGCTTCTCCGCGATTAGGTCCGTTACCATGCGCTTCGAACCCGACGCAGTCAACAGCACAATCAACTTCGGGAGTTCCGAGAATTTGTGCAATTTGTTCGCCTATATCATCATGCTGACTAAGGTTGATTGTTTCGCATCCGAAACTTCTTGCTTGCGCCAATCGTTCTTCAATCATATCTCCAACAATGACACAAGAGGCGCCTAATAGTTGTGCTGAATGAGCGGCTGCTAATCCCACAGGGCCAGCCCCCGCTATATATACAGTCGATCCAATTGTAACTCCGGCACTGTATGCCCCATGAAATCCTGTAGGAAAAATATCTGATAACATGGCTAAATCAAGAATTTTTTCCATCGCTTGTGCTTTATCTGGAAACTTCAATAGTTGAAAGTCTGCATAAGGAACCATTACATACTCTGATTGTCCACCGACCCAACCACCCATATCAACATAACCGTAAGCTGATCCAGGACGGTCTGGATTAACGTTTTCACAAATATGAGTATCTTGTGATTTACAATTTCTACAGCGACCACAAGCAATATTAAAAGGTACGGAGACAAGATCTCCTACTTTCATAAATTCTACATCCCGACCTGCTTCAATGACTTGTCCGGTAATTTCATGTCCTAATGCTAGACCACTTGGTGCAGTTGTTCTCCCGCGCACCATATGCTGATCACTTCCGCAAATATTTGTAGCAACCACTTTTAGAATGACTCCGTGTTCACACTTACGTCCGACATTTAGTGGATTCACCCCGGGGCCATCCCGTAACACTAAATCTGGAAAACCAATATTTTCAATTGAAACTTTTCCTGGTTCTTTGTATACAACGGCACGATTTGACATCAACATTACCCCCAATAGTAGTTTGTCCTTGCATGCTATTGATATGTTTGTCTACTGTCGAATATGCACCAATTGACTGAATTGACTGGGTGACAGTCACCCAGTCAATTCAAAAACAAACACAAAAGTACAATTAAACGTGTTTGTTTGAAATACAAATACAATTCATCTTAAGAGTTTCTTCATATTTACAGTTGGTAAATGTTAAGATTTGGCGGTTACAATTGGTATCATAGAGTAAAGCGAGGTGCGGAAGATGGCGAAATTCACAGTACTTGTAGCGGATGACGATCAGGATATCCGTGATGGGATAGAAATTTATTTGAAAAATGAAGGATATGATGTGCTAAAGGCAGCGGACGGTAAAGAGGCGCTAGAGCTGTTGGAGTCGAATGACGTTCATCTTCTCATACTCGACATTATGATGCCGAATATGGATGGTATTACAGCGACGTTCAAAATTCGGGAAGCTCGTAATATCCCGATTATCATGTTAAGCGCTAAGGCCGAGGATTCCGATAAAATTCATGGGTTGTCCGTTGGCGCGGATGATTATGTGACGAAGCCGTTCCACCCGATGGAATTAATGGCACGCGTAAAGTCGCAACTTCGCCGTTATATCCAATTCGGTACGTATGACGGACAGAAAAAGGTAGAAATAGATGGGTTGGTTCTTGATGAAGAAGCAAAAGAAATAACCGTCGACGGAGATGTGGTAAAGTTGACGCCGATTGAATATAAAATTACAGAATTACTGATGAAAAATGCGGGGCGCGTTTTTTCCATCAATGAAATTTACGAGCGTGTCTGGAATGAAGCCGCGTATAATGCTGAAAATATAGTAGCGGTACATATACGTAAAATCCGTGAGAAAATCGAAGCAGATTCGAAAAATCCAAGATATGTAAAGGTGGTGTGGGGCGTTGGTTACAAAATCGAAAAATGACTGGGCTGTTGTTTGGTCAATCATTGGGATTGTCATAGCGGCGTTAAGTATTGGTTACTGTTTCGCCCACATCATTGAACTGGTTAGCAATGGCATGGAAAATTCGGGTAGGGCAATTGCCCAATTGACTCGACTTATTAAAGGAGGCGTTTAACTATGAATAGTAATCGATCGCCCCTTATATTGTGGACTGTACTTGCAGCGGTATTTTTAATGGCACTTATTTCTATTGTTCAGAAGGGTCCTCAATATATCGGAAAAAGTTTCGTCGAAACGGAAGACTTTAAATCCAGTATGAATAATTTTTATGAAAACATCGGTCCAACCGTTTTAAATCCGGTTAATTTAGAAGAAGCAGAAAAAAAGATTCTGGTAGCGAAATCGGAAATTGAGGAACACCGTAATCAGTACGGATCCTTGTCAGAACAAATCGCCAATATCCAAGACCAATACGTGGATCGGATTGCAGATGCAGAAGCGGCTAAAAGTGAAAAGCTGAAATCCGCATTAATCAAGGAAAGAGACGATAAAATAGATGATATCCAACAAAACTTTGAAAGTGATGCGCATGTAGAAGCAAAAATTAGAGCTGAAAAGGCAGCTTTCCTGAATCGCTATTTGATTGAAAATCAAGAACAGAGCTTTGAAGGCTTCCCGGTTGCATATAAATTTAAAGATACCAAAACAGGAGAAACGTTCACTTCAGGCGATATCAATGTTCCTGCCGCTTATAAAAGAACCTTTAATGAAGGAAATGGATATTTTAAAGCACAGTCAATACCAGCACGGGAGAATTGGGGTTCCGTAGGTTATGTGAGAAGTGAAATTGAAATGGACTGGGACGACATGTTATCAATCAGCAATCCTGCGCGGGCATTTGAAGGTGAAGTTATCGTTCCGAAAATTGCTTTGAAAGATGGATTACTCAGTCATGAAGTAAAACGATATAACCAGGACAGATATTTTTCGTTTGTTCTGTGGTTAGTAGGAGCACTTGCATTAGTTGTGTTGTTCACAAAACTACAGTTTAAAAAGGAATGGGTAACTCAAAATCACTTAGTCGTGAAATATGATCAACTCAAAATTGATATGAAAGTAATGCTATTAGGTATTTCTGTTTTCGCACTATACGTTGCATTAACTGCCATGTCACACAGGTTCTCCTATATCATTTTTGTGAACAGCATGGAGGCATGGATAACAATCGTGATACAGTTTGCATTTCTTGTTCTGTTCTTGTTGGTAACCGTGTTTCAAATCGTTAATGGAATAATAAGATTGGAACATGAAGGGGTACTTGTACAGGACATCGCAGACAGTTACACAGTGAAATTCCTTGGAGCTTTTAAAGAGATGTTTTTGAAAAAGTCAATTGGCGTTCAGACATTCATTTTACTCATCGGCTTTTTCCTTGCTGGAATTGGTTTCGCAGTCGTTTTAATGATGCCTCCATCTTTAATTCTCTACATTCCGGCTGTTCTTTTTCTAGGCTTGCCGGCACTTTATATGTTGGTGATACGTTCGGCTTATTTGAACCGAATTATCTTGGCTACGGAAGAAATGGCGAACGGTCGTCTTCATGAGGAAATTAAGGTCGAAGGGAAGTCACCTCTTGCCGAACACGCGAAGAATTTGAATAGCTTGCGTGAAGGTGTCCATGTATCAATGACTGAACAGGCGAAGAGCGAACGGCTAAAAACGGAACTGATTACAAATGTCAGCCACGACCTTCGAACACCATTGACCTCAATTATTACGTACACAGACCTGTTGAAAAAGGAAGATATCACTGCTGAAGAACGTACAAAATATGTAGATATTTTAGATAAAAAGTCTCAGCGATTGAAGACATTGATCGAGGATCTATTCGAAGTGTCAAAAATGGCGAGCGGCAATTTGGAGCTGCATAAGCAACGTGCCGATTTGACGCAATTACTCCAACAAGCACTTGCAGAGCACGAAGAGGAAATTGCGAAATCAGGACTTGACTTCAGGGTGAACTTTCCAGCGTCTGCGCTCGTTGCTTATGTGGACGGAAAAAGATGGTGGCGTGTACTGGATAATTTAATTGTCAATGCTATCAAATACACAATGCCCGGCACCCGTGTTTATATTACGCTACGAAAAGTGGGCGATAATGCTGAATTCGTCGTGAAAAATGTGACGAAGTATGAGCTAGGTGAAAACACAGATGAACTGTTTGAACGTTTTAAGCGAGCAGATACATCACGGCATACGGATGGTTCTGGACTTGGTCTTGCGATTGCACAATCCATCGTCGATTTGCATAATGGGAATATGAAGATCGAAGTCGATGGGGATTTATTCAAAGTAACGGTTGTCGTGGCGGGCGTTTAATAAATATATAATACAAAAAGCTGTACGCAATGCCCTTATAGAAGGGGGAATGCGTACAGCTTTATTCTTTTTGACCGTATACTCCAAGATAGTTTTTCCGTGAAATGATATCAACCTTCCTACCTTCTTTTTCATACGTCGTCATTGTTTCCGTTTGATCAACTTTTTTCCATCCGCTCAATCGGATAATTAACTTGTAGCGAATAGGCAAGCCATGTTCTTCGGATGCTGGTTTCCAAGTGTAACTCTCAAAGCTTTTTTCACTTGAGACTTTCTGAATTTTTGCCTGGTCGGGGATGGGGAACCCTTCAGAATAAAGAGCCTCCTCAAATGTTTGTCCATAGTAAAATAAGAGCGCAATGAGGAATGCCATGAAAGTAACTAGCAGGTAGCGTATTTTGAATGGTTGCTTTTCTTCCAACTCGTTCACCCTTTCAATAGAAGTAAATGACATAGATGCCGACAATCAGGACTCCAATATCCGCAAACATGTGAATTGTCCAAGAGGGTAAAATTGTTCCACTTTTTTCATTGGCAAGCTGAAAAATAATTCCGCCGATCCAAAGCCCCGAAACGGCTAGCACGAGGAGGGGAAGGCTGAACCATGGAAGAAAAATCGTGATATGGTAGACCGCGAAAAGGAAAGAGGGTAAAACATATTGAACCTGTGACTTTCCGATAAGATTCGGCAACAGACCGCGGAAGAAAAACTCCTCCAGTATCGAATTACCGAGTAGGATGTATAAGGCGATGAACGGAAAAGTTAGAGTCGTTATACCCGCCTTAGAAAGGTCAACGATTAGCGCATCAATATCTATGAATGGCTGTAAAATAATGAAAGCCACAAGGATAATCCCCATAATTGCAACTCCGGAACCGATTGCAACTTTCATGCTCTTTTGATCGGTTAGACGCATGCGTAAGAATGGGAATCCTGACTTTCGGAATAAAATGACCGGGATAAATAGGAAAAGCATCGCTTTCGCCACCGTTTTCCATAAGTATGCAACCTCTAAAGATTGTTCGATCCACAGAAGGAAAACGATGCTAATTACTGATAAACTAAGTCCTCTTTTCATAGCATGAACCCCCGATCGCTGATTCAGTATTGGACGACCGCTCTATGTATTAAGTTTCATTCAGGAAAATTAAAGAAAGAGGGCGCCTTTAAAAGCGCCCTCTGAAATCAGATATGTTTCCATACTAGTGATTGCTTATTGGTGCCTGACAAGGGCTCCTAATAAATGAAGCTAGCACCAATAATAATTAACAGGATGAAAAGAACAACAATCAGTGCGAATGAATTCCCTGCGAATCCACCTTCGTATCCACCAGATTGACCCATTTTTAACACTCCTTTCGTCAAAGCTCTAATCTAGCTTATGTGGGAATTACAGGACTGTAAGGGCAAACGCCTCTTAATCCAATCAGGAAAAGTTTATAGGTAATCATTTAGAGGAATAGTAATGGAATACAGAAAAAAGAGTAGACAAATAAAAAAATGGAGTTGCCATCCTGCATCACTTGACGACGTCCTGCTTGCAGATTGGATTAAAGATGTTGTATCATTAAACTAAAGTATTAGAATCAATACATTTTTCGGAAAAACGGTGGTGTCCATCAGGCATTAATTGCACCGATACCGAAGTGGAATCGCCGTTCTCCGAATTGCCATTCGAAGAAGGAGGTTTTATAAAGATGACTAAGTCAGACGGTAAATATCCAAACAAAGAAGATCTTGAACCAAACGTAAAAGGGATGCCCAATTCCGATGAGCTGCCGCTTGCGGATCCATCCGATTCAAATACATCACATATCTTTAGAGAAAACGAACAAGACAAGACGGGTGAGAACAAACCTTCAGCTTTTGGAACAAATAAGGTAGACAACCCTGACACAGGATACAACAAGCCGAAGTCAGGTGAGCGCTTTCCTTTTGGTGAGAATACTAAAGAAAATGGCAACTTCGATCAACATACACATGACAAATGGAATAAAGAGAAACCGAATGAAGATCCTTTTAAACCATAATTAAGCAGCGGTCGTCCCTTTGAGGAGCGGCCGCTTTGATTTTAAGGTAGAGTATAAGGATAGAAGGGAATGGTAATCATAGAAACATTAAATCAGTTGAAATTTACACGTATTTATACACTTGGACGCCTTGTAAAGTCAAAAACAGAAGCTTGGGACGCACAACCAACAGGGTTCAATAACACAATTCGTTGGAATGCGGGCCATATTTATATAACGATGGAAACACTTATTCAAAAAGCGGTGGAGGGCTATGAACTGGTCAACCCTGAATGGATAGAACTGTTTGTGTCAGGGTCAAGCCCTGATATCTGGGAAGATAATGTTCCCTCAACAGAGGAGCTCCTTGCGGCTTTGGAAGAACAACCGGGGCGTATTGTTAAAGCGCTGGAAGGGAAACTGACAAATACGTTACAGGAACCGATGTCAATTGGGCCTTTGCATACAATGGTGACAGTTGAGGCAATCGTTCAATTCGCGGTGTGGCATGAAGGTGTCCATGCAGGCATGATTAACGCTTTGAACCGCTTGGCAGGAGAGTAAGCCTAAAATAATAGTGCGCAAGCATCTGTTCAGGAGCGATAGGCATCATGACGGTGATAAGCGCCTTTCACAGGTTATTAGCGGCCGATAATTTTATAATTTCCTGTATTAAAAAAGCAGCGACCAAACATCAGATTTAATCTAATGTTTGGTCGCTGCTTTTCCATATATTATAGAGATTTTACGTCTAGTCCTCAGCAACTAGAGGCTTACAGGATGTGGGGGCACGCAGCCGAGAGGGATTGAACTACATCCTGCCCAGGCAAAGCTCGCCTTTCTTTAGCCCGTCTTATGTCTGTTGCATCTGAAATGGCGATTTCGCTTTTGTTTATTTCAATCGACCAACTCATGCTTAAACGCATAAATGACAGCTTGTGTCCGATCTTGTACTTCCAGTTTAGATAATAGATTGCTAACATGCGTCTTCACTGTTTTCAATGCAATAAATAAATCATCCGCTATTTCTTGATTCGTTTTTCCTTTCGCAAGATGTAGTAAAATTTCGAGTTCGCGTTCGGTCAACTCTTCATGGGGCTGTCGCTCATTACCAGCACGCATTTTTTGCATCATTTTCGTCGTCACTTCCGGTTCTAATACCGTTTGTCCTTTCAGCGTTTCACGGATCGCTTCTGCAATTCGCTTCGCATTCGACGTTTTCAATATGTAACTAATGGCGCCTGCTTCAAGTGCTGGATATACTTTGTCATCATCCAAAAAACTTGTCACGATAACAATCTTTGCTTCCGGCCACTCCTTTATAATAGCGGCAGTGGCTTCAGCGCCATTCATTTCCGGCATGACCATATCCATCAAAATAATATCCGGACGCAATTCGAGTGCTTTGCCCACGGCTTCACGTCCGTTTATCGCTTCGCCTATGACTTCCATGTCAGGCTGAATCTGTAAGTACGCAGATACACCGATTCGTACCATCTCATGGTCATCCACTAACAGGATTTTGATCATTCAGTTCATCTCCTTTTCTGGCAGGCAATTTTACTTCCACAATTGTCCCTTGTGAGGGAACGGAAACAATTTTGCATGTGCCCCCGATTTCAATTGCACGTTCTTTTACATTTTGCAGTCCGTACGAGCCGCCTTTTCCATCATTATCCTTAAATCCTATACCGTTATCTTGCACGCGGAAAATGGCAAGACCGTCCCGTTCCACGAACAACACATCTACTTCTGTAGCTTGTGCATGCCGTAGTGTGTTGGATAACGTTTCCTGTGCAATACGGAATAAGTGATCTTCTGCACCTTTCGATAAAGTTACTTCTTCCAAGCGAAAACGAATATTGAATAGTACTTTCTCTCTCAATTCAACTAATAGTTCTTCAAGACCTTCGGCGAGCGATTTGTTATTCAAAGCCGCCGGCCGTAAATGAAGGAGCAATGCCCGCATTTCAAGTTGTGCCTGCTGAACGATCCGTTCAACTTGGAGCACCGGTTTTTGTGTTACTGTATCTTCATTACTTTCCGTAATGGCGGATAATAGCATCGAAGCGGCGAACAGTTGCTGGGAGACGGAATCATGCAGTTCGCGAGCGAGTCGCTGTCGTTCCTGTACAATGCGCTCTTGAATTAGTTTGTCTTGGGCTTCCGCACGCTCATCGATAATTCGCTGCAAACTTTTCCGTTGTGTATGAATGACAGTTGACACTGTCCCGATTGCCCGGTCCATACGGGGGGAAAATTTTTCGGTTGAAGAGGCATCTTGTTCAGTGTCGATTAACCCCGTTAACCTTTGCTCGATTGCTTTTTCTTTTGAACTTCCAAGAAAACTCGTCCAAATGGCAATTCCCCAGGCAAGCAGGAGAGCTGTATTCAAAATCCACCAACCGAGTGGAACATCTGCAAATTGCAATTCATAAAATGCAAACCAGCTTTCCTCTAATGGCAAGCCAAGAAGAAAATAGATATATGCTGCTGCAATTGCGATAAATAAAAATGATAAAACAAGCCCTCGTCCGATAACAGCCTTCATTTTCTCGTCACCTCGACATCTCCGCCCCAAGTGGAAAGAGTAATGATTAGCTCAGGAGACTCAGCTGATTTCCCTTCATAACTATCCTTCATATGGAGCGATTCATTGATGAGCCGTTTTCTGTAGGTATCGAAAAGTTTAGCATCGCCGATTAGTGTCGTGTAATGAACGCGTACGGGAATCTCGTAAGGCAAGTCAATCTTAATTTTCCCTATACCTTGCCTAACGGAAATTAAAGAAGTTCCTTTCGGTAACACCGTATCGGTAACGTCGATGTGAATATCACCAAAGATCCCTTGGATATGAATGTCCTCCCACTCGTACGATGAAAAGGGGGATGATTGAACGGAAAATAATTTGTTTTTCCATATCCCGTTCGGTGTTTCACGCTGAAGGTCTTTGAGAGGACGCATAATTTCCTCCGACGGGACGCCTTTCCATAACTTTACAAGGACGTACAAGATGACGGTGAAAATGAGAACCCGTAAACTCCACAATGTAAAAAGCGCCATTGCAATGAAAAACAAGCCAGGTAAAAATAGTAGTTTCGACCGTTTTCGTAACCCGTAATAAATCAGTCCGGCACCAAGAAGGACGAACACGATGTTGCCATTATGAAAAAAAGCTGCTTCGACAAAAATGAGCAGTAAAAATGTGAATCCCCAAAATGTGATTTTGCTCGTATCGAGTCGTTTCATTTTTTATTCTCCCTTCTTGAGGTCAGAATCTCTGGAAATAAGGAAAGGAAGGCAGATGCCTCCCTACCTACAATCTATTTTACACAATTTCTTCCGCTTTTGCGGATTCTTTCTCTAATGTCCAGACTTCAGGTGCTAGATGATCGGCACCCTCCGCTTTTCCTAATGATTCCAAACGACGGTCCATAGAGGAAGTTTCGTACTCACGTTCAATTTTCCCGCCAAGGTTTTCGATATACTTTTTCATGTCACCAACTGATGCCATCTTGCTGTCTGCATTTTCAGGAGAGATGACTTGGTCCATCCGGTGATGGGCACGTGTCACGTTCTCTTTTCCCATTAATTGCAATTGACGCACTTTCATATCTTTCACTTTATGTTTCATTTCCTCGAATTTACGCTCTAGGGAAAGAAGTTCATAAGCTGTTTCCGTCACACTTTCTGATAGCTCTGCCGCACGTGTGTCATACGTAGCAATCTCCTCTTCTGCAAAAGCGACTAAGTCTTCTTCGCCGGCAGTTTTTGCAAGTTTAAGCTGGCTGCGGCGTTTATCCGCCATGTTTTCTGCTTCTAATAGCTCTTTCTGCAGTTCTGTTTTTAGTTTGCTTTGACGTTCAAGCAATTTCCCGATTGAGTCCGTTTGTTTTTCTGCCTCGCGAATGTATTGATTCAACATTGCGATTGGATTTTTGCTTTCTTTCTTGTCTAATACCGTGTGAAGATCTGCCTGTATTGAGTATTTAAATCGATTCCAAAGTGAGTTCATAGTTAGTTCCTCCTCATTATTTTGTGATTTCATTCCACTGACGTTCGAAGTTTACAAATGGATCATCAGAGGTGTTAGTGATGATGTTACTGTTTTCTGAGCCATGCCATTTACGCCAAACATAGAAGACACCGACTATAGCAATAATCCCGATGAACGCAGGCACATTTGCAATTGCTGTTAACAAGCCAATGACAAGTACGCCTCCCCAGAACAATTTCGAGATTGTGGAAGTGCTCTTTCTGAAATAATGGAACCCCGCATATGCAACCACTGCAGAAAATGCAAGTGCAAGAAGTGATCCAAGATTTGCAAGGACAACGATTGCCGCTGTAATACCAAGTGCTGCCAGACCAAGTTTTTTCATTTGTGTTCCTCCTTTCGATTGTAGCTTAATCTTATAATGATTTTCCGCTTGTCCAAACGGGCGCTGTGCGGATTTGTAACTACGCCTTAAGGCTGAATCCTTCTAGGACATACTAGACTTCAATAGATTTGTAAGTTATTCTAGTATTCAATGAAGATTCTTTTAATTCAGAGAATGAGGTGTAGGTATGAAAGATGTTGTCATTGTTGAAGGGGTACGAACTGCAATCGGGCGAAGAAAAGGAGGTTTTGCAAATTACAGACCTGATGAACTTGCAGCAGTGGTGTTTGAGGAGCTTGTCAAGCGGGCTGGTATTTCGAAGGGCGATGTTGAAGATGTCATTTTGGGGTGTGTGACACAAGCAGGAGAACAGGGTGGAAACATCGCCCGTACAGCTGCGTTAATCGCAGGCTTCCCTGTACATGTGCCCGGAGTGACAATTGATCGGCAATGCGGATCGAGTCAGCAAGCTGTTCATTTCGCGTCGCAGGCAATTCTCTCGGGAGATATGGATATCGTCATCGCAGGCGGCGTTGAAAGTATGACACGTGCACCAATGATGTCCAATATGGGAGATGTGAAACCCAGTCCAAAGCTTATGGAAAAACATGAAATCATTAATCAGGGACTATCAGCGGAGCGGATTGCAAACAAATGGGAGCTGTCACGGGAGGAACTTGATCAATTTTCATTTGATAGCCATCAAAAAGCAATTCGTGCAATTAATGAAGGAAAGTTTGAAGACGAAATTATACCCGTTGAAATTACAAATGAAGATGGCACAACCGAAATTTTCTCTATAGATGAAGGCCCTCGTCCAGGAACGACAACAGAAGTGCTGGCTGGATTACGGACAGTATTTGATGAAAATGGTGTGATTACAGCGGGGAACGCAAGTCAAATGAGTGATGGCGCGTCTGCGGTCCTCCTGATGTCACGTGAAAAAGCGGACAAGCTAGGCCTTAAACCACTTGCACGCATTGTTGCGCGAGCAGTGATCGGTTCCGATCCGACATTAATGCTGACTGGACCGATTGAAGCAACGCGAACAGTACTCGAGACAGCGAATCTTTCAATAGAAGATATAGACACGTATGAGGTGAATGAAGCGTTTGCACCTGTTCCACTTGCATGGCTGAAAGAAATCGGTGCAGATCCCATTAAATTGAACCCGAACGGCGGGGCCATTGCCCTTGGCCATCCGCTTGGTGCGACGGGAACAAAATTGCTGGTATCCATGATGCACGAATTAAAACGAACCAATGGACGGTACGGGTTACTCGCAATTTGCGAAGGGATGGGTATGGCGAACGCAACAATTATCGAACGCCTTTGAGGGGGATTTAGGGATGGAAATGAACAAAATTGCTGCAATTGTAACAGGTGGAGCGTCGGGTCTTGGAGAGGCCACTGTAAGAAGGATAGTAGGCGCCGGAGGGAAAGCAGCTATTTTCGATAGGGATGAAGTGCGTGGATGTGCACTTGCGAACGAACTTGGGGAAGAAAGTGTTCTATTTCTAAAAACGAATGTTGCGAATGAGGAAGAAGTGGAAGTGAATGTAGCTTCCGTCAAAGAGGCATTCGGGGAAATAACTGCCGTTGTCAATTGCGCGGGCATTGCGACGCAAGGGAAAGTATTGTCGCGAAGCGGTCCGCTAGCGCTAGACCAATTTGAACAAGTAATCCAAGTCAACTTGATAGGTACATTCAATGTAATTCGTTTGGCGGCGGCCGCTATGCAAGGGAATGAACCAAACGAAGAAGGTGAGCGCGGGGTAATTGTGAATACCGCATCAGTTGCTGCTTTTGAAGGACAAATTGGACAGGTTGCCTACAGTGCATCAAAGGGTGGTGTAGTGGGAATGACGTTACCGATTGCCCGTGAACTTGCGGCATTCGGTATTCGTGTGATGACTATCGCGCCAGGTCTTGTAGAAACACCATTATTTGATGGGCTACCGGAATCCGCGCGTAATTCACTTGCTGCAATGGTCCCGTTCCCAAAACGACTTGGACGACCAAAAGAATATGCAATGCTAGTTGAAAGTATTTTCATAAACACATTGCTCAATGGTGAAGTAATCCGGTTGGATGGGGCGATTCGGATGCAAGCCAAGTAAGAAAAATGGCATATGTAACGTACAAGACATAACTATATACATGCTATCAAAGGAGGCTTTACCATTGGCAAAGTACAGATTCGAAACGGATGAGCACGTCATGTTCAGAGATTCACTCCGAAAGTTTCTTCAGAAAGAGGCAATCCCGTATTACGATACCTGGGAAAAAGACCGGCTCATCCCGGTAACATTTTGGAAGAAGCTTGGTGAAATGGGATTTCTCTGTCCGCAAGTTGAAGATGAATACGGCGGACTTGGTCTGGACTTCAGCTTCGGCGTCATTATCGGAGAGGAACTTGAACGAGTGGGATCAGGTCTTACAGGCGTGGGATTACACAATGATATCGTCGTTCCCTATATTGAATCATACGGCACAATCGAACAGAAAGAACGTTGGTTACCGGGTTGTGTGAGCGCTGACATTATTACAGCTATCGCAATGACGGAGCCGGGAACAGGATCAGATCTCGCCAATATCCAAACGACTGCCATTAAAGACGGTGATTACTATGTCGTCAATGGTCAAAAGACATTTATCACAAACGGCATTAATGGGAATCTTGTGCTCGTTGCAGTAAAAACCGATCCGCATGCTGAGCCGAAACATCGCGGTGTCAGCCTGCTTGTAATAGAAGAAGGAACGCCTGGTTTCACGAAAGGCCGTAAGCTCGATAAAGTTGGTCTGCATTCGCAAGACACGGCGGAGCTATTTTTTGAGGAGTGCCGTGTGCCAGCATCGAACTTGATAGGTGAGGAAGGAAAAGGATTCAGCTACTTAATGGAAAAACTTCAACAGGAACGGCTTGTTGTTGCGATTGCTGCACAAACGGCATCAGAAGATATGCTGGAAATGACGCTCGAGTATGTAAAATCGCGAAAAGCATTCGGAAAACCGATTGCTTCATTTCAAAATACACAGTTTAAACTTGCAGAAATTGCAACTAAAGTGGAAATTGGCAAGGCATTTGTCGAATCGCTTATCGAAGACCATATAGCTGGAAAAGATATCGTCACAAAAGTATCTATGGCAAAATATTGGCTGACCGATACGGCACGGGAAATCTCCTCGGAGTGCATGCAACTGCACGGTGGATACGGTTATATGGAAGAATATAAAATTGCAAGACGTTATCGAGACATCCCTGTTGCGTCGATATATGCGGGGACGAATGAAATCATGAAAGTCATTATTGCAAAGAACATGGGGTTGTAATAGGTTAAGAAACTCAGTGGAATAAATGTACTCATCGTCTCATATTATTAGTCGGGACCGTATGTGATGAATAATTGCTAGTCCATGCCGCACCGATTAAGAAAAAAAATCCATTCTAAATGAAAAGGGGATTGATTGGTATGATGCAAACACCACTTTTATTATCATCTTTCATAAAACGAGCGGAGCAATATTTCCCGGACAAGTTAATTATTTCGCGAACCGGGGAAAATTCCATTCATCGTATTCCGTATAGCGAATTTGCGAAACGAACGCGAAAACTTGCAGATGCATTGACGAAACTCGGCATGCAGCATGGAACAAAAGTCGGTTCATTCGCTTGGAATCACCATCGTCATTTAGAAGCGTATTTTGGCGTGCCTGGAACAGGCGCTATCCTTCACATGATCAATATTCGATTGTCTCCGGAACATATTGCGTATGTCATCAATCACGCAGAAGATGAAATTCTGCTGGTCGACGATAATTTATTCCCACACCTTGAAAAACTTGCACCCTATTTGAAGACGGTGAAACATTATATCATCATGGGAGACAGCACGGAAATCCCGGAGACATCTCTTGAAAATGTGCATTCATATGAAGCGCTTCTTGCAACTGCATCGGAAGACTATGCTTTTCCTGAAGATCTTGATGAAAACACACCAGCAGGGATGTGCTACACATCCGCTACGACAGGTAATCCGAAAGGGGTCATCTATACGCATCGCGGACTTGTGTTGCACAGTTATGCACTAGGACTAGCCGATGCGATGGGTTTATCAGAGAAGGATGTCATACTGCCAGTTGTACCAATGTTCCACGTCAATGCTTGGGGAATGCCGTTCGCTGCAGTCTTTTTCGGAACAACACAAGTTTTGCCAGGACCAGGCTTAAACCCAAAATTGCTATTGGATCTGATTGAGCAGGAGAAGGTGACTGTAACTGCTGGTGTCCCGACAATTTGGCTCGCAGTGCTGAAGGAACAGGAAGAGAAACCGAGAGATTTGTCTTCGCTACGGGGAATCGTAAGCGGCGGTTCTGCATCGCCAAAAGGATTGATCCGGGCATTCGAAGAAAAACTTGGTGTGCCGTTCATCGTCGGCTATGGCATGACTGAAACAACACCACTTGTCAGCATGTCTGTCTACACTTCTGGCATGGCAGATTTAACGATGGATGAGAAAATCGATATCCGAGCGCTTCAAGGATTGCCGATGCCAGGCCTTGAAATCCGTATCATCAATGAAAATGGCGATGCACCTTGGGATGGCAAGACGATGGGGGAATTGGCGATTCGGGGCCCTTGGATTGCAAGTGAATATTATAAAGATGAAAGAACTGAAGAAGCATTCCGTGATGGGTGGCTCCTTACAGGTGATATCGCAGTCATGACGGAATTTGGCTACCTTAAATTAATGGATCGTACAAAAGATTTGATCAAAAGCGGGGGCGAATGGATTTCGTCTGTTGACTTGGAAAACGCCTTGATGACACATGAAGATGTTTTTGAAGCAGCGGTTGTCGCAATTCCGCATGAGAAATGGCTTGAGCGCCCACTTGCATGTGTTGTCTTAAAAGAAGGGAAGGTTGCTGATGAAGAGATGAAACAGCGATTGCTAACCTATTTAGGAGGCCAGTTCGCTAAATTGTGGGTGCCAGATGATGTTGTCTTCTTGGATGAAATTCCGAAAACTTCAGTCGGCAAGTTCCTAAAAGCTTCTTTACGTGAAAGTTTGAAAGACTTTACGCTAAAAGTATAAATAGAAAAGCCATCTGGCTTCTATCAGATGGCTTTCTTTTCGTCTAGGAAGTTATGAGGTTTCCTCTGATGAAGCTTGTTGATAACTAATTAATAAAGAAGTAATCGGGTAGTCTTGTGGATAAAATATAAAATTTTCTGAAATTATCAACAATTTTATTAAGTTATCCACTTCATATGAGGATAACTTAATAAAATGTAAGGATATCCACAATCAAAAATTGTTAGGAGTTCATCAAGACAGAAATAGGTGTTTACAAGATATCGACAGTGATTCCCTACAAAAGACGGACATATCAATCTAGGTTCTTAAAAAACGGGAAGAAATAGACGGTTTCACAAACTTTAGCCATAATTATTTGATTTGAAAAATCGAACTGAAATCATATTTCGGATGCCTTCGGCGTAGAATTATAGTAAGAACACGAAACCTTAGCATATACTGAATCGTCTTTATGCTGCCGGACTCTGTTTGCATAGAGGTTCTGTATTTAGTAAAGTAATAGTTGGTGGAGGCGTAAGGTGGAAAATTGGATTACTGAATTTATGGGTCAGTTTGGTTACTTTGGTGTGTTTTTATTAATCATGATTGAGAACGTCTTTCCGCCTATCCCGTCTGAAGTCATATTGACATTTGGCGGATTCATGACGACCTATTCGGATATGACCCGGGTGGGTGTCATTATTGCAGCAACGGTGGGGTCGGTTATCGGGGCGATGATTTTATATAGCCTCGGGTTATTTCTAGATGTGGAGCGCCTCGAGAAAATTGTCGATCGGTGGGGCAGCGTTTTGCGTCTTACACGAAAAGACATCCGCAAAGCTGATGCATGGTTCGACAAATACGGTCCGTGGACAGTACTACTCTGCCGCCTTGTTCCCTTAATCCGGAGCCTTATTTCGATTCCGGCAGGCATGTCGAGTATGAATTTCCCGCTATTCCTTGTGCTTACAACAATCGGCAGTCTGATCTGGAACGCAGCACTTGTTACAATTGGTGCAGCAGTCGGTGACAACTGGGAATCGATTGTCCACTTTATGGATATCTATTCGAACATCGCGTATGCACTACTAGCCATTAGCGGTATAGCGGTATGTATCTGGTACATTCGCTTCCGTAGAAAGAGAGTGTAATTAACTTATGGAACTAATTGATTTGGTTAAAGCGTTAATACTTGGATTTGTTGAAGGAATGACAGAGTTTGCACCTGTTTCTTCGACAGGTCACTTGATCATTGTCGATGACATGTGGCTGAAAATAACAAATTTTCTTGGAGATCGATCGGCATTCACATTTAAGATTGTTATCCAACTGGGTTCGATATTAGCTGTTGTTATTGTCTTCTGGAAGCGTCTGTTCAGCTTGGTGGGCCTCTATAAGATTGAAGGCCAGAAAACGAACTCAAGTTTTAACTTATTGCACGTCATTGTTGGGATGTTGCCGGCAGTTATTGTGGGATTTGCACTTAAAGATCTGATTGATGAACAACTATCAGGTGTAGAAACGGTGATTTTTGCACTGGTTGCAGGTTCAATTTTAATGATTGTAGCTGATAAACTTGGTCCGAAAAAACCGTGGGTGAATACATTGGATCAAATTACATACAAGCAGGCATTTACAGTAGGTCTTGTCCAATGTCTATCCCTATGGCCAGGATTTTCACGTTCGGGTGCGACAATTTCGGGCGGTGTCCTGTTCGGCATGAATCATAAGACCGCGGCTGATTTCACTTTCATCATGGCGGTACCGATCATGATGGGTGCTAGTCTAGTGTCAGTTGCGAAAAACTGGGAAGAACTTTCGATGGATGACCTATCCTTTTATATCGTTGGATTCGTCAGTGCGTTCGTCTTCGCACTTATCTCAATTCGTTTCTTCTTAAAGCTAATCTCACGTGTTAAGCTTGTACCGTTTGCAATTTATCGACTTATATTAGCAGCTGTATTAGCGTTTATTGTATTTTTATAAGAAATTGAAACGACTCCTGCATGGTGATGTGCGGGAGTCTTTTTTTGTACCTTTATAATAGAGCCTAAAGTTATTAGAGTTCCTTCAAAAGTAGTAATCAATTATTATTAGAGCCTAATTTCTCAGAAATTCGTCTTCCTGTTTCCATAACCTTTTCAATAAGGAAATCCATCCGCTCTTCAGTGAGGTTAAAACTGACAAAACCTATACTAATTGCCCCCACAACTTCCCCAAGACCGTCAAGAATGGCCACCGCGACAGAAGAAGTCCCTTCCGTTCTCTCACCATGGCTCGTTGCGTATCCTTGTTTTATAATTTTTTTTAGCGTTACCTTAACCGGGGCCAATTGCTCTATAGGTAAAAGTTTTTGCAAAATAGCTATGGCCTTGGAAGACGGCATGTTAGCAAGCATCGCTTTATTCGCTGCACCGATATGCATGGGAATACGCAAACCCAGTTGGTCATAAATCCGGATGGTATTGTTTTGGCTATCTATTCTTTCCAATATGATTGCTTCCAATCCTGCTGGACGACTAAGATAAACACTTTCATCGACTTCATGGCTTAACCGCTCCAGTTCGGGTCTGACTTTACTGATGTAATCCATCGAATCATACACTTGCAAACCGTATTCCAACCAAATCGTTCCAAGTCGATAGCATTTCGTACGCTCATCCTGCTCTACCATCCCTTGTTTTATCATCGCTTTCAGCAATCTGTGCATTGTGCTGAGAGGTAAATCGCATTGCTTGGAAAGGTCAGAAATAGATACGCCACTTTCTGCTGTTTGCATTGCAAGGGTTTTGGCCACGATCATGGCACGGTCAATTGATTGCATATAAAAATACCACCTATCATTTAAATGACTACAGAACCTTCATTATCTAAAGAAAAAAGTTTAAATTATTCTAAATACATTGACATTGTATCATAAAGAGAATATATTTTACATATAAACTTTCCATTCTTCGGAAACGTTTTCCACTAGTCGGAAAAGGGTGAAGTGAAATGACGTATTGTTCATCAATGTACAGACCATTAAAACGAGTGATTGTAAAGCATCCAAATGATGCCTTTCGCAATCAAAATCATCTAGAAGAAAAATGGAAAATATTTAATTACCTTGAAGAACCAATTTTCGAAGAAGCGGTTCACGAATTCTCGGATTTTATAGCAATTCTTGAAAAACATGTTCCACAGATTGATTATTTGCCAATATCGAACGAAGTAGGAATGGATTCGTTGTATGCACATGACCCGGTGAAGTTTACGCCTGCAGGTGCAATTATTTTGAAATCTGGAAAAGAGCTTAGACAGCCTGAAGCCGCAGTGTATAAAGAATTCCTTAAGGAAAAAAACATTCCAATTGTTGGCGAATTAACAGGAGACGCAGTTTCAGACGGCGGTGATATTATTTGGTTGGACGATAGGACGCTTGTTGTAGGCCGCGGGTATCGCACGAATGATGAAGCAATCCGACAACTGAAAAAAATGACAATGCCCTTCGTTGACGAATTTATCATCGTTCAACTTCCGCATGACCAAGGAGAAGCAGAATGTCTACACCTTATGTCGTTTATCAGTATGGTTGATCGCGATTTAGCTGTTGTGCACTCACGCCTAATGCCGGTATTTTTTCGTCAGTTGCTCATTGAACGGGGAATCCAGCTTATTGAAGTACCCGAGGACGAATATCACAATCTTGGTTGTAATGTATTGGCACTTGCGCCGCGGGTTTGTGTAATAGTGAATGGAAACGCTTCCACTAAACAGCAACTTCTCGACGCTGGGGCCACAGTTTATGAATACAAAGGTGAAGAAATAAGCGTGAAAGGGACGGGCGGGCCTACATGTCTGACGAGTCCCGTCATAAGAAACTAAAAAATGGGGGAATGGATATGTTTAAAAATGTAATAGTAAAAACACCGGGGAAAAGTTATTTAAACGGTTTAACAACATCAGATCTTGGAAAACCGGATTATGAAAAACTACTCGTACAACATAAGAGTTATATAGAAGCCTTAAAAAAGTGTGGCGTTACAGTTACTAATCTGCCAGCAAGTGAAGAATTTCCAGATTCCACATTTGTGGAAGATGCGGCTGTGTTGACATCTGATTTTGCAGTCATTACAAACCCGGGAGCAGACTCCCGTAATGGAGAAATCAAAGAAATCGAAGCTACCCTAAAAGAGTTTTACGAGAAATTGCGTTATATAAAATCGCCTGGGACGCTTGATGGTGGCGATATTCTACAAGCGGAGAACCAATTCTATATTGGGATTTCAGAACGGACGAATGAAGAAGGCGCACTTCAATTAAAAGGTATTTTGGAACAAGAAGGGTTTATAGCGACGATTATTCCGTTAAAAGAATTTTTCCATTTAAAAACCGGAATTGCTTATTTAGGAGATAACAAGATGGTCGTTGCAGGGGAATTCGTTGATCATCCAGCATTTGACTCATATGACAAAATCGTCATTGACAAGGAAGACGAATACTCTGCTAACTGTATTCGTGTCAATGATTATGTCATTATCCCAAGTGGATATGGAGAAACAAAGCGAAAGTTGAACGAAGCTGGCTATGAAACAATTGAACTGGAAATGTCTGAAGTGCAAAAACATGATGGGGGATTGAGCTGTCTGTCATTACGATTCTAAGCGCTATAGAAGAATGAAAGGGCAAACAGGGGAGGAAATGACATGCCGAACAAAGGGGAACAACCGCAAGACAATCTATTGAAGCGTTCCATGAAAAGTCGCCATCTGTTTATGTTATCTCTTGGAGGCGTTATCGGGACAGGTTTGTTCCTGAATGCCGGTTACACAATTAATCAAGCCGGTGCAGGAGGAGCTCTGCTTGGTTATTTATTCGGTGGTCTAATTTTGTATATGGTTATGGTCTGTCTTGGGGAACTGGCTGTCCATATGCCGGTGACGGGCTCTTTCCAGACATATGCAACGCGGTATATCAGTCCTTCGGCAGGCTTTTCACTTGGCTGGATGTATTTTGTAGGTTCAGCGGCCACTGCGGGAGTAGAATTTACTGCTGCTGGAATTCTTATGCAACATTGGTTCCCAAATGTCCCTATTTGGATTTGGTGTTTGGTATTTATGGTTCTTCTATTCTCTTTGAACGCTTTGTCGACAAGAGGCTTTGCAGAAGCTGAATTCTGGTTTGCAGGTATTAAAGTTCTTGCAGTTATTCTGTTTCTAGTTATTGGATTTGCTGCGATCTTTGGTTTTATTCCGATGGAAGATCGTGCAACACCATTTTTAGCAAACTTAGCCCCTACTGGGTTATTTCCTGCCGGCATCGCGATTGTGTTTGTAACAATGATGAATGTCATTTTCTCCTATCAAGGCTCGGAGCTGGTTGGAATTGCGGCAGGGGAAACTGAAAATCCTGAAAAGAACATTCCGAAAGCCATTAGAACTATAATTTTTCGAATAATAATTTTCTATATTGCTTCAATTATCGTCTTATCTGCCATTTTCCCGGCATCCGAACTTGGTTTGCTCGCTAGTCCTTTTGTGACATTAATGGAAATTGCCGGTGTCCCATACGCGGCGGGCATTATGAACTTTGTCATTTTGACGGCGATTTTGTCGGTCGGAAATTCATGTCTATATGCGTCAACACGTCTTCTATGGGCAATGTCAAATGAAGGGATGGCACCTAGGATGTTCGGGCGTCTTTCGAAACGGAGAGTTCCGCTTAATGCCCTAATCTTCACAATGTCATTCTCCCTTTTATCATTATTGACAAGTGTCATGGAAGCGGAAGCGGTGTTCGTTTTGCTCATGTCGATTGCAGGAATATCCGTTACAATTTCGTGGATGGGGATTGCAACATCCCAATTGATGTTCCGTCGTCACTATTTAAAAGCGGGTGGAAAGTTGGTAGATCTGAAATATAAAGTTCCCTTCTATCCCTATGTCCCGCTGTTTTGTGTCGCATTTTGTTTACTAATCCTTATCTTTCTGGCATTCGATCCAACTCAGCGCACGGGCCTCTACTATGGTATCGGATTCTTCGTGGCATGTATGCTGTTTTATAAGTTGAGGTTAGAAAAAAAGCACAAGGTTATTCTTGAAACTGAAGCGAAAACCATGAATTAAAGGAGAATTATTATGAACCAATTACGATGGGGGACGCCCTCTACACTTCGCGAATTGTTATGTGAACTCGTGAGCTGGGATAGCCGTACGTTAACCGAAGGGGAGAACACATTTGCTCCAAAGTTAGAGGCGAAATTAAATGAACTAACTTATTTCATAGATAATCCGCATCAGTTGGCGCTTCACGATGCAGGTCTCGGTCGTCAAGCCCTCACTGCTTTGTATAAGCATCCAGAAGCAACAGAAACTATTGTACTTATCAGTCACTTCGATACTGTTTGGACTGAAGAATACGGTGTCTTGGAACCATTTGCATTTTATCCGGAGATGCTGACAAAAATGTTATCTGAGCCCAAGCACAATGCTGATCTCCCGGAAGATGCCCGTATTGACCTGGAGACCGGGAATTACTTATTTGGCCGTGGTACGATGGATATGAAAATGGGGCTTGCCCTTCATATGCAGTTAATCGAAAAAGCGAGTGTCGAAAAGTGGCCGATCAATTTGTTGCTAACGACCGTCCCGGATGAAGAAGTGAACTCGGCGGGTATGCGTGCGGCAGTGAAAGAACTTGTCCGCATCCGCGAAGAACAAGGGCTGACGTATAAACTATTTTTAAATGGCGAACCTTCATTTTCTCAAAGTCCGACAGATATAGAAGAATATATCTACTCAGGAACTATCGGTAAAATAATGCCGGCAGCATTGTTTTATGGAAAAGAAACGCATGTCGGTGAGCCGCTCAAAGGTATGACAGCAAATTATATCGCTTCATTCTTGACGCAACGTATGGAATGGAATGAACTATTCCGCGAAACCGATCTGGGAGAAACTACGCCGTTACCGGTTTCATTGCAACAAAAAGATTTGAAATTGCAATACTCGACGCAAACGCCTTATCGTGCAGTTGCCCTTTATAATGTTTTTCTGTTTAAGCGCACTGCTGGAGAAGTGATGGATTTGTTCGAGCAAGTAGCAACTGAAGCGATGGATGCTTGCAATGATAGATATAAAGTTATTTGTGAACGTGAACAAGTGAAGGGTGTGGGGGAAGTAAGGGTATTCCGCTACGAGCAACTACTCGAATATGCCATTCAAAAATTGGGGCATGAGGAAGTTGAACGCTTGAAACAAGAAACGCTAGAAAACGCTGATTGGGATGACCGTGAAAAGTCACTTCGTATCGTCGACAATCTTATGATTCAATGCCAGGAACTTGCACCGGCAACTGTGCTTCTTTACGCACCGCCATACTATCCTGCAGTGAATTCGTCATCTGACCCGCTTGTTAAAAAGTCGATTGAGTTAATGAAGGATGCGGCGAAAGAATTGGGTAATAAAATTGGCCAAATGCATTACTTCAATGGTATCTGTGACCTCAGCTACGTTCAATACGAAGATGACGCAAACGGCTGGACTACATTTGAAAGTAACACACCGGTATGGGGCGACACATACAGCATTCCCTTTACTGAGATGGCTCAGCTGAAAGCGCCGGTACTAAATGTAGGTCCATTCGGAAAAGACGCTCATCAACGGACCGAACGATTACACGTCGACAGTGCTTTTGTCGAAATGCCCATTATGCTGGAAAAGCTAGTGAAGAGTATGTATATCGAGAATGAAAGTCTGGAAACATGCACAGGCTAAAATAACTGGAAAATGGAGACCTTCGGAAATAGTGAAGGTCTCTATTTTTTGTCTGAATCTGTTAAGATGAAAGAAAAAGTGGCAGGTGAATTGGTATGAAAGAGCAGATTTTAATCATCGAAGACGAAGAAAATATCGCACGTGTTCTTCAGCTTGAGCTTGAGTTTGAAGGATATGGAACGGGCATTGCTCATACAGGGCCAGACGGGCTTATTAAATATCGTGAACAACAGTGGGATCTCGTTCTGTTAGACCTTATGTTACCCGGATTGAATGGGCTAGACGTCTTACGGCGGATTCGAGCAACAGAAGTAGACACGCCTGTCATTTTGTTGACGGCGAAAAGCAATGTTGAAGATAAAGTAGCAGGGCTTGACTTGGGAGCAAACGATTATGTGACGAAACCTTTTGAAATCGACGAACTGCTTGCGAGGATTCGTTCGGCACTCAGATTCTCGAAACCTGTGGAGCCGGTAGAAGCTAAAGACGAACATCTCCTCGAGTACGCAGGTCTCTCGCTTCACGAGCAGACACGTGAAGTAAAAAGAAATGGGCGTTCCATCGAATTAACACCACGAGAGTTTGATCTTTTGCTTCATCTGCTGAAACATCCGAACCAAGTACTTTCACGCGAACAATTACTGGATGCCGTTTGGGGATTCGATTATTACGGTGATACAAATGTTGTGGACGTGTACATCAGATATGTCCGAAAGAAGATTGAACAAGGGGAAAAAAGGACCCTTATTCAGACCGTTCGGGGTGTTGGTTATGTATTAAAGGAACAAGCTAATGAGGCTTAAAACGAAAATCCATCTTTTTTCCACGCTGCTGATGCTCGTCATTTTAACATTGACAAACACGGGTATTTATTTTGTGTACGAAAAAATGGCATATGACACACAATACCATCAGCTGAAAACGCAATCGAATGAGCTTATTGCCTCTCTCAGCAAGATGACCGAAAAAAATGATCCAGCGACAGTGCTTCGCGCCTACATTCCTTCGAATGGAGCAGTTCGTATTCTCGATCCAACTGGCAAGGTAAAAGTAAGGACTCAAACGGCTGAAGGAATTGAGCGCTACAATCCTGAAATAGCTCCAAAAGAACACTATTCAATCGGCGAATTTGATAACACTCCCGTACTTTTTATGCGTGAACCGGTCATTTGGACAGACGGTAAAGTGGTTGAACTGCAAATGCTTCAACTTCTGGGTGATGTAAAACATAATTTAAATCTGCTTAAGCTAATTCTCCTCGGGGTGACCCTCATTGCGATGATTCCGATTACGGTTTCGAGCGCTGCGCTTGGCCGTATCGTTATACAACCCATCGATAATCTAATTAAAACGATGACACAAAGCCGCCGAACAGGGAAATACGAAAAAATCGATGTATCGGCTGAAGGGAAGGACGAAATGGCGCAGATGGGCCATGAGTTCAATGATATGATGGGACAGCTTGAGAGCAACTTTAAAAAGCAAGAACAGTTCGTTTCCAACGCTTCACACGAATTAAAAACACCACTCACAGTTATTGAAAGCTACGCTCGGCTTTTATCACGCCGGGGGTTTGATAACCGTTCAGTAGCAGAAGAGGCAGTCGAGGCTATTCTGAATGAATCAATTCGGATGAAGGATATGATTGAGCAAATGCTTCACTTGGCAAGAAATCAGGAACAAACCGCATTTAATTTCGCGGAAACTGATATTAATGTGTTAGTCGAAAAGACTTTACAACCGATGCGACAAGCATATACAAGAGATTTCATTTTTGAAGAAAATGGTCCGGCGGTCGCTGTAACAGACATGGATAAGCTCAGACAGCTTCTATTTATTTTGCTTGATAATGCACGGAAATATAGCGCCGGGGAAATTAAAACAGCTATTTCTGTATCAGAAACCGCCATTTCCATCGCCGTCATCGACTACGGTAATGGCATCCCTAAAGAAGCCCTCCCGCACCTTTTTGATCGTTTCTATCGGGTTCATGAAGACCGAAACCGAAAAACGGGTGGCACCGGACTTGGATTGGCAATTGCAAAGGAACTTGCAGACGGCCTTGGTGCGGAACTGAAAATCGAGAGTGTCGTTGGAATGGGGACGACATTTCGAATCATCATTCCCAAAAAACGAATTCTCACCGAATTTTAATGTTCCCATCGTATGATGAACGAGAGGAGGCAACTAGTATGCAATTTTTTAAAAAGTCTTGGTTCATTCCAACCCTGTTAACTATTGTTATTCTAACGGCGGGCGGATTATATATAGGTAGTTTAATTAACAAGAAGGCGCCAATAGCGGCTGATGAAATCCGGGCTCAGCTTGAGAGCATGTATGGTGGAACTGTCAATCAGATTGCCATGGAGGACGGTGTATATAAAGCGGAAATGAGCCGGAGTGGGGCGTCATATTCAGCTGAAATCGATGCAACGACGGGGAGTGTTATAGCACTCTTACAAACCGGTGAAAGGAAGGAAGTGGTTCCGCAAGTCCTTTCCGAGGCCGAGGTAAAGGGAATTATTGCGGAGAAGTATAGCGGGGAAGTTGAACGGATTTCATTGAATACAGGCGAAGAAGTCCCAGTTTATGAAGTGAAGCTGTCGAAAGACCCGAAGTTTACAAAAGTGACGGTTGACGCGATCACTGGGAAAACAATCTCCGAAAACGCAAAAGAAACAATAGGTGAAAACGTGTTAATTACGAAGGAAAAGGCAATCGCAATTGCACAGAAACAACTTAAAGGTGAAGTAGATGATGTATCGTATGAAAAAACGAATGACGGAGGCTATTACCTCATCGAAATTGAATCGGCTGACGACCGGGAAGGCACCTTCCAAATTCATGCTATTTCAGGAAAAGTGATGTCCGTCACATGGGATGATTGATTCTCATCGAATTCTAATAATCCTCACAATGTCCTCTCATGTTCAACAGGTAATATGAAGGTAATAACAAAAGGAGGAGATACAAGATGAAGAAATGGATGACTATCCCGGCATTGGCTGGTGTGCTTGTAATAGGTGGGGTTGCAATGGCTGGAAACACGGGACACAGTTTGGCAGCGACATCGAAAGATCTATTGACGATTGAAGAAGCTGAGGCGATTGCTGTAAAATCAGTCGATGGAAACGTGACGAAGATTGAATTGGACCGTGAACGTTCAGGCGATATTTATGAAGTTGAGGTTAAATCGGGCAGTGTTGAATATGATCTAGACATTGATGCAAAAACAGGAAAAGTATTACGCACGGATAAAGACAATGACAATGACGATGATTCTGATGATAAAGTCATCGTTACTGATGGTAAATTCATAACGGAAAAAGCTGCTGTCAAAATTGCGATGAAAGAAGCAAAAGGGACAGTGACGGACATTGAATTGGATAATGAAGATGGCCGTGTAATCTATGAAATCGAAATTAATGATGGCACATATGAATATGATTTCGACATCGACGCAATTTCAGGTAAAGTACTGAAGTTTGAAAAAGACCGCGATGACGATTGAAGTAAAGGGCTGTTCCTCAACAGCCCTTTTTCTATGGGGAAAATGATTTATCTCGTTTATATTTCGTATGTTTTTCCAACTTCAGCGAGTTCAGCTGGCCCATCATAGATAGCAACCGCCGCATCCAGAATTTCATTGATATTTCCGTGCAAGGGCAAGTGGGTCAGCACAAGTTGCTTCGCTCCGGCCAATTTCGCCAACTTACCAGCTTCACTGCCTGCCAGATGTCCCGGTGCCTTACCGAGGTGTTCTTCATACAAATTCGCCTCGCTGATTAACAAATCAGTACCGCGTGCGAAATCGACGAGTTCATCCCGCCATTCCGTATCTGCGGTGAGAGCGATGGAACGGTCGCCCACGGTGAATTTCATGGCTAGACAATAAACAGGATGTATGGTCCGGCAAAAAGATACGTCAAACGGGCCGATTTGAACAACCCTATCCTCAGTGATACCAATGCCCATTGTCTGATCTTGGTACGAAAGTTTTTCGAAATTCTCTTGATCCTCCATATGCCCATAAATCGGCAATGGGGGAGCTTGATTGCCTAAATAGAAATTAATGATCCTGCTGAATTGCAGGCTTCCAAGATCTGCAATATGGTCAGCATGATAATGGCTGATGACAACAGCGTCCAGCTTTTCTAACGGTAAATAATTTTGCAATGAGGAAAGAACGCCACTGCCGCAATCAATGAGGCAGTGAAAACCATCGTGTTCAATTAAAAAGGACGATGTGGCGCTATTCGCTTTCGGGTAACCGCCCCATATCCCGATAGGTGTTATTTTCATAGGATCATTCCTTCCGTTGGTTGATGTTAGTGTACCGTGAGATGAACTTTTTGAAAAGATTGGCGGGAAATTGGAGCTTCAAAGATAACTTCCAATTTATACGCTCTCTTCACTAGGTATCCGCTCAATTGTTCGAATATCATGATCGATTAAAGGATAGAGCGTACTATAGATTGTTTGAAGACGGTCATAAGATGCCTCGTGCCGGTCATAAACCGACGCATGGCGAGCATAATTTACCTAGAGATGGTCATAAAATCAAATAATTTAGATTTTTGTCCAATACTTTTTATTACTCTAGTTTCATTTATCTGAATATGGTAAGATTTTATCGAGTGGTCATCAAAAACTAGCAAGGAGGCTGAAGAAGTTCATTAGTAAGCAAAGAAAAGAACCATTGCTTCTTGAAGGATTGGGAGCGGCTATCAGACGCCTAACGCCAGAACAAAAAATGTCTTTACCTGTATTGGAGGCAAAGTATGCTGCAATGAAAGCTGGGTTCGGTGGAGAGCGGCAGTTGGATAAGGTTTTTGAAAACTATTCCTTTCCAATGAAGTATCGGGTTCTGCACGATTTATCCCTCACATCCAGCACTCACTTTCAAATAGACACGCTCTTCATCACCCCATCGTATGGAATCATATTTGAAGTGAAGAACATCGCGGGAGAACTTAAAGTAGTTAATAATCCACCTCAACTAATTCGCACACTGGATAATGGGGAAGTGAAAGGCTTCAATAGCCCCATCACGCAGGTGCAAAGTAATTGTGAGTTGCTACAGGACTGGTTCCACTCGCGAGATATTTCATTGCCGGTTTATGGCGCGGTAGTGCTGGCTTACTCGAAACAGCGTATTGAACTGTTTGATACGACAGTTCCATTCTTATTTCCGAACGCAATCCCCACTTATATTCGCCATCTACCTACAACCACCCCATTGTTGGACGATGCAGCGTTCACAAGACTGACGGATGAATTCATTGCCAGTCATCGCGAATTTATTCCGCCCCCAATCTGTTCGACTTATCCTACTATCCGAGACAAAATAATCCAAGGTGTTGCTTGCCCATCCTGTGGCTTTTTAGGAATGAAGAAATATATGAAGGGATGGCGTTGTACAGAGTGCGATAGGACAAGTATCGACGCGCATAAACAGGCAATTCGCGAGTGGTTCCTTCTTTATGGCGGGAAGATGATGAATAAAGATTGTCGTGACTTTTTACAAATTGAACGTCAAAGCGCGACACGCATTTTGCAAAGTATGGATTTGCGAAAAGAAGGTGAGAATCGAAACCGGACGTATTCAATGTTTAGTTAAAAGAGACAAGATATCTTAGGTCGGTCATAAACTCGTTCGTAGCGAGCATAATACCTCTTGAGACGGTCATAAACTCATCTATGGCGGTCATAACCCTTCGCGTGCCGAGCATAACGCCAAGATTCTCAAAAAAACGCACCCCTTGCATTCACAAGAGGTGCGTTTCTCCTATTTATTTCTTCTCAATTAACCCTGATTCAATAAGGAAGTCTTCTGCTACCTTTTCGACCATCATGCCGTCGTTATCGACTTTGCCGTTCATTTTTTGCATTGATTCTTCGTCAATCACGCCTTCAAGCATAATGAGCACTTCTTCGATTTCAGGGTACTCTTTAAGCGCTTCTTTGCGTACAAGCGGAAGGGCATGATATGGCGGGAAGTAGGATTTATCGTCTTCCAACACACGCAAGTCGTAATCCTGCAACTGACCGTCCGTTGTGTAGGAGTTGATAACATCTACTTCTTTGGCACCAATAGAACGGTACATAATACCGTGGTCCATCCCCTTGACGTCTTTGAATTTCAAGCCGTATTCCTTCTGGAAGCCTGGTAAGCCATCGGGACGGTCGATAAATTCGAAGACGGCACCTAATATGAAGTCCTCCGATACTTTTGCGAAGTCACTGAATGTCACAACGCCGAGTTCTTCGGCCCTTGATTCATCCAAGGCGAGCGTATAGGTGTTATTGAAACCAAACGTATTGAACGCAATCATGCCATCGCCATCGACAAGTCGTTTCGTTGCCTCTAGCGTTTCTTCTGCTGTGCCCGGGTCTTCATGATAATAGTTGACGACGATTGTCCCTGTGTAATCGGGAATAACGTCAATAAGTCCGTTTAACATTGCGTTCCAAACGACGTTGGAGCCGCCAAGATTTTCTTTATAAATGACTTCAATATCTGTTTTATCTTCAATCAATTGTCCCATGACATGTGACAATATGATACTTTCCGTATTGTTCCGTGAACCGAGTGTTAGTGACTCTTTTTCGATGAAAATACATCCAGACAGCATACTCACAATGAGTACTGTCGAAAATAGAATTAGGAATTTCTTTTTCATAGTTACTTCAATCCTTTCGGCGTTGTCCAGCGTTCAATCCCACTAAAGAGCGTTTCAAGGATTATCGCAAGGATTGCAGCCGGGATTGCCCCTAGCAAAATCAAACCGTCAATTCCACGTGTAATACCGAGGAAGATGAAATCACCAAGCCCGCCTGCTCCGATGAAGGCTGCAAGTGTTGCGGTACCGACGTTGATGACTGCTGCTGTACGGATACCGGCCATAATGACGGGAATCGCAAGTGGCAGTTCCACTTTTAACAGGACTTGCATGCTTGTCATACCCATCCCTTTTGCAGCCTCGGTTGTTGCTTTGTCGACATCTTTAATACCGGTGTACGTGTTTCGGATAATCGGTAATAAGGAATAGAGGAATAGGGCAGCGATTGCCGTTTTTACGCCGATTCCGAAAATCGGGATCATGAAACCGAGCAATGCAAGACTTGGAATCGTCTGCATAACGCCTGCTCCACCCAGTACGATTGTCGTGAGTTTCGGAACGCGCGTAATAATAATACCTAACGTAATACCGAGGACAATGGCGATAAGCATCGAGAAAAAGACAAGTTGAATATGGACTGATGTCGCTTCAAGCACTTCTCTCCACCGCATTTGAAATTGTTCGACGAGTTGTTGCCAAATATTTAAATTATTCATTGGATATCCCCCGTTTCTGTCCACTGGCTGGACATGGCGGACAACAGCGAACCTCGTGTAACGACGCCTACTAATTTTTGCGTTTTATCGACGACTGGGAGAATGCCGTAAGGTGCTTCATTCATCATAATAATAGCGTCTTTAGCTGTCGCAGTATCAAATAAAAATGGTTCCCGGGACACCATGATCTCTTCAATTATTTTAATGTCGTCTAATTTTTTAATTAGATCATGTGCAGATATAATTCCAACTAATTTATTGTCATCATCGACAACGATAAGGTTTGTAATTTTTCGCTGACGGATGAACGAAAGTGCTTTCTCAGGTGACCATTGAGGGAGAGCGGTGTAAACCGATTCTGACATGATGTCGATAACCGGCATGAGTTCGGGATTTTGGATAATCCGATGTTTTCCTATGAACTCTTCTACAAAGCCGTGGGCTGGTTCGTGAAGTAATTTCTCTGGGGTGTCCAACTGCAGAAGTTTGCCGTCTTTCATTATAGCGATGCGATCGCCCATTTTTAAAGCTTCATCCATATCATGAGTGACAAAAACAATGGTCTTTTTCAACTTCTTGTGCAAGGATAGAAATTCATTTTGAAGTTGTTCACGTGTTAGTGGATCGAGTGCACTGAAAGGCTCATCCATCAGAATAACATCCGGGTCTGCTGCAAGCGCTCTTGCGATACCGATACGTTGCTGTTGCCCGCCTGAAAGTTCTTTTGGATACCGGCTTGCATAAATTTCAGGATCAAGACCAACCAATTCAAGAAGTTCGTTGACGCGCGCCTTGATTTCTTTGTCATTCCAACCTTTCAGCTGGGGGACTATTGCAATGTTTTTTTCAATTGTATAGTGGGGGAAAAGCCCGATTTGCTGAATGACATACCCGATATTCCGGCGTAGTTCAGAGGCATTGTAGGAGTTGGTATCCTTACCGTTGATAGTGATTTTACCGCTTGTGTGGGGTTCCATTCTGTTAATCATTTTCATTGTTGTCGATTTTCCGGAACCACTTGGCCCAATGAGGACAAGAAACTCTCCTGATGGAATATCGAAACTGACAGATTTTACTGCTTGGAATCCGCCATCGAACACTTTGCTTACATTTTCAAATTTGAGCATGGTTACCTCCTTGTAGTTTTTTACTACGAATTTATTTCCGAATAGTAGATGAAAAAATCATTCGGAGTTAAAAAAAAGCAGACACTTTACGCTCCTGATAACGTTCGGAGCGATGTCTCACTCAATCAGTATAACATATTCTGGTTGGTTTTTCAGAACTTTTTTATTTACTTCCTCAGAAGTGTCCAAATTGCCTGTCTGTTGCGCCTTCCATTACAATGGATAATAGAAGGGAAGTGTATCGGGAAATGGATATGACAATCTTCGTCGTTGAAGACGATGTAGCAATTTTTGATTCACTGAAAGAGCGATTTGGACAATGGTCTTTCAATGTAAAAGGACCGAATGACTTTCATGATATTATGGTCGATTTTATAAATGAAAAACCACATCTCGTTATTATGGATATTCAGTTGCCGGCCTATGACGGTTTTCATTGGTGCCGCGAAATCCGGGCAATTTCAAAGGTGCCAATTATTTTCCTATCCTCTCGGGATCACCCGATGGATATGGTTATGGCAATGAATATGGGAGCGGATGATTATGTTCAGAAACCATTCCATTCAGATGTACTGCTTGCAAAAATCCAGGCGTTACTCAGACGGACATACGCATACGGTGAAGAGGCGCCGGATGTACTCGAATGGAATGGGGCGGTGATTGACATGAAGCGCGGTGTCATCCGTTTAGATGGCATTGAAGTCGAATTGACGAAAAATGAGTTTTACATATTGGCGGTACTTGTTCAATCAAATGACGAGATTGTCTCACGTGATGAGTTGATCCGTAAGTTATGGGATGACGAACGTTTTGTTAACGACAATACATTGACGGTGAACGTCACGCGCCTCCGTCAAAAGCTCACGGAACTGGCTCTTGGTGATGCAATCGTCACAAAAAAAGGACAGGGGTATATGGCGACTACGCTGTAGGAAGGAGCTTTTCGTTTGTTTAAAAGTTATCTGTTGGATATGAAAAGCTGGATAATTTTTTTTATAGCAGCACTCGGGTTTGCAGATATGCTTATTTGGCTTGATGGTGGAATCGATGTTGAATTTTCATCTGTTTTGTATTTTAATGTTTTGCTGATAAGTATGTTCTTCATTTTCTTCATATGGCGCTATTTCAAGGACATGAAGTTTATGAAGGCGTTGATTCCGCCCGATGGCGTAATTGAAGAAGATTGGCAAGAAGCGTTGCCGGAACCGCTATCAAAACGAGACACAATGACGAATAAGATGCTGCGGCAAGTTGCGGATGAATATACGAAAAGACTGTACGATTTAAAAGCAACTAATGTGATTGAAAGTGACTATACTGCTGCTTGGGTACATGAAGTGAAAGCGCCGCTGACTGCCATGAAGTTGGTGATTGAAGCAAATCGAAGTGAACCGGCATTGCAGAAAATCGAATTGGAGTGGCTACGTGTCCATTTGCTAATTGACCAACAGTTATACATTTCTCGTTTGCCTTCATTGGAATCGGATTATGTTGTAGAGAATAGCAACATTCATCAGCTCGTAGCTGCTGAAGTGCGCGAGCTTGCATCGTGGTGCAGGCAAAAAAATATAGCCATCGAATTTGAAGAAGACAGGGAAGTTGTTACGGATAGTAAGTGGTGTCGGTTCATCATCCGTCAAGTATTGACGAACGCCGTAAAATACAGCCCGGCTGGCGCAACGATTTGGATTACTACAAATGTGATGGCAAGTGGTAATGTGGTTCTGGCGATAAAAGACGAAGGACCTGGTATCCCATCACATGACCTGCCCCGGTTATTCGATAAAGGATTCACTGGCGGCACAGGAAGGCTACATAACGCAGCAACAGGTCTAGGGCTTTATCTCGCCAAGACAGTCGCCGACAAAATCGGCATCACCCTTACTGCACAATCGGAAATAGGACAAGGGACAACGATACAATTGACATTTACGATTGGAAATGAGTTCGACTCCGTACTAACGTGACGAATATGTAACATTGGCCGACCTGTTTGTCATGCAAATCAAACGACTACAAGGGACTACGCACGATAAGATAAGGACATCGCAAACAGGGAGGCAAATTATTATGAATGAAACACATACAATGAACAAAACAGTTTTGCATGCGCAAAACATCCGGAAATCCTATGGGTCACGCAACAATGTCCAACAAGTACTAAAAGGCATCGAACTTCGTGTCCATGAAGGTGAATTTGTTGGTATTATGGGCTCTTCGGGAGCAGGGAAGACCACATTGCTCAACGTTCTCGCAACGATTGATCGTACAACAGAGGGGTCTATCCTCATCGGAGATTCCGATATTTCGAAGATGAAAGACCGGGAACTTTCCGCGTTTCGTCGTGATAAGTTAGGGTTCATTTTCCAAGACTATAATTTGCTGGATACATTGACTGTAAAAGAAAACATCTTGCTACCTGTATCACTTGGTAAGATGAATAAAAAAGAAGCGGAAGCAGAGTTCACGGCAATCGCAGACATCCTTGGTATTAAAGAACTTGCAAACAAATACCCGCACGAAATTTCGGGTGGTCAAAAACAACGAACGTCAGCTGCGCGTGCGCTCATTAACAGGCCTTCCATGGTATTCGCAGATGAACCGACAGGCGCACTCGATTCCAAATCGGCATCTTCTTTACTAGGCACTTTGGAAGATGTTAATAACAAGCGAGGTGTCACAATCATGATGGTTACGCATGACCCGCTTGCATCCAGCTATTGCAGCCGCGTCGTCTTTTTGAAAGATGGCTCCATTTATACGGAATTGTATCGTGGCGATAAAACGAGACAAGCCTTCTTCCAGGAAATCCTGAAAGTTCAAGGCATTCTCGGGGGTGACAGCGTTGACACTATTTGACCTTGTTATCCGGAGTATGCGGAAAAATATTAAGCACTATTATCTCTATTTCTTTGCATTGATTTTCAGTGTCGTTCTGTATTTTGTGTTTGCAACGTTGCAATATGATTCAGCAGTTATTGAGCAAGCAAGTGATTCTATGAAGATGGATTCTGCATTCAAGGTGGCGGGTATTCTGGTTCTTTTCATTGCAGGCATATTCGTTATTTACGCCAATTCAATTTTCCTTCGGAGAAGAAGTCGTGAAATTGGACTGTATCAATTGATTGGATTGACGAAAGGGGCAGTTGCACGGCTCTTTATTATTGAAAATACACTCCTTGGTGCCGGAGCACTTATTATCGGAATTGGTATGGGGATGCTGTTATCCCGAGTGTTTTTATTGATACTCATGAAATTGGTTGGCTTCGACGGCATTGTAGAGCTGTCATTTTCGATGGCGGCTGTTTTACAGACAGCACTTGTATTCATTGTTATCATCGCACTTACATCGATTCAAATGGTCTTCAAGGTGTATCGGAGTACATTGCTTGCCCTATTCAATGCTGACAAAGAAGGGGAACAGCCGAAGAAACCGAAAAGTGGGCTGTCGGCACTACTTGCTTTACTTGGTATCGGATTGATCGTCTTTGGATATTGGCTATCGGCACATATGTTGAACGAATTGTTATTCTTTAATATGCTTGGCGTTTTATTTTCAACGATATTAGGAACCTATCTTCTATTCCGCGTGACAATCAGTTGGTTGTTCTATCAAGTACGAAAGAGCAAGCAAGGACATTTAGGACTTTCCAATAGTTTGTCACTTGCCTCACTCATGCACCGACTAAAAGGGAATGCGAACTCGCTCACCATCATTACAGTTCTATCTGCAATGACTTTAGCGATGCTTGCAGGTTCCTACTCGCTTTATTATTCAACGGAAAAAGAAACGCGCTACATGATGCCATTCGATTTTGCGTTTGAAGAAGGAGTGGCAACACCGCTTTCAGACAACGAAATATCGGCAGAGGACTTTGAGGTTGAGTTAAAAGAAAATGGAATTGATTACACAACTGGGACAATCGAATTACTCGGAGTGGAAGGAACTCATGAAAAAGGCATTTTCCCTACTTTTCTTGATATGAGGGAAGAAACTTTTAATGCCTATCTTGTAAATGCTAAGCAATTACAAAAAGCAGGTCTCGAAGTTGAAACGCCAAAAGATGGATCTGTCATTTTTCATAACGCTTCCATGTTGACTATGGCAAAAGATATAAAGATACCATTCGAGATGTATATTACAAGTGGTGAAACAGAAAGCATATTTACCGCTGTGAAATATGGTGAAGGAGACGTTGTGAACGCAGTTTGGGGATCTCAACTTGTAGTGAGTGATGCCGATTTTGAACAGTATAAAAGAACGATGAAACCAGAAAAAATAGTAGAGATGACCCCAGAGAGTATAGTAAGGAATGTCCGCGTTTTCAATGTAACAGACAAAGACCAACTTGCCATTGCATCTACTATCCGTAACCCAAATCAAGACACCATGTCGTCATATGGCACCGATTATTATTTGACGTATGTAAAATCCATGCAAAGTACTGGACTTCTCATCTTTATCGCTGGGTTTCTAGGGTTGGTGTTCTTAATTTCTACAGGCAGTATTTTGTATTTCAAACAAATGACTGAAGCTGAACAAGAGAAAAAAAGTTATGCAACACTTCGTCAACTTGGCTTTACAGTAAAAGACATTATGCGCGGGATTATACGCAAACAAGCATTTGTCTTTGGCTTGCCGCTACTGATTGGTCTATTGCATTCAGTCTTTGCGATAAAGGCGGCATCGTTCCTATTCATGTCCGACATTACAGTACCAACAACGATTGCGATGGGCCTTTATGCATTGATTTACCTCGTATTCGCTTTCTTGACAGTCGGCTATTATCGGAAAACGGTGAAAGCTGCACTGTAATTGATTTTAACTTTACGAATAGTTCTAATTTCGAAGTGGCACTCTTTCATGTAATAGTGGATTGGGTGCCATTTCCGATAAAAGGGATTCAATTCAGGAATACGTTAGAGGTAATGGTTAGGAAGGGGGGGATTAATTGCAAACTCATATCATGCCAATTTTCATCGCATTTATTGTCTGTTTTATGCTCGCATCATTTTTGACTTTGCCTTGGGCAATCTACCAATACCGAAAATATGGGTACATTAGTTTTTGGCGCACGTTGTTGATAATCAGTTTTTTATTTTACGGTTTAAGTGCCTTCTTTCTTGTGATTTTACCTTTACCAACAGTTAGGGATAATTGTCAATTTGCGGATCCGATAATGTCGTATATGCAATTACGACCGTTTCAATTCATCCAGGACATAGCACATGATACAGGTGTAGTTTGGTCAAGGCCCTCTTCATATAAATCATTGGTTGGGGCTCTCTCGGTGTATCAAGTCGTATTTAACGTACTCCTATTATTTCCAGCTGGCGTGTTTTTACGTTATTTATTCAAAACGAAGGCCAAATGGTTTTATGTGATTCTGATAGGATTCGGCGTGTCCTTATTTTTTGAAATTACGCAGTTAACAGGTGTTTTCGGGATTTTCACATGTCCATACAGACTGTTTGATGTCGATGATCTTATGGCGAATACACTCGGCGCATTTCTCGGCTTCCTTTTTGCACCCCTGTTCTTAGCGCTTATTCCTTCAAGGGATAAGATAAATGAACAGGATGAAACGCATATGAATGAAGGACAATCGACCATAGGTGCACAACTTTTTGGACTTGTTCTGGACATCATTCTAGTTAGGTTCATTACGGGGGTTGTTATGAGCTTGATGAAATGGACAGGTATGTTCACCGAATTTGCGCTCTTTACGGTTGTCCTATTTGTGGGGATTGTAATTGTACCGATGATTTGGAAGGGCTATACACTAGGTTCAAGAATTGTTCGGATGAAATTACAGCCCGAAACGACCAAATGGTTTACTAGTTTAAGCAGACGATACCTTGCGATTTACTTGCCTTATTTCTTCAGTGGACTTGCAGGTGTAGCAAATCAGTTCGCAAGTCAAGCAGAATTACTGTTACTCCTTTTCTCAATCGGTCTTGTTTGTTTATCAGTGCTTTTATGGATGACTGTAATCGGACATATACTGATTCGTTGGATAAAAAAAGACAAGCCACTTTATTTTAATGAGTATAGCAATATAAATTCTTTAAGAAGACATACAAAAAATTAAATGAATAAAGAAGGCGAAATTCTTATTGTACCTGTAAGAAAGAGGAATGTTGAATGAACCCATCAATCGCAAAAAAAGAAAGAATTATATCATTGGATATTATCCGTGGAATCGCATTGTTTGGTATTATGCTGATTAACATACCTGCTTATAAAGTTGTTATGGAGGGTGATATTCTCCCCGTAAATACTGGGATGAATCATTATGTAGATATGCTCATTCATATCTTGGTGGAAAAGAAATTCTTCTCCATATTCTCCTTCCTGTTCGGTATCGGTTTCTACATTTTTACATCACGTGCCCAGCAGCGTGGAGATAAGCCAAGATGGCGTTTTGTTCGCCGTTTGCTGAGCTTATTGGTACTCGGTATTATTCACGCAATCATATTTTGGGGATCTATTTTAGCAGCCTATGCTGTTATCGGATTTCTTCTCCTCCCATTTTACAGGGTGCAAATCTCGACCATCAAAAAATGGCTGGCCGGCTTCACTTGCGTTTACCTGATTGCGCTGATTATAGCATTAGTCATTCCGACAATGGCCAGTTCCATGGCTTCACTCGGAAATGATACAGTGCTTGTCTACATTATGTTTTTGGCAGGTTTCTTAGTTGCAAAAGCGGACTGGCCACGACAAATTGGCCGATTGCAAAAGCAAGTCAGATGGATTCAGATTGTGACACTGCCAATCGTCATTGGTTTTTCTGTATGGATTTGGATAGCAAAGCAACAAGGTGTAGATTATGTGGATTTAATCATTTCTCTTGGCACAATTCCTACCGTGCTGTTTTATCTGGCAACGATGTTCTTATTGTTTGAAAATAAGATCATTGTACAACTACTGAAACCTGTAGCTCGCGTCGGCCAAATGGCTTTGACTAACTATGTTGCTCAAAGTTTCATTGCTTTGGCAATCATGTCACTAATGGGCATCAAATTTGCATCGTCAAGTCAGACCGTCTTGATTGCCAGTATAATTTTCATTATCCAGATACTTTTCAGTGTTCTATGGTTTAAATTTTTCAAGATGGGTCCATTGGAGAAAGTGTGGCGTCTTATGACTTATGGAAGAAAAAATTCAACTACGAATAGATAGGGAGCAAAATCATGAAGAAAGTAATCGTAGCAATTGCAATCATAGTTGTTATTATCGGTTTCCTAATAACCTTTAGAACTGTGGGTTTCAATCGATTAGGAACAGAAAGTTATTATGTTCAAATCACGGAAAGTGGTACTAAACTCGAGGACAAATCACCCGGTGGAGAGCTATATGTTCGATACGAATACACACTGCCCGCTTTTGATAAAAAAGGAAATGAAAAAGAGTTTACGTTCACAGGTGGTCACGAATTGCGTAAAGATGCATATTTGGAGTTGTTTATTAAGAAAGGAAAGGAAGTAACTTCTTATCAAGAAGTGGAAAAGGAAGAGATTCCCACGAAGGCAAAGGACAAGCTAAATTGATTTTGATAATTGTAATAAACGTTTAATGATGAGTACCAAGTAGCTATATTAAATGTCTGACATTACAGTGCCCGCTTCAATAGCAATGGGCATTTATGTACTGATTTACATTATGTATGCTGTTCTCACTATCGGTTATTATAAAAAACGGTCAAGGCAGCATTATAATCAAAATGCCATCAGGTTTCACCAAAAACCTGATGGTATTTTGATTTATATAAATATAAAGAATACGGTAGACATTTTTTGATTTGGGGTATATAAATATAACTTAACGTAAAAATAGATTAGAAAGAGGTGGTTTCTCCATGTTTATGGATGCATTAAAATGGCTGGTTGGTCCAGCAAATGATTTTATATGGACGTACATACTGATCGGCGTTCTTCTTTTAATAGGAGCCTACTTTACGATTCGTACGAAATTCGTCCAAGTGCGGCTGTTTGGTGAAATGTTCCGCTTGATAGTTGAGAAAAAAGAAGGCGATGATGGAGTCTCCCCGTTTCAGGCATTCACAATCAGTGCAGCTTCACGGGTAGGTACGGGTAATATTACAGGAGTTGCGCTTGCAATCGGAATCGGAGGACCAGGCGCAGTGTTTTGGATGTGGATTATTGCCATTATCGGGATGGCTACGGCTTTCGTGGAAAGTACGCTTGCGCAGGTTTACAAAGTGAAAGATGGTGATTCATTCCGCGGAGGGCCTGCTTATTATATGCAGAAAGCACTTGGTTGGCGGAAACTCGGGATTGTGTTTGCTATTCTGTTGACACTTTGTTTCGGATTTATTTTCAATGCTGTACAGTCGAATACAATTAGCCAATCATTCAATGATGTCTTCGGCATTCCTGCATGGGTGATAGGATTAAGTCTGGTTTTATTAACAGCGGTCATTATTTTTGGTGGTGTTAAAAGGATTGTTAAAGTTACGCAGACAATCGTACCGGTTATGGCGGTCCTTTACATTCTTGTCGCGGCTTATATCGTTATTATGAATATTACTGAAGTGCCCGCAATGTTTGCATTAATTATTGAACATGCTTTCGGCATCAAGGAAATAGTCGGCGGCGGTATCGGAGCTGCAATGATGCAAGGCATACGGCGCGGGCTGTTTTCAAACGAAGCTGGAATGGGGAGCGTGCCGAATGCAGCAGCTACAGCGAACGCTTCACATCCGGCAAAACAAGGGCTTGTTCAGAGTCTAGGTGTATTTTTTGACACGATTATCATCTGTTCAGCTACTGCATTCATCATTCTGCTGGCGGATCTTTATGGGACTGGAGAAATGGACGGTATCCTGCTGACGCAGGCTTCGATGGCTGTTCATGTTGGAGCATGGGCTCCGTATTTCGTTGCGTTTGCCATCATGTTCTTTGCATTCAGTTCGATCATAGGAAATTATTATTACGGGGAGACAAATATCGAATTCATTAATGCCCATAAATCTTGGATGACAGTTTACCGTTTCGCCGTTCTCGGCATGGTTATGTTCGGTGCAATGGCGAAAGTGAGCGTTGTCTGGAGCATGGCAGATCTATTCATGGGAATGATGGCGCTATTGAACTTATTTGTCATTCTGGTGCTTGGTAAAGTTGCATTCAAAGTGCTCGATGATTTCTCAGCACAACGTAAAAAAGGGCTGAATCCGGTGTTTAAAGCTAGCTCGGTTCCGGGTCTTAAAGGTGCGGAGTGTTGGGAAGAGGAAGATGGAAAGCGTTGAATGACATACGGAATTAAAAGTTGGGAAATTTAGTAGCAAATAACGTTGAGAATACTACTAAAAGAAGCGCTGCCATGTAGGCAGCGCTTCTTTTGTGTAAAGAAAGGAGTTTTTGATTACTTACTTCTGAATTAATGAAACGTTCCAACTAACACGGACGTATAAGTAGTAGAGTTGGTTCAAGTAAAAGGGCAGAATGTAAAAAACTATCTGATTCTAGTAATAAAATCACAGGAAAGTAATGAGGTGCAAAGACTTTGGGCTTTTTTGGGCTAATAATATTGCTTGTATTTGTTTTCGACTTTTCAAAAATGAGAAGTCAAAACGAAACAGTGATTGAACAGAATGAAAAGATTATTTCATTGCTGGAGGAGATTAAGAACAAATAGCCGTGTATTCCGCAACTCTATATGTTGAGATAAAGAATATCCGCTTTGGTGGGTGGCCTCCCCTCGCACCAAAGCGGATTCAATGGGATTCTTTATTTCAACATATATTGAACAAGAAACTCAATTAATTAATGTAATGGATTGCGATGGTGAAATGCCAAATTTAAATGTTTGGCGTTTTCATCATCGCTTTTCGTTGTTTTTATACGCTACACAGAACCTAATGACTTACGAATGATTGGTGTCATTCACTTTCAATCACATCTCCTCAGGCGCCTTCATTCCCAACAATCGGAGCGCCTCTTTCAATACAATTACGGTGCTTGTGATCAGCGCAATTCTGTATTGTAGATGGTTTGTATCGGAAAGAACCTTAACATTCCCATAAAAGGAGCTGAACGTTTGGGCAAGATCAATTGCGTATTTTGCAATGATGGAAGGGTCCAACTCATCAGCGGCACGCTTAACTATATGTGGGAATTGCTCCAATGCTCTAATGATCTCCCATTCGAAATCATTCACGTCATTTACGCTAAATGACTGTATTTCCCCGGCTTTTCTTAACACTGACTTGGCCCGTGCATAAGCATATTGGACATAAGGGCCGGTTTCGCCTTCTGTTTGAAGCATTGTTTCCAAGTTGAATTCGATATCGTGTTTTCGGTGCTGTTTCAGATCGCCAAAAATGATGGCTCCGACGCCGACTGCTTCGGCGACTTCTCCCTTGTTAGCTAAATTCGGATTCTTCGCTTCAATTGTCGCCTCGGCGAGCGAAATTGCCTCATTCAAAACTTGTTCCAGCAAGACGATTTTTCCTTTGCGGGTCGACATCTTTTTCCCGGCTTTCAATATGAGACCGAAAGGAATATGTTGGATATCATCTGCCCATTCGTAGCCCATTTTACTAAGGACCTTCTTAAATTGCGTAAAATGGAGACTTTGTTCATTCCCAACGACATAGAGAGATTTGACGAAGTCATACGTTTCTTTTCTATCGATTGCTGCAGTTAAATCACGTGTGGCATATAATGTCGCGCCGTCTGATTTCATAATCAAACAAGGCGGCATATCCTCATCAAGTTCAACGACGAGTGCTCCATTTGATTCTTGTAAAAGTCCTTTATCCGCCAACTCTTTAACGATTGGTTCCATCTTGTCATTATAGTAGGCCTCGCCGTTATAGGAATCAAAAGTGATACCAAGCAAATCATAAATGCGTTGAAATTCTTTGAGGGATTCCGTTTTGAACCATTTCCATAACGCCAACGCTTCCAAATCTCCATCTTCCAGGGCCTTGAATGCTGCTCTGCCTTCATCATTCAGCGATTCGTCATGCTCCGCTTCTTCATGAAAACGAATATACAGTCTTAGTAACGTCTGAATTGGCGCTAGCTGAACCTCTCGTTCATTGCCCCATTTCCGGTAGGCTGTCAGCAGCTTGCCGAATTGCGTACCCCAATCACCGATGTAATTGATTTTCACAGTCTTAAAACCGTTTTTTTCTAGTAGCAGTGAAATTGAATTCCCGATGACAGTGGAACGCAGATGCCCCATGGAAAATGGCTTTGCGATATTAGGTGAGGACAAGTCAATCGTCACCACGCCGCCACTCCCTACGTTAGATGAACCAAAGGATATTGATTGATCTAGAATTTTCAGCAGTAGGCTACTGGTAATCGTAGAACGGTTCAGAAAGATATTCACATACCCGTTGACGGCCACAGCTTTATGAATCAGTGGATGATTGATGGCTTGTGCAATTTCATCGGCAATAATAACAGGTGATTTTCTAAGTGCTTTTGCGAACGGGAAACAAGGCAGGGCCAAATCTCCTAAATGTGTGTGAACGGGCCTTTCTAACATATTTTTATCCAATGGCACCGGGCTGAATTGTTGAAGCACTTGCAGGACATCTGTTTTCATCACGAACACCCCTTTAATTAATGAAAAAATAAAATAAAAAGCCTTCATCTCAAATTAATGAGACGAAAGCTTAACTTCCGCGGTACCACTCAAATTGCCCGCAATAGGGGCCACTTTCTCATAACGGCGAGACACCGGCTTGGAACAAGCATCTCTGAAGTGCGGTTCACAAGCACTCTTCACCGGGCTCCCACCATCCCCGGTTCGCTGAAAAAGAAGCGGTTGCTACTCTCTTCGTCAATGATATTGTATGTGATCATAGCAAGACGACGAACAAGTGTCAACAAGTAGTAAACAGCGGATATTTGGATGAAAATTCACGTTTAATGGAACAAACGTGTTAGTTGTGAAATTCATGTTTGATTTGGTGACTGTCACCATAATAAATTGCGATTGTCCCCAATTAAGATCACAATACTATTTTCTATCCCAAAAACGTTGCTGAGCGATTGCAGAGACAAACTCATTGCCGAAGTCTTGATTATTTTCGGCAAAAACGATGCCAGCTAAATTATTTTTTTCTGTTTTTTGAAAATAAGACTGACCAGTTGAAGCAACACCAATTGGTTTATAGTGTTTATATGTGTTATTTACATAATACATCATATCTTTCTTGAATTTATCTTGGTTTTCAGAATTTCCTCCAACTACATAAATGGAGTCAAGTAAATATGGACTAGAGGTGAGAAAGGTCTTATTGACTTTGATTTTTGTTCCATCGGCCCCAGTGACTGTACCAAGCCTTTCACTGACTATTTCGATGAAAACCCCATGCTGTTGGAGTGCGTTAATCGCATTTGTTACCTCTTGACCGTTAAAACCATTGCCAATCAATACGCCAACTTTTAACGAATATGCATATTTAGGGGTACTTGCCTGACTAAGGGAAGCGTAACTAGTTGATACCGGGACATTCGTTCCACTTGGACGATCGACACCGATATTATCAGCCACAATGCAAGCCAATTCCTTATCTACATTGACCAACATATCGACGTTTTGCTGGCGGACAGATTCGCTCATTACACTTCCGAGTTGATAGCTAAGCGCTTCGATCGTATGTTGCTTTTCAACTGGAGTCAAGCTATTCCAGAAGATTCTCGGTTGAGTAAAGAAATCATCGAACGATTTGCTCCGTGCCCGTATGGCGTGCCCATCTATTTTTTTCGGATAGGATTCATAGCCGCCTTCTTCCGGTGGCGTCGTGTACGGCGTATTATTCGCTAAAGAGTTTTCGTGATAGCTGACTTGGTCCACATCGATCCGATATCTCATAAAGCCTTGTCTTGTATTATTATGAAACGGACAGATCGGCCGATTGATCGGCAAATCCTGAAAATTTGCGCTGCCGAGACGATGGTATTGTGCACTTTGATAAGCGATTAACCTTCCTTGCAGGACTGGATCATTGGAAAAATCAATTCCCGGAACGACATTGGCAGGGTTGAATGCGACTTGCTCCAATTCTGCAAATTCATTATCGACATTACGATTTAATGTCATTTTACCAATCAGTTGAACAGGGACAATCTCTTCCGGCCAAAACTTCGCAGGATCTAAGACGTCAAAGTCGAATTTGAATTCATCTTCCATCGAAATCAGCTGGACACCTAATTCATATTCAGCATAAGCACCACGGTCAATCGCTTCTCGAAGATCCCGTCGGTGGAAATCCGGGTCTATTCCGCCAATTTTTTGCGCTTCGTCTTGAAGCAAGGAATGGACACCGAGGACAGGTTTCCAAACAAACCTTACAAAGGTTGCTACTCCTTGATCGTTGACCAATAGATACGTATTGATCGACCATGATTCCATCATACGATAACTTCTTAAAATGCCCCGATCCGACATGATCCACAACACCATATGCAGCGATTCCTGGTTATTTGCTACGTAATCCCAGAAGGTGTCATGTGCCCCGGCGGCAGTTGGCATTCCGGTACGCGGCTCGGGTTGATAAGCATGCATGACATCCGGGAATTTCATCGCATCTTGGTTGACTAATACAGGCATGGCAATCGTTGTCAAGTCGTAATTTCCTTCTTCTGTATAAAATTTTACGCCCTTGCAACGTAAATCCCTTGCTGTATCCTTAGAACCTCTACTCCCTTGCACAGTAGAAAACCGGACAAATACAGGAGTCTTTTTCCCGGTTTCCTGTAAAAATCCGGCTTTTGTATACTGTTTCATCGACTGATAACATTCAAACTCACCATGGGCCCCGTAACCTCTTGCGTGAACTTTTCTTTCCGGTATTGGTTCATGGACAAAATGCGTCATTTTTTCAAAGAACTCATAGTCCTGACGCAATGAAGGACCACGTGCTCCGGCCTTCAACTGTTCCGAGTCATTTGATAATTTTTTCGATTGATTTGTGGTCAATGGTTTCCCTGTATTTTGTATGCGGAACTGTTCTAGTTGTTCGTTTTTGCTATTTTCGTCAACAGGTTTTTTGTTTCTTGAGGAGGATTTGTCATCCATGCAATCACCTATCCCATCATTGTTTTTCTCCATCATTAAATCGTATGCATTTTTTTATTAACTTATACCTTTCGGATTTAGTTGTCGAAGAAACACATAGTCAAAAAAAGGTTCGCTATCTGTGCTTATTCCTAGAATAGAGTATGCTGTATAACTCAAATTTGACAGACCGTAGATAAAAGTTCTGCAAAAGTCTTTACTTTTTTCTGCACCCTCCATTAACCATTTCATAGGGTGGTTGCATGAATCAATTTCATAATTACTTGTAACCTTTTTTTGAGAAATTGCGGTAGATAAAAATCCTTGTATCACATTTGCTTTTTTGGGAATAGGCAGATTATACAAATTACCACTACTAGTATAAAAAATACGTTTAGTGACAAATTAATGGTGTTCCAACACGAAGTGGATGAAAAGTTGTGGACAGTAATCTGTCTTTTGTGAACGACTACAAATTCATCCCTGCAACTTCAATTGTAAGTAGAGCTGGAACAGAAGCCCTGCAGGATTTATACAGTCACACTGTACAAATCGTAAATATTAGTTTAGTTGGACATTCTAATCATGTCGGTTTTAAAAAGAAATAAACAAAATTATAACCCAGAATGGAGGAAAGTAACTGATGAAGACGATGACAGCGCTAATAATTAAATTTGTAATGATTACAGTAGTGTTGTGGGTTGTTTTAGGGCTTTACGGAGTTTCGTTTGCAAATATCCTGCTCACAAGTGTGTTATTGACAGGTGTATCGTTTATCGGTGACATGTTCTTGTTACCACGGATAAAAAATATAGCTGCTACAATAGCCGATTTTGGTTTAGCACTTGTTATGATCTGGTTAGTGGGTACGTACTTTTATGACCAGCCCGTTCGCTTAGGTATGGCTGCTTTTATATCTGCAATTCTTATTGCGGGAGGGGAATTCGTATTTCATAAGTATTTACAAAAACAGATTTTCACTGATGAAAAAGTGGTTCCTGAAAAAGACATTAGATCATACCAAAAAGATAACTTGCAGACCGAATTTGGATCAGAGTACGATATCAAGAAGCCAGTTGAAGATAAGCCAAAAGATAAGAACAAAAAATACAGACCTAAAAAACGGAAGAAGAAAAATCCATATTAACCCCCATTTCATGATGAAAACACCAGAATCCTGTTAAGGTCTGGTGTTTTCTGATTGTACAGCATGGTCTTAGGCAATATGGGCGTAAGTTACAGTTATAAACTATTCTTATGATGAAGTGAATTGTCCGCCATTCACATGAAGTGTTTGACCTGTCACGAAACGTGAATCATCGGATGCGAGATAGACAAAGGTTGGGGCAACTTCAAAAGGCTGACCTTGGCGCTCCATTGGATTTCCCGCTTGCGTTACTTCGTCTGCGGAGAAACTTGAAGGGATGAGCGGGGTCCATATTCTGCCGGGTGCAATTGCATTGACTCGAATACCCTGCGACACAAGATTGTTCGCCAAGGCCCGCGTGAAACTGACGATGGCTCCCTTGGTAGCGCTATAATCGATCAATTGATCATTACCTTCGTAAGCTACCACAGAGGTTGTGTTAATGATGGAACTTCCTGCTTGCAAGTGGGGGAGTGCAGCACGGGTTGTATAAAAATAGGAGTAGATATTCACTTTGAAGGTATCATCGAATTGCTGATCACTGATATCCAGCAGACTTAATTGCTGGAATTGGATTCCGACGTGATTGCAAAGGATATCCAGCTTCCCGAATGTACTGATGGTTTGTTCCACAATATCTATGCATTGTTGTTTATCCCTTAAGTCGCCAGGCAAGAGCAGACAACGCTTTCCAAGTTCTTCAATCCTCGTTTTTGTCCGGTTTGCATCCTCGTGTTCATCCAGATACGAAATCGCGACATCGGCCCCCTCTTTTGCAAAAGAAATCGCGGCTGCTGCTCCCATCCCGCTGTCTCCGCCTGTTATGAGCGCGACTTTATTGTTTAGTTTCCCACTGCCTTTATAATTCGGATTTTCAATAATTGGGGCGGGGACCATCAATCCTTCGACGCCTGGTTGGCGCAGTTGGCGTTGCTCGGGCACTGTTATCGGTACTTCTTGATACCTTGTGATTTTTCCGAAGTTCGGATACAGCGGATAATCCTGACTTTCTTTTGTCACAGGAAACCTCCTAAAGTTCTAGATGAACTACATTATGCTAGCAAAGCAATGACAATGAATGACTTTCCTGATTGAGTTCGAATAGGATAGAAAAAGAGATGGAAGGATGTTACTTTGCGGAACGATAGCGTCAAAAATGAAGTAGAAGTATTGCTAATTAATCATTCAGACGAAAAAGTGGATATCATTTATAATTCCAATCCGATTCCTGTGCGAGCACCTAAAATTGGAATGAGGCCGCCTTTTTACTGGAATCCACAATATGTGCACTATTATCCGACTATCTAACGCAAGTGCGTTAGTTATGGAAGGTGACCCAATATATTGTGTCGGTAACAGGGGGAAGAGGATATTTGACATTTTAAGCGAGTTTTATTCCACAATATAAAGGGTGAAAAATGTAGAAAAATGAATTGAGAAATTGGACTGACCGCTGAAAGTAATGTCAGCCCAATTTTTTTTAGATTTTAAATTAATGTTTATAACTTGTGTATCATTTGCAAGAATGACGATGATGACGGTCAAAGCGACACGAGAAAATGACTGTGGATATGTGGATAAGTTATTGATGGTAGGACAAGTAAACTTTCTTCCTATTTACGATTAGACCACAACATGTTAGGGTATGTATAATGATTAAGACACTACATATAGTGTTAGTGGCGAAATTGAACGAAAGCTGTATTATTGACAAATAGGAATTTAGAGTGTCAAATAAGTTCTTGACTACCTAACTACAGCCAACAAATTATCCCTCAGTAAATAAAACTCATAAACGATGGATCTGCCTGAAAAAGGTGGGATTATCGTTTTTTATTGGAAATAGAAAAATTAGGTTTGATAAAGGAGCCGATGAAAATGACAATGAATATTACTAAGACGAGCACTGAGATGCTATTGGAAGATTTGCAAAACGAGTTTGGCGTGGAGGAGATCCGTCCATTGCTTAATGCAAGTGAAAAATGGAATGAACGCCATCCGGAAGCAAGCGCATCAGAATGGACGAAAGCAATGATCTTAGAAACGCTCAGCAATATCGACGAAGTTACGACGTACTGGACATTTGTTGCTGCACGTATCCATCTGCATGACGTTTATAATCGTCAAGAACAGCTGCGTGGTGTAAAGGTCTATACAGACTTTGCAGATAATGTTGCTCGTCTTGTTGAACAAGGATTATACACACCCGTCTTAACGGAAAAATATTCACGCGAAGATCGTGTCATTCTTGGCAATCTAATCGAACCGGAACGGGACAAGTTATTTACATATATCGGATTGAAAACACTTATGGACCGTTACGTCACTGTGGATTTCAGCAAACGATCGGTTGAACTGCCTCAGGAGCGCTGGCTTGTCATTGCGATGACGTTGATGCAGGACGAAACAACTAACCGACTTGAAAAAGTAGCGGAGTCGTACTGGGCGATGAGCAGTCTCTATATGACGGTTGCAACACCTACATTGTCGAATGCTGGAAAACCGCATGGCCAACTGTCGAGTTGCTTTATCGACACGGTCGACGATTCTTTGCAAGGCATCTATGACAGCAATACGGATATTGCCAACTTGTCGAAATACGGCGGCGGCATCGGCGTTTACATGGGTAAAGTTCGGAGCCGTGGCTCATCCATCCGTGGATTTAAAGGCGCATCAAGTGGTGTCCTTCCGTGGATCAAGCAGTTGAACAACACTGCGGTAAGTGTGGATCAGCTTGGACAGCGCCAAGGTGCGATTGCAGTGTATCTCGATGTTTGGCATAAAGATATCTTCACGTTCCTTGACCTCAAATTAAACAACGGTGACGACCGCTTGCGTGCACACGATATCTTTACAGGCGTCTGCCTTCCGGATATCTATATGGAACAAGTTGATGCACGCGGGGACTGGCATCTGTTCGATCCACATGAAGTTCGGACAGTAATGGGTTATTCACTTGAAGATTTCTACGATGAAACAAAAGGTGAAGGTTCATTCCGTGAAAAATACGAAGAGTGTGTCAATCATCCTGAACTCAGCCGTGAAATCGTTCCTGCCATTGATCTCATGAAACGGATTATGCGTAGCCAATTGGAAACGGGAACACCATACATGTTTTACCGTGATGAAGTGAACCGCGCGAATGCGAACAAACACGAAGGCATGATTTATTCGTCGAATCTTTGTACAGAAATCATGCAAAATATGAGCCCGACTCAATTTGAATCTGTCACGCTCGAAGATGATATCGTTGTTACACGTTCAAAACCGGGTGATTTCGTCGTTTGTAACCTATCATCCATTAACCTTGGTCGTGCAGTTCCAGCAAGCGTTTTGGAAAGACTTATTACAATCCAAGTACGCATGCTTGATAATGTCATTGATCTGAATAAAATACCGGTCGTTCAAGCACAACGGACTAACGCTCGTTACCGCGGAATCGGTCTAGGGACATTTGGCTGGCATCACTTGCTTGCCCTGCAAAATATACAATGGGAATCAAACGAAGCAGTGGATTATGCGGACAAACTATATGAGAAGATTGCTTACTTGACGATAAAAGCTTCAATGGAACTGGCTACGGAAAAAGGTTCATATCCATTATTTGAGGGATCCGACTGGCAGTCCGGCGTTTATTTCGACAACAAAAACTACGATTCGAAGGAATGGCATGAACTCCGTAATGACGTGGCAGCAAACGGAATGCGAAATGGTTATTTGATGGCAGTCGCGCCAAATAGCTCGACGTCTATCATTGCAGGATCAACTGCATCAATCGACCCGGTTTTCAAACCGTTCTATCATGAAGAGAAGAAAGACTATAAACTTCCGGTTGTTGCACCTGATCTTAATCACAACACATACGACGTTTACCGCCGCTCCGCGTATATCGTCGATCAGCGTTGGTCGATTAAACAAAACGCAGCAAGACAGCGCCATATTGACCAGGCTATCTCTTTCAACATCTATGTTCCGAATACAATCCGTGCATCCGTTCTGCTTGAACTTCATTTGCAAGCGTGGAAGTCTGGTATGAAAACAACGTACTATACACGTTCAACTGCAACGGATATTGAAGAGTGTGAATGGTGTCATTCTTAATCGTTTACGCATCGTGGAGCGGAAACACGCAAGAAGTTGCTGAAATGATTGAAGAAACGTTAGTGTCGGAAAATATAGATGTTGTCACATATCGAATCGGTGGGGGCACAATTCCGAATCCCCGCCATTTCGATGTGATGCTCTTTGGATCGTTCACGTGGGAGCAAGGCGCAACGCCTGACGAAGTAAAAGATTTTGTAGCAGACGTAGGTTATAAACCGGATAATGTATACGTCTTTGGAACGGGTGATACCCAATTTGGTGGCGATACATTATTTTGCCACGCCGCAGTGAAGTTGGCCCGGTTTTACGGATCAACTTATGAGCCGCTTAAAATCGAACAAAGCCCGCGCGGCGTACAAGAAGAGAAAGTAATTGAATGGTCGAAGGGAGTCATCAGACATTGGAAAAACTTAAACGAGTAAAAGTGCTAGAACCAGCACATCCAAATAAATCAACGGCTATTTTCGGTGGGAAGGCGAGCGGTATCCTAAATTGGAATGATATCGCACATCCCCATTTCTATACATTAAGACAGCAAATCCGTTCACTATTCTGGACGGCAAATGAAGTCGATATGACGCAAGACGTCAAGCAATTTGCGACGCTGACACAGCCGGAGCAAGATGCATTCCTTAAAATCATCGGCTTACTCGCGACACTTGACGGTCCGCAGACGACAATTGCGTTAAAAATGGCGGACTATACAACCGATCCATCTGTTAAATCAATTATGGCTACCATCGCTGATCAGGAAAGCGAACATAATCACAGCTATGCGTATGTTCTTTCATCAGTTACGACACTTAATAAGCAGATGGCTTCATTTGAAATGGGCCGCTCAGATGAAGTGTTATTGAAACGGAATGAGCGTATTGTCGAAGTCTACAACGATTTCGCAGAGCGTCCGACAATTGAATCGGCATTGAAAGCGATGGTCTATACGACGCTGCTTGAAGGCTTATTTTTCTATAGCGGTTTTGCATTTTTCTACAATCTGGCACGCAACCAAAAAATGGTCGGCACATCGACAATGATTTCGTACATCAACCGTGATGAGTTGCAGCACGGTAAAGCGATCAGCGATATATTCCGTGCAGCACTTGCGGAAAATCCTGAACAGAATACAGATGAATTTACAGCTTGGATTTATGATCAGTTCAAACATTCCGTCGAACAGGAAGTTATCTGGAGCCGTTATGTGCTTGCTGATATCGAGGGCATTGACTTGGCCGAGATGGAAGGGTACGTCAAATACCGTGCGAACAAAATGCTTCGGATGCTAGGACTCAGTGAAATCTATCCAGAATTCACTGATAATCCGATGAAATGGATTCGCGCATATGTAGATAGTTTTGATGATACGAAAACCGACTTCTTCGAACAATCTTCACGTCAATACGTTAAAACAAGTGATTTGAACGGCTTCGACGATCTATAATTTAAAGTCTTACAAAAGCGTACACGAGGTATCTCGTGTATGCTTTTTTAAGTGCGCCCAGCATGGGCGTAGTCTATAGGGTGCAAGTCCCGAACTGTGAAGGCAGAAGTAACAGTTAGCTTAACGCAAGGGTGTCCATGGCGACGTGGAATCTGAAGGAAGCGAGCGGCAAACCTCCGGTCTGAGGAACACGAACTTCATATAAGGCTGTGTATGATTGGGTGAGTTTGCTTAACAAAACAAAGCCCTTTCTGCCGAAGGTCATATGCAGTAAATGAAGCAGATAGGTGGAGGGAAAGACTACGTTCTTACCTGGGGAGGTCTGATTGAAACGCCGAGTACACTTGGTAACCTACTCAGTGATGGGTAGCTGAACAATCAGAAGTCAGCAGAAGCCATAGTACCATTCGAACTCGAGCAGAATGGGAAGGGCTGAACAATTAAGAGAGAACAACATCTTGGCATTCAGTAACCTGCGAAGAACACAGATAACCGATAAGGCATGCTTGAAGGAGGAAGTGGTGAATCCCATGGGGGACTTCGAGATGGTGGAGCAGAGCTGGCATAAGAAGAAGCGTTGTTCACGGAAAGAGGCGTAACCAATGTTGATGGAACGAATACTGTCGCGTGAAAATCTGCTTTCTGCCCTGAAACGGGTAGAACGCAATAAAGGGAGCCATGGTGTAGATGAAATGCCCGTACAAAACCTACGAAAGCACATCTTGGAACACTGGGAATCCATGAAAATGGAACTTCTTGAGGGTACTTATAAGCCGCAACCTGTCCGCAGGGTCGAAATCCCGAAACCTGACGGTGGCGTGCGGTTATTAGGTATCCCTACCGTGACGGATCGTCTCATTCAGCAAGCCATTGCCCAAGTATTAACTACTTTGTATGATCCAACGTTTTCAGAACATAGCTATGGATTTCGACCAAAGCGAAGCGCCCACGGCGCAATAAGGAAAGCGAAAGGATATATGCAGGAAGGTAATCGGTGGGTAATCGATATAGACTTGGAGAAATTCTTTGACAAAGTGAACCATGACAGGTTAATGGGAACACTTTCGAAACGAATCGAAGACAAACGTCTGCTTAAGCTAATCCGTAACTATTTGAAATCAGGAATTATGATAAATGGTATCGTGACAACCAATGAGGAAGGTACGCCGCAAGGTGGCCCACTCAGTCCATTACTTTCCAATATTGTCCTTGATGATCTAGACAAAGAATTGGAGGAAAGAGGACATAAATTTGTCCGATACGCTGACGACTGCAACATCTATGTGAAAACAAAGAAAGCAGGAAATCGAGTCATGGGTTCTGTCACTTCGTTTATTGAAGGAAGGCTTAAGTTGAAAGTTAACCTGAATAAATCTGCGGTAGACCGCCCTTGGAAGAGGAAGTTTCTTGGATTCAGCTTTACTTTACATAAAGAACCAAAGGTTCGGATTGCCAAAGAAAGTATGAAACGGATGAAGAATAAAATCCGAGAGATAACCTCTAGGAAGAAACCCTATCCGATGGATTATCGAATCAAGAAACTAAATCAATACCTTATGGGGTGGTGCGGTTATTTTGCATTGGCGGATACGCCAAGCGTTTTCAGAGCTTTCGATTCATGGATTAGAAGAAGACTTCGAATGTGTATGTGGAAAAACTGGAAGAAACCAAGTACGAAGGTGAGGAAGCTCATTGGATTAGGTGCGCCGAAAGATAAGGCATACGAATGGGGTAACTCGCGTAAAAGTTACTGGAGAATTTCTAAAAGTCCTGTATTACATAGAACCCTCGGAAACTCCTATTGGAGTTCCCAAGGGCTCAAAAGTCTACTATCACGTTACGAAATTTTGCGTCATCAATCTTAATTGAACCGCCGTATACCGAACGGTATGTACGGTGGTGTGAGAGGTCGGGAGTTAATCACTCCCTCCTACTCGATTACTGTATATCAGATTCGTTTATTAACTAAATTTAATCATAAAGTGACTGCTTACTCTTTCTTTATAGTATTTTCTCTTCGAATTTAGGGTACTTTCAACCCCTATAGAAAGGTAGTTATTCTTTCAACTTCGGAAGTATATATGCTGAATAAATGAATACGGCGTATGCGCTTTATAAGGGCTTTTGGGAGGTCGCTGAAAAAGAACTAATACTTGGAGTTAATTGGAATTACTACTAATGCCGCTTCGGCGCTTTGTGGATGCCTTCCCCGATAAGCCAGAAAGGAGAACACTTTCAGTCTTATCGCTCCGGCTACCACGAAGTCGCTCCTTCGCTGGATGGTCTATTTGAGAAAGCACATTTTGTTATTTGTGGTGAAATCTGCAATCTGGCGTGACGTAAATCGAGCGGATGTGATCAACGAATGTCCCAATACACGAGGATAGAATTAGAAATCCTGCTAATATCGCTTCGACGCTTTGTGGATGCCTCCCGCGAGAAGCCGGAAAGGAGAGCGCTTTCAGTCTTATCGCTCCGGCTACCACGAAGAAGCGTCTTCGCTGGATGGTCTATTTGAGAAAGCGCATTTTGTTATTTGTGGTGAAATCTGCAATCTGGCGTGACGTAAATCGAGCGGATGTGATCAACGAATGTCCCAATACACGAGGATAGAATTAGAAATCCTGCTAATATCGCTTCGACGCTTTGTGGATGCCTCCCGCGAGAAGCCAGAAAGAAGAGCACTTTCAGTCTTATCGCTCCGGCTACCACGAAGTCGCGCCTTCGCTGAATGGTCGATGTGAAAAAATATATTTCATTAGCTGTGATGAAATCTGCGACCTGAAGTGAATCTTTCTTGACTATAATTATAGATGTTGAACTAGTGAATGCGGTGTATAAACTGAGCGAAGGCGCCTTAACAGGGGTAGCCGAAGCCATAAGACTGGCGGCGAAGCTGCTTGGCTTATGGCGGGAGGCATCCCCTAGCGCCGTAGCGGTTCAATGGAATTCTTTATTTCATCATACGTAGACTATTATGCTATTCTTACTGGTGCTTTATGTGAAAAAGTGGTTAATCAACAGACGTGACTTTATATATCGTCTATTTCTTAAGTAGGGAAAGCCCTACTATTACTCGTTAACACAACAATCTATAGTTAAAAGCAAGTACCATTCTCGCCAAAAAGAATGTAGGAGGAAAACGAATGAGTCAACTCGCACTCGACACTCAAGTTTCCGATATTGTCACAGCACTTCCTCAAAGTGCTGATTTGTTCAGAAATCTGCGCATCGATTTTTGCTGCGGTGGAAAAGTGGCCCTCAAAGAAGCCGCAGAAAAACGCGGTCTTGATCCAAAGGAAGTGTTAACGAGTTTAAAAGAGATGGAACAGAAGCGTGAAATGCGTGAAAGCATTCATCCATCTTCATTCGGCAATAAAACATTGATTGCTTATATTCAAGAAAAGTATCATGCAGATTTACGGGAAGAATTGCCTTTGCTGGCCCCTTATATAATGAAAGTTGCTCGTGTCCACGGAGGGAAGTATCCTTATCTGTTACGTGTTCAAGAAATCTTTAAAACATTGCGCACCGAATTGCTTGATCATACAGATGATGAAGACAGAAATGTATTCCCGCTCATTCAAAAGTTCATGGAAAATCCAACGCCGGCATTAAAAGAAAAATTGAAGCCGCATGTATTCGAACTCGAGGAAGAGCACGACAACGCAGGGAAGCTGCTGAAGGAATTGAGAGATATTACCGGCGATTTCACTCTTCCGGAAGATGCCTGTGGGACATTCCAGATTGTCTACAAACGGCTCGAACAGCTTGAAAAAGACACATTCGATCATGTTCATCTCGAAAATAATGTGCTATTTGATCGCGTACGAGCTGCAATATGATTCGATAAGATGTCAAAAGCCAAAGTGGATGGTGGCAGAAAAAGTCACAACATGTATATGGAAAGTCGAAATAGGCCGTTTTATCATGTCCAATGCGGATAGATAAAGCGGCCTTTCATATGAGTAAGGGTATTCCCCATGGTAAATAGGAACATCCCTACTAGGAAGACTCCTAAACTATACCTACAATTAGTAGTATATGAATGAACAAATCTCTGATTCCCGTCATTGATCGTTAGGTATTCTGAAAAGGAGTTGGTTTTTCCAATGAAGAAAAAGTTTGAACTTAATTACTTCAAACCGGTTGAACGTTTTTCGGGAAATTGGTCAATTTTAGAAGAAAAAAGTCGAGATTGGGAAAATATGTACCGGCAACGTTGGTCGCACGACAAAGTTGTACGGACGACGCACGGCGTGAACTGCACAGGCTCATGCAGTTGGAAAGTATTTGTGAAAAATGGAATTATTACGTGGGAAAATCAGCAAATTGACTATCCTTCATGCGGACCCGATATGCCTGAATTTGAACCGCGAGGATGTCCTCGTGGAGCCTCTTTTTCTTGGTATGAGTATAGTCCTCTTCGAGTGAAGTACCCCTACATACGAGGAAAACTATGGCGCATGTGGAGCCAAGCCGTTGCTGAACTGAAAGATCCGGTGAAAGCATGGGCAAGCATTGTAGAGGATCCTATAAAAGCAGATGAATATAAAAAAGCACGTGGAAAAGGCGGACATGTCCGTGTTAACTGGAGAGACGCGACGTTAATGATTTCTGCGCAGCTCATTTACACAATCCAAAAGTATGGACCTGACAGAGTTGCCGGATTTACACCGATTCCCGCGATGTCAATGGTCAGTTATGCGTCAGGGGCGCGATTTATCTCTCTTCTTGGCGGTGAAATGCTTAGTTTCTATGACTGGTATGCAGACTTACCGCCTTCTTCACCGCAAATCTGGGGTGAGCAGACAGATGTTCCTGAATCGAGTGATTGGTTTAACGCCGGTTACATTATTATGTGGGGATCGAATGTGCCCCTAACGAGAACACCAGATGCTCACTTCATGACAGAAGTGCGCTACAAAGGAACAAAAGTAGTTTCCGTTGCTCCTGATTACGCGGAAAGTGTTACACATGCGGATGATTGGATTTCGGCAAATCCCGGAACGGACGCAGCAGTTGCTCAAGCAATGACGCATGTCATTCTCGATGAATTTTATGAACAACGTAAAGAGCCGATGTTCTTGAATTACGCGAAACAATATACAGATATGCCTTTCCTGATAACACTCGATGCACATGAAGATTCATATAAAGCTGGTCGATTTTTACGGGCAAGTGATATTGGTCAAGCTTCCGAGCACGCAGAATGGAAACCGGTAATTTTCGATGAGGCAAAAAGTGAAGTGATTGTCCCGAACGGTACGATGGGACAGCGCTGGGAAGAAGACAAGAAGTGGAACCTAATTCTTGATAGTGTAGATGGGACACGCGTTGAGCCAGCCTTGTCGATCGCTGAACATGGCGCGGAATGGAAAGAGATTGTCTTCCCATTCTTCGATAATGTGTCAAATGGAACATTTAAACGTCCGATTCCTGTAAAGAAAATATTGCTTGCGGACGGAACAGAAAGTCTTGTAACGACTGTTCATGATTTGATGTTAAGCCAGTATGGTGTCAACCGGATCGGCAGTGATCTTGAAGCTTCCGGCTATGATGATGCCGGGTCATTTTACACGCCCGCATGGCAAGAGAAAATCACGAGTGTGAAACCCGAACTGGTTATCCAAATCGCACGGGAATTTGCACATAACGCACTTGAAACAGGCGGTCGTTCCATGATTATTATGGGAGCGGGCATTAATCACTGGTTTAACAGTGACACGATTTATAGATCAATTCTTAACCTAGTTATGTTAACTGGTTGTCAAGGCGTTAATGGTGGTGGCTGGGCCCATTACGTTGGTCAAGAAAAATGCCGTCCGATTGAAGGATGGAGCACAATCGCATTTGCACGTGACTGGCAAGCACCGGCGCGACTTCAAAACGCGACATCTTATTTCTATTTTGGAACTGATCAATGGAAGTACGAGGAAATGGGCGCGGATCTTCTTATGTCACCGACAGGCGGAAAAGCCCGCTATCAGCATCCGGCAGACTATAACGTATTGGCTGCACGACTTGGTTGGTTGCCGTCTTATCCCCAATTCAACAAGAATAGTCTGATGTTTGCAGAAGAGGCAGCAAAAGAAGGAAAAACAACCACACAGGAAATCGTTAATTATACACTGGAACAAATCAAGTCAGGCGAAACGCAATTTGCAATTGAAGATCCGGATGCTCCGGAAAACTTCCCGCGGTCTCTATTTGTTTGGCGCTCTAACTTAGTGTCGAGTTCTGCAAAAGGTCAGGAATACTTTATGAAACATTTATTCGGCGCTTCCCATGCTCTGCTTGCAACGCCAAATGAAGATGTTAAGCCTGAAGAAATTGTTTGGCGTGATGACGTAGAAGGAAAACTTGATCTTCTCGTAGCACTGGATTTCCGGATGACAACAACTCCGTTGTACGCAGATGTCGTTCTTCCAGCAGCAACTTGGTATGAGAAACACGACCTTTCTTCAACGGATATGCATCCATTTGTTCACCCGTTCAACCCAGCAGTTGACCCACTTTGGGAATCTCGTTCGGATTGGGATATCTACCGCGCACTTGCGGAAACCTTCTCGGAAATGGCGAAAGTTCATCTTCCGGGCGTTTATAAAGATCTTGTCACTACACCGCTTGCGCATGATTCTATCCAGGAAATTGCCCAGCCTTATGGCGAAGTGAAGGACTGGAAAAAAGGCGAGGTTGAAGCGATACCGGGTAAAACAATGCCCGCTATGACAATTGTGGAACGTGATTACACACAAATTTACGATAAATACGTCACGCTTGGACCGTTATTATCAACAGGTAAAGTAGGAGCACACGGCGTCAGTTTCTCTGTCGCGGATGAATATGAAATGATGAAGGGCATCAACGGCACCTATTTCGATGAATCCATCAAAAACGGTTTGCCGAAACTGCATACAGCAAAGCACGCGGCGGAAGCAATGCTGACACTATCTTCTGCAACGAATGGTCGCGTTTCTCAAAAGGCTTTTGCAGCAGCGGAATTGGATACCGGCGTTGAACTGAAAGATATTTCAGCCGATCGTGCTGCAGAACGCTTTACGTTTGCAGGTATCACTGCACAGCCGCGAGAAGTGATTCCGACACCGGTATTCTCCGGTTCAAATAAACTTGGTCGCCGTTACTCGCCATTTACAACGAATATTGAACGGCTGGTTCCGTTCAGAACATTGACAGGCAGACAGCATTTCTATATTGATCATGAATTATTCTTGGAATTCGGTGAAGGCTTACCGGTTTATAAACCGACGCTTCCGCCGATGGTATTCGGACCACGGGATAAAAAAATCATTGGCGGACAAGATTCACTCGTTCTGCGGTATTTGACACCCCATGGTAAGTGGAACATTCACACGACGTATCAGGATAATCAGCATATGCTAACGTTGTTTCGCGGCGGGCCGACTGTCTGGATTTCTAGTGAAAATGCAGAAGAGCATGGGATTGACGATAATCAGTGGCTTGAAGTGTACAACCGAAACGGTGTGGTTACTGCGCGTGCCGTCGTCAGTCACAGAATACCAAAAGGAACGATGTTCATGTATCACGCACAAGACAAACATATTCAAGTGCCAGGCTCTGAGATCTCAGAGGAACGGGGTGGAAGCCATAACGCACCGACGCGGATTCATATGAAACCGACGCAAATGGTTGGCGGATACGCGCAGCTCAGTTATGGATTCAACTATTATGGACCAATCGGAAATCAGCGGGATGAGTATGTAGCAGTCCGCAAGATGAAGGAGGTAAACTGGCTTGAAGATTAAAGCACAAGTTGCAATGGTTATGAATCTAGATAAATGTATTGGTTGCCATACTTGCAGTGTTACGTGTAAAACGACATGGACAAACCGTGAAGGCGCGGAGTATATGTGGTTCAATAACGTTGAAACAAAACCGGGAATCGGCTATCCAAAACGCTGGGAAGACCAGGAACTTTACAAAGGTGGATGGCAAATTAATAAAAAAGGTAAGTTGGAGCTGAAATCGGGTTCGAAACTATCGAAAATTGCCCTTGGTAAAATTTTCTACAACCCGGATATGCCCGAGATGAAAGACTACTACGTGCCATGGACATATGATTACGAAAAACTGACGTCTGCAACAGACAGTAAGCATACGCCTGTTGCTCGTGCAAAGTCTGTTGTGACGGGTGAATACATGGATCTCGAATGGGGGCCGAACTGGGAAGATCAGCTTGCCGGAGCTCATATTACCGGGCCTATGGATCCTAATATCGAAAAGATAGAAGAAGAAATTAAATTCAACTTTGAACAAGCGTTTATGATGTACCTGCCAAGGTTGTGTGAACACTGTCTCAATCCGAGCTGTGTTGCTTCATGTCCTTCAGGCGCGATTTACAAGCGGGATGAGGATGGGATTGTCCTTGTTGACCAAGAAGCTTGCCGTGGCTGGCGCTATTGTATGACTGGCTGTCCTTACAAGAAAGTCTATTTTAACTGGAAAACGAATAAGGCCGAGAAATGTACATTCTGTTTCCCGCGCATTGAGTCAGGATTGCCGACTGTCTGTTCTGAGACATGCACAGGCCGGATTCGCTATTTAGGCGTTCTTCTATATGACGCAGATCGTGTTCTTGAAGCAGCTTCTACACCGAACGAAAAAGAGTTGTATAAAGCACAGATTGATCTCTTTCTTGATCCAAATGATCCTGAAGTTATCGCCCAGGCAAGAAAAGATGGGATTACAGAAGAATGGATTGAAGGCGCTCAAAATTCGCCGGTCTATAAATTGGCGATTGAATATAAGCTTGCTTTCCCCCTTCACCCTGAATACCGCACGTTGCCAATGGTCTGGTATGTCCCACCATTGAGCCCAATCATGAATTACTTTGAAGGAAAAGACTCGATTAAGAATCCGGATATGATTTTCCCGGCAATCGAGGAAATGCGGATTCCGATTCAATACCTTGCGAATATGCTCACGGCGGGGGACACCGAAACTGTGAAAGGTGCGCTGCAAAAAATGGCAATGATGCGTTCATACATGCGTGCCGTTTCTTCCGGAAAAGAATTCGATGAATCACGCCTGGAACGTGTCGGTCTGACTGCTCAACAAACGAAGGCGATGTACAGATTGCTGGCAATCGCAAAATATGAAGACCGTTTTGTCATCCCGACGGCTCATAAAGAGGGCCACATGAATGCATACCGTTCTCAAGGCTCCGAAGGTTATGCCGAAATGGGCGACTACAGTATGGGCACATCGGAAAGTCCATACAGCTATGCGGGAATAAAACAAGAAGATAGTAGCTGTGATGGTTGTGGTACGCAGCCTCAAGCGAAATCGGGCAAAGAAATTTACGAAGAGAACTTCTACGGGGGGATTTGGCGTGATTGATCTGCAGAAGCTGTATAACGAAAAACATGCATTTGGCTTCTTCGCACAGCAACTTACGTACCCAGAAAAAGTGAATTTTCAACCGTCGGTCATGGAAGAGTCATTTGACTCTTCTCATCCGGCATATGTGCATATTAAAAAATACTGGGAGCTAATGCATGAATACAGCTTCGATGACATCCAGGAAATGTATACATATACGTTTGATTTCCAGACAGACTCGACGTTGTTCATGACCTACGTAAAGTATCAGGATGCGAAAGATCGCGGTCAAATGCTTGCTAAATTGAAAGTGCTTTATGAAATGTTCGGATTGAATATGCCAGCTGGTGAACTGTCTGACTTTTTACCCCTTATGTGCGAATTTATTTACGCGTGTGAGTGGGTAGGTGATCCAAGGGCAGAACAAAGTTTTAGTATGCTTCTCGCAGTAATGGAGGATGGAACATATCATCTGTTAAAAGCGCTGGAGAAATATAATAGCCCCTACTTCCATCTAATTAAGGGAATGAGGGAAACCTTTAAGTCATGTGCTCTTCAGGAGGCGACTACAAATGGGTAATCAATTTTTATGGGTCATTTTTCCTTATCTTTGCATGGCAACATTTGTTGTAGGGCATATTTTCAGATATCGGAACGACCAGTTTGGCTGGACTGCAAAATCAAGTGAATTTATCGAAAAGAAACAGCTGATGATAGGTAGTTTACTGTTCCATATCGGCATCATGCCCGTAATAGCGGGCCATGTCGTGGGGCTTGCTGTTCCGAAGGAGTGGACGCAGGCGCTTGGCATAAGTGATCATATGTACCATATGGGTGCTGTATGGGGCGGGGGATTTTTTGGAGTCGTCACGTTCTTGGGGATGTTCATTTTAACGTATCGCCGTTTTGCATTGAAAAATGTACGTAAATTGTCAACAGCTTCAGATTTAATCGTTAACTCACTTTTGTTGTTCATTGTTTTCATCGGCATGTATAGCGTGATTGCGACAAGTATTACACAACCGGAGTTTGATTACCGCAGTTCCATTTCGATATGGTTCCGATCCTTACTTATCTTTCGGCCTGAGGGTGCCTATATGTTAGGTGTTCCGCTAGCATTTCAGCTGCATGTATTATCCGGGTTCCTTATTTTTGCAATGTGGCCATTTACTAGACTCGTTCATGTGTGGAGTGTACCGTTGAATTATGTGGGAAGAAGCTATATTCTATATAGAAGGCACCGTAATAACTAAGATAAGTATCTTGAATCTAGATAGCGAACATAATAAAAAAGGTACGTTTGTTCTATATAGCTTTTAAAAAAAGAGGAAAAAGGTCTATATAAGTTGAAGTATTAAATCTGGTACATATACTGAGCGAAGGCGCCCCCTAGCGCCGCAGTGGTCCAATGGAATTCTTTATTTCAACTTATAGAGTTCGCCTGTTTCCAGACGGGGAGAAAAAGTAATGTTCGAAAACCAAGCTTTCAATTATCAGCAGGAAATAGAACGGTTGAAAGACTTATTTGAATTCGACTTTGTCGCTTTAGCACTTGTTCAGTCGGTTGAAAGTCGTTTTGCTCACAAATGGGAATATGTAAGCGGCAATCGAAGTAATCGATATAGACGTATTACTTTACAAACTGGAAAAGGGATTGCAGGCCATGTGTTTAAAACAGGGAAACCGCTTTTCATTCAAGATGTAGCTACTACTCTTGCACCAAATGATTTGTTTAATTATCCCATCGTCGTTGCAGAAGGATTGAAAAGTTTTGGAGCGATTCCGCTCTATAAGTACAATCGTGTAAATGGGGTATTGCTAGTTGCATATCGTGATGACAAAAGGATGACTACTGAAACGTTTATAGAATTCGAAAATAATGTTGGACCAAATTTCGGTCCGTACTATAGTAAGGAGATGGTCAAGCATTGATGCAACTCGGGGATTTTCAGTTGACAGACTTGTTAATGAAAATGTACGACAACACTGCTGAAGCTATCTTCTTTTTTGACTCCAGCGGAAAAATCATTGCCATGAATAGTGCCGCGGAACTTATTTTGGATGCAGAAGTGCTGGATAGCATGGCTGAGGGAGATGTACGGGCAATTTGCATGTCCTGCAAAGGGTATACGAGTGAAACAGAACTTCAGACATGTCTGTCGTGTTATTTAGTAAGTCCTCAAGATGATTTTAGTTCATTTCAAGTCTATTTAGATACTCGGGGAAAAGGGATAATCCCTTATACAGCAAGTTACCAAACGATTGATGCAGAAAATGGAATCCGTGTATTCATGCTGAGGGATTTGACGAAACAATATAAAACGCAAGAAACGCTTAATCAAAAGACAATGATGAAAAACGTGATTAAAGCACAGGAAGATGAAAGGAAGCGGCTGTCGAGGGAATTACACGATAGTGTAGCTCAAGAAATGCTTAGTTCGCTTGTAGATTTACGTGTGTTGAAGTATATGAATATAGATGCGGAAGTGCTTAAGAAAGTGCAGCAGACAGAAGGTTCACTTATGCGTTTACTGGACGATATTCGCCATTTATCTGTTGAACTGAGACCGGCAACTTTAGACGATCTTGGCCTTGAAGCTGCTTTTAGAACGCATTTTAAATGGATTGAAAAGAATTATGGACTTATCGTTCACTTTACTGCTGAACTTGAAGCGAAAAGGTATGAAGGTGAAATTGAGACAGTTGTTTACCGGGTTTGTCAGGAAGCCATTCTTAATGCGCTTAAATATGCTGGTACAGATGAGGTTTCGGTTCGACTTTTTGAGCGCGCCGGGCATCTTGAATTGATGGTTATTGATGAAGGATCAGGGTTTGATAAAAAGATTATAGATCCAAGTGGGACAGGTCTCGGTCTTTATAGCATGAGAGAACGTGCAGAACTGGTAAATGGGCAGCTTGTTATCCAATCGGATATTGGCAAAGGGACATCCGTACGTTTAGAAATCCCACTCACAGTACCTGTGAAAAAGGAGGGAGGAAACCGATGAAAATTATAATTGCGGACGATCATGCCGTGGTTCGTAGCGGTTTTATGCACATTTTGAACTTTCAAGATGATATGGAAGTAGTTGCCACTGCCGCCGATGGTTTGGAAGCCTATGCCTTGGTTGCGAAGCTCCGTCCCGATGTGTTGCTTTTGGACTTAAGCATGCCTCCCGGAGAAAGTGGATTAATTGCTACGGGGAAAATTAATGAGGATTTTCCTGAAACAAAAATCCTCATTTTGACAATGCATGATGACGAGGAGTATCTATTCCATGTGCTGAAAAACGGAGCATCCGGTTATGTACTTAAAAACGCGCCAGATGGAGAATTACTTTTAGCAGTTCGTACTGTTTACGCGGGTGATACATATATCCATCCTGCGATGGCAACTTCGCTCGTTCGTGAGTTCGTCAAACATGATGCGGGGATAACGGAAGACGATCCCTTTAAGATTTTAACGAAACGTGAAATCGAAGTTCTTCCGCTCGCAGCAAAGGGCTATGGAAATAAAGAAATTGCAGAAAAACTGTATATTTCCGTTAAGACAGTCGAAGCGCACAAAGCTAGGATTATGGAAAAACTTCAATTAAAGAACAGGCCCGAACTTGTTGAATATGCGTTGCGGAAAAAACTATTAAACTTTTAGCGGAAAGGTGTGTTTCAAATGGCTGAAGCACAAAAGTTCAAGTTTGACTTACCGGCTTTGCGTGTGCTTGAAAATGAACACCGTTATTTGGAATACTTAATGAGCGGCTGGCATACGATTGTCCTTGCTTTTGAGAGGGATATTTATACGGTTGAAGAAGGTCATGAGGCGTTGAAGTCGCTTAGAAAACTCATCGTTGAATTCATTGAACCGTTAAAGAACCATACGGACAAAGAAGAAGAATTTCTCTTTCCGATGCTTGCTCAGTATGTTGGATCGGAACAGGGCCCCGTCAATGCAACGGAAGAAGAACACGAAGAAATCGATGCATATATCGGTCATTTTCTCCACCACACATTAGGTGATGTAAGCCACTTTTCGATGGAAGAAATGAAAAAAGTTGTTCAAGATGCTGCAGAAGCGTTTGAGGTCATAACCGTTCATTTTTTAAAAGAAGAATCAGTGTTATTTTTAATGGTTAATAATATCCTTAACATAAAAGAGCAAGATAAACTCTATGAGCAATTATATACATCAATACTTTAGTAGGTTTTGTTAGAGATTGCTTGATATAGGGAAAACCCTTGTAGGCAAAAGGGGGAGTACCTACTACTTATCGTAAAATAATATATCTATAATTAAAGCAGGGAATCAATGTCGAATTCATTCAAATAAATAATGATTGGATTGATCTTTGATGAATAAAAAAATACAATTGCCATTACAAACGGCGAATTTAGTAGTCGGTTTCATGGTATGGGTGCTAATTTCTTCACTGTTACCATTCATCCGTGAGGATATTGCGATTCCGGCGGAAAAACTTGCTATTGTAACAGCTGTTCCGGTTGTACTAGGGTCCATCCTTAGAATACCGCTCGGCTATTATGCAAATATCTTTGGTGCAAGAATAATTTTTTTTGCGAGTTTCATATTACTCTTGTTTCCTGTGTTTTACATAAGTTCTGCGTCGACGTTCGCAGATCTGATTATTGGAGGTACATTCCTCGGAATCGGAGGGGCTGTATTCTCTGTTGGTGTAACATCGCTTCCTAAGTATTATCCAAAGAAAAAGCATGGTCTCGTCAATGGTATTTACGGAATGGGAAATATGGGGACTGCAATTTCAACCTTCGCGGCACCAGTCATCGCAACGCAAGTAGGTTGGTCGATGACGGTCAAATTCTATCTTGTACTACTGCTTATCTTCGCAGCTTTGAACTTCATATTTGGTGATAAGCACGAAGTGAAAGTGAAAACACCGATTCTCGAGCAAATCAAAGGCGTTTATAAAAATGAGAAACTGTGGTTCTTCTCTCTATTCTATTTCATAACGTTTGGTTCGTTTGTTGCATTTACAATTTTCCTTCCCAACTTTCTGGTCACGTACTTTGAACTGGAGAAAGTGGATGCGGGTATGCGGACTGCAGGTTTTATCGTAGTCGCGACATTTCTGCGGCCAGTCGGTGGATGGCTTGCTGATAAATTCCAGCCGTTGTTCTTATTGATGGGTGTCTTTGCGGGTCTTACGTTTGCCGCTATTATTCTCGCATTTTCACCGTCGATTGAGTTGTATACGGTGGGTAGTATGTTAATCGCTGTCGCTGCTGGAATCGGGAATGGCGTCATTTTCAAACTTGTTCCGTTTTATTTCAACAAACAGGCGGGGATTGCCAACGGAATTGTATCGATGATGGGCGGTCTAGGCGGATTTTTTCCTCCTTTGCTGCTATCGGTTATCCACTCGATGACAGGTTCCTATTCAATTGGTTTTATGGCGTTCTCTCAAGTGGCGCTCGTAAGCCTGGTCCTCGTCATCTGGCTCTATTATATGGATCGGCTTAGCATGTCTGCAGAAGTTTTCAATTCGACAGGCCAAGGTATTCTTGTAACAGACGTGACAGGAACGATTGAATCGGTGAACCCCGCGTTTACCAAACTGACTGGCTATACGGAAGAAGAAGTAGTGGGCAGCAATCCGAATATGTATAGTTCCGGAAGACACTCGAAAGAGTTTTATACGTCAATGTGGAGTCAAATTGGTCAAGAGGGCTTATGGCAAGGCGAAGTATGGAATAAACGCAAAAACGGTGAGGAATACCTTGAACTGCTGTCAATCAGTGCAGTGAAAGATGATTCCGGAGATATAACCCGTTACGTCGGAACATTCAGTGATATAACGCCGAGAGGCTGAGAGGGCATCCGGTCGAACAGACCGGTAGCCCTTGCTTCAATTTAGAGGGGGAGAGAAGGCTGTTGAAAAACCGGTATTCGAGGCAAACATTATTTAAACCTGTAGGACAGGCGGGACAAGATAAGTTAAGTTCGGCCCATGTTGTCATTATTGGGTGTGGCGCATTAGGCTCATCCGTTTCAGAGACGCTTGTTCGGGCAGGGGTAAGAAAACTGACGATTGCAGATCGGGATTATGTCGAGCCTTCTAATTTGCAAAGACAACAGCTTTTCACTGAACAAGATGCGCAGGACGGGAACCCTAAAGTAATTGCAGCCGCCGCTCGTTTGAAGACAATCCGGCAAGACGTTGAAATTGTTACTATCCTTGACCATGTAGACGGCTCGATAATGGAGCAGATCACTGATGATACTGATTTAATCATGGATGCGACAGATAACTTCGAAACGCGCCTGTTGATAAATGATCTTGCATGGAAAAAGAATATTCCATGGATTTACGGGGCATGTGTAGGCAGTTCGGGTTCGATTTTTCCATTTGTACCAGGTGAGTCAGCTTGTTTCCGCTGTTTGTTGCCGGTTTTACCTTCGGTTAATGAAACTTGCGATACAACAGGAATTATTGCACCTGCCGTTCAAATTACGGCTGCGCATCAAAGTGCGGAAGCGCTGAAGTGGCTAACAGGGAATAAGGATGCGATGCGCACGAAGCTGTTCCATTTCGATGTTTGGAACAATACACATGTAGAAGCAGGGATTTCTCGTCTGCGGAACGAAGTATGTGAGACATGTGGAAATTCGCCCACATATCCTGCACTACACCGTGCAGAAGGAACTATATATGCGGTGCTATGCGGACGAGATACGATACAGATTATTCCGGATGCAAGCCGCTCATTGACGATTACAGATGGCGAAACAGTCGCTAAAAGGTTGGGGGTGCCTTATAAAGTGACCCCGTTTTTCGTGGAATTCAATACGGAGCGGTATCGCTTTATTTTATTTGGAAATGGCCGTTTATTAATCCATGGACTTAAGGATATGAAAATAGGCCGTAAATTGTACCATCAATTTTTTGGGTAAACTGGAGGGATATACTTGTCACACTTGAACGACTCGGATAAAGAGAGAAAACTTATTTTTTGTGTTTTGACGACGAGTGATACGCGAAATGTGTCGAATGACAAAAGTGGCTGGACAATTCGGCAAAAGCTTGAATCGGCGGGTCATCATGTCTTTGAATCATGGATCTGTCAAGATGACAAGATGGAAATCGAATCAATCGTAGAAGAATGGCTGCGAAATCCGAACGTTAATGCAATCATATCAACAGGTGGGACGGGCATTGGTTTCCGTGATGTCACAATTGAAACTGTATCGCCTTATTTCACGAAAAGGATAGATGGCTTTGGAGAATTGTTCAGGTATCTGAGCTATACAGAGGATGTTGGAACGAAGGCATTATTAAGCAGAGCGGCGGCGGGTGTAATTAAAGAGAAGGCGTATTTTGCACTTCCCGGATCTGTGAAAGCAGTTGAACTTGCGATGGATAGGCTGATCTTGCCTGAGGTTCACCATATCGTCCATGAGCTGACGAAGCATCTGGACGACTGATTAATGTATAAAGAAGACCAGCAAATGCTGGTCAGACAGTCATTTTAAGCTTGTCGATTGTAATCCCCATTTTTTCCGCCGGTCTTTTGCAGAAGCATTGTCGGCCCTATGACCATTTCTTTTCCAGCCGCTTTGCACATGTCGTAAATTGTCAGCGCAGCAGCTGAGGCGGCAGTGAGTGCTTCCATTTCAACACCCGTCACGCCTTTTGTTTTCACTTCGGCTTCGATTAGCACTTCATAATAACCAGCTGATTCGTCGATATTCCATTCGAAACGGATATTGACGCCTGTCAGTGGAATCGGGTGGCACATGGGAATGATGGAGGAGGTACTTTTTGCCGCCATGATAGCAGCGACTTGGGCGACTGCAAATACATCCCCTTTTTTATTTGTACCTTCCGTAATTTGTGAATGAATTAATTCGTTAACGACGATGGAAGATTTTGCGATTGCTGTCCGGACTGTTTCTGCCTTGTCGGAAACGTCGACCATTTTCGCACGGCCTTGTTCGTTGAAATGTGTGAGCTCTGACAATGGAGTCATTCCTTTCATATCATACATAATGTTTTCAGTATAGCAGATAAAAGAGGAGGATCCTTATGGTAGAAATGAGAAAGCCTATTCAGGTGTCGGAAGCTGTCCGTCTTGTTATGGAAAACGTCCATATGATGGGTACAGAAGCGATTGCACTTGAACATACATATGGCAGAATTCTTGCCGAACCGATTATTGCAAAACATGATGTGCCTTCATTCGACAGGTCACCTTATGATGGATTTGCGGTCCGTGCAGAAGATACAGTAGGCGCCTCGGGGGATAACCGTATACCGTTCACTGTAATTGGTGAAATAGGTGCAGGACATGTAGCGGACCGCGGCATTGGTTCTAGGGAAGCATACCGGATTATGACAGGTGCCCCGATTCCAGATAATGCCGACGCGGTTGTCATGCTAGAGCAGACGACCGAAGGAAAAGACAGTTTCACGTTGCGAAAACCATTTAGCCAAGGCGAAAATATATCTTTTAAAGGTGAAGATGCAAAAGAAGGTGAACGTTTAATTGAGGCTGGGGCATTTATCCATCCAGGTACAATTGCGCTCCTTGCGACATTCGGTTATGCAAAAGTTAACGTAGCCAAGCGTCCTATCGCTGGTATTCTTTCGACAGGGACGGAATTGCTTGACGTGTCCGAAGAACTTGCGCCTGGAAAGATCCGAAATTCAAATGGGCCGATGATTGCAGCGCAACTAACACGAATGGGAATTGGCTACACATCATATGGTATGCAGGTGGATGATCTCGATACGTGCACGGAAGTAGTTGAAAAAGCGCTTGCTGAAACGGATTTACTGATTACGACAGGCGGTGTTTCCGTCGGAGATTATGATTATTTGCCTGCTATTTACGAGCGGCTCGGTGCTAAGGCTTTATTTAACAAAGTTGCGATGCGTCCGGGAAGCGTGACGACGGTCGCTGTGCTTGGTAATAAACTTTTGTTCGGTCTATCGGGAAATCCTTCCGCCTGTTTTACGGGTTTTGAATTGTTGACGAGACCTGCGATTCTTGGCATGCAGGGGGCTATCACACCCTATATGCCGCGTATGACAGTGAAACTCGGCGAAGACTTCGCAAAGCCGAATCCTTTCACGCGCTTCATTCGTGCATTTTGGGAAACAACGCCTGCGGGTATCGTTGCAGTGCCTGCGGGCTTTAATAAATCAAATGCGGTTTCATCGATTGCACGGGGGAATTGCCTGATTGTCTTGCCAAGTGGAACGCGCGGGTACAGGACTGGAGCAGATGTCGATATTCTATTGCTCGGAGCTGAGCAAGGCATCGGTGAGTGGGTACTATGAAGACGCTTCATATAGTCGGCTATAAAAATAGCGGGAAGACAACACTTATTGCGAGATGGGTTCGTTTACTGAAAGACAAAGGTTTTTCGGTCGCCGTATTGAAACATCATGGACACGGGGGGCAACCTGCTATGCCCGATTCCGCGACAGATACGATGCAGTTTTTCGAAAGTGGTGCGGACGTTTCGATTGTTGCAGGCGGCGGTGCGGTACAATTACTGTTGAATGAAGAGACAGAATTCGTCGGAATGAAAGAATTAGCTACGATCAGCAAACCGGATATTCTACTCGTTGAAGGGTATAAGAAAGAACAAGGAGAGAAAGTGGTCCTTCTGAGGAATAACGAAGATTGGGTATCACTGTGTAAATTGGATAGCATTCAGCTCATCGTCGGGTACACGGAAAGCGCAATTGGGATTTCGCATATTACATCTAGGCTAGACGTTGAGCAATTGGATGGATGGCTACTTGACTGGATTGAAAAGGAGGATGGCAATGAAACCGTTTGAAATTGTTGAAACACCAATTGAATCGCAAAAGTATACGGATTATGTCCTCCATGCAGGTGCGGGCGCCGTCACTGTATTTACAGGCCATGTACGGGAATGGACGCATGGGATTCGTACATTGTATTTGTCTTATGAGGCATATGTTCCGATGGCGGAAAAGAAACTGGTACAAATCGGGGCGGAAATGGAAGCGAAATGGCCGGGCGTAAAAGTGGCGATTGCCCATCGAATCGGAGAGATGCATATTTCAGATATTGCGGTAATCATTGCAGTTTCCTCACCGCATCGTAAAGCGGCCTATGAGGCGAACGAATATGCAATTGAACGCATCAAAGAAATCGTGCCCATCTGGAAAAAAGAAATATGGGAAGATGGCGAAGAGTGGATTGGCGGTCAGAAAAAGTATCCTGAAAAGGGGATTGAGCAGAAGTGATTAAAGTAAGCTATTTTGCAAGGCTGCGTGAATTGACGGGTAAGCCGGAAGAAACAATTGAACGTGAATCAATGACTGTCCGTGAACTGCTGGATTGGGCGGAAATGACGTATCCGGGTTTTGGAAAAGATACCGTGCATGTCGCGGTAAATGAAGAATATGCCTTAAAGGAAGATTTCATCCAATCGGGTGATGTCTGTGCATTTATTCCACCGGTGAGCGGCGGATGACAAAGACGGTGGGCATTGTTTTAGCGGGCGGATTATCACGGCGGTTCGGTTCGCCGAAAGCGTTCGCTAAACGTGGAAATCAGTACTTTTATGAATGGGCAATGGATGCTTTGGCTATATGCTGTGACGAAATTGTTGTTGTGACACGGCCGGAACATATGGAGCGTTTTCCTAGCCATGTGCATATTATGACCGATTTAGTGGCATATGCAGGACTCGGTCCGCTTGCAGGGATCCTGTCTGTGATGGAATCCGTGGAAGCGGACCGCTATGTAGTATTGCCGTGCGATATGCCATATGTAGATGGATCGGTCATGTCGAGGTTGATGAAACACCACGAAAGAGGTATTACCGCGGTTGTTTCGTATGGGCGGTATCATCCGCTTGTGTCCATTTGGGATGAAAAATTGAAAATTGCTGTGAAAAAAGCGGTAGAAAATAGTCAGCTAAGTGTGATGAACATACTCTCTATTACTAATACAGTATGGATTAATGGAAGCACTTTGACTGATGATGAAAAAAGGGTGTTCATGAATGTGAATACACTTGAAGCCCTGGAAAGGGGATGAAGTTTTGGAAGCAATCCTAGATAAGCTTGGACGACCGATTCGGGATCTTCGGATATCAGTGACGGATCGATGTAATTTTAGATGTGCCTATTGCATGCCGAAAGAAGTTTTTGGTGATGATTACGTATTTCTACCAAAAAATGAACTTCTATCCTTTGAAGAAATTGAGCGGTTTGCCAAGTTATTTGCACTACTTGGTGTGAAAAAACTTCGTTTGACGGGCGGTGAACCGCTTATGCGTCGCGATCTGCCGAAGTTGATTGAAAAACTGATGAAGATTGAGGGCATTGAAGATATCGGTTTGACGACAAATGGTGTGTTACTCAAACAATATGCACAACCGCTTTATGATGCGGGTCTCCGCCGATTGAACATGAGCCTTGATGCACTGGATCCTGTTATTTTTGGGAAACTGAACGGGCGGGGGATAAAACCGGAATTGATACTTTCCAATATCGACCACGCGCAAAAAATAGGATTTGAAATAAAAGTAAATATGGTTGTTCAAAAAGGCGTCAATGAGGGAGAAATACTTCCAATGGCCGCTTATTTCAAAGAACGCGATATCACACTGCGTTTCATTGAATTTATGGATGTCGGTAATGATAACGGATGGAGCTTTGAAAAAGTTGTCACGAAAAAAGAAATTTACAATATGATTTCTTCCGTCCATACGATTGAACCAGCAGAAGAGGAGTATTATGGCGAAGTTGCGAAGAGATATCGCTATGTGGATAATGGGGCGCAAGTCGGTTTCATCACTTCTGTTTCGGAGTCTTTTTGCTCGACGTGCACAAGGTCCAGATTGTCATCGGATGGTAAATTGTACACATGTTTGTTCGCGACAGAAGGGTTCGATCTGCGGGAGCTAATCCGTAGCGGAATGACAGATGCAGAATTACTTGACGTAATTACAGGCGTGTGGCGGGGCCGCGGTGATCGTTATTCGGATGAACGAACTGAACAGACAGCGAAAAACCGCAAGAAGATTGGTATGAGTTATATAGGTGGATGAGGAAAGAAAGCGTTGTTGCGGCAACGCTTTCTTTATGTGAGAGGATGCAGGGGCGAGCGTTATCTAGTAACGGTAAAACGTTGTTTAGTTTATCGAAAAAGCATCGCACCTCCTTATAACTTCAAAAGCGGATCACCTTGAATCGAAGGCAATCCGCTTTTGAAATTGAACGCTCACTATCAGCTTTCATCTTCTACAACGACTGAGCGGCCTTTGAGTTTCAATAACATTGGAATCAGAAGCCATGCCGCAGCCACTATGATGAAAACGAGTGATAATGGCTTTGTGAAAAAGATACTAAAATCACCATTTGAAATAGTTAGTGCCCTCCGCATATTATTCTCAATCATTGGACCTAATACGAGTGCCAAGACTAATGGAGCTACCGGATAATCATTTTTTGATAGTAAATAACCCGCCAAACCACAACCAAGTAGCAAGTATAAATCAAATGTCGTATATTGGACTGCGTAAACTCCGAAAAATGAAATGGCAATAATAATCGGCAATAAGTATTTCTTAGGCGTTTGAATGACCTTGGCAAACACACGAACGAGTGGCATATTCAATACTAGTAACATCAAGTTGCCGATAAACATACTCGCAATGAGCCCCCATGCGATATCCGGATGCTCGTCAAAGAGTAAAGGGCCTGGCTGAATGTTATACATGATAAGCGCGCCCATTAATATAGCGGTTGTACCGGAACCCGGGATTCCTAATGTAAGTAAAGGAATCATTGCGCCCCCAGAAGCAGCATTATTTGCAGATTCAGGACCCGCTACTCCGGCAATGTTCCCTTTTCCGAAGCTTTCGGGGTTTTTACTGAACTTTTTCTCCGTTATATAGGAGAAGAAAGATGCGAGTGTTGCCCCGGCGCCTGGAAGTACCCCGATGAAAAATCCTAGTAGGGAACCACGTACAATAGGAACTGCGCTGTCTTTCATATCTTGTTTTGTCGGGAGGATGCGATTGATCTTTGCAATGGCCCCGTCTTCTTCATCGCGTTCCAATACCGTCTTGAATACTTCACCAAGTGCAAACAATCCAACAGCAATTGTTAAAAATTCCAATCCGGAAAAAAGAATAGGTTGGTTGTATGTAAAGCGGGCAATTCCTGAAACTGCGTCAATGCCGATTGTTCCAAGCATAAGTCCGAAAACAGTCATCATTAATGCTTTCGTCATCGACTTTCCGGCGAGTCCGCTTACTGCGGCTAAACCCAACAGCATTAAAGAAAAATATTCCGCTGGGCCAAACTTGATTGCGACATTCGAAAGCGGCTGAGCTAGTAGCACAAGGCCGATCAGCGATATGATTCCGGCGCAAAATGAACCAATTGCAGAAATGGCCAGAGCTGCACCGGCACGGCCTTGCCGGGCCATCTGGTAGCCGTCGAGTGTTGTGACGACTGACGAAGATTCGCCAGGGGTATTCAATAATATCGATGTTGTGGAACCCCCATACATTGCTCCATAATAGACACCGGCCAGTAAAATGATTGAACTGGCGGCCGCGGCATCAGTTGGCATTCCTGAAGTGATCGTTGCCGTAACGGGGATGAGAAGGGCGACACCACTCATTGGACCGATGCCGGGTAACACGCCGACCGCTGTCCCGATGATGACCCCGATAAAAGCGAATAATAGATTATGCCATTGAAAAGCGACGCTGAATCCGTCGGCTAAAAACTGTAAAGTGCTCATAGCTTAACTCCTTTCGCGCTAAAATACAGGAAACCCTGGCAATGACCCACCAAGAAGTTTCGCGAACAAATAGTAAATTCCAAATGAAAATGCAGCTGCAATAATGGTGGAAGGCAGTAATCGACCACGCTCCATCGTTTGGAAAGCAATGAGTAAAAAAAGGAACGTCGAGATGACATATCCGACCTTTTCCAATAGAAATGCATACAAAACTGCGCTGATAACGATAATAATGAATTTCTTATATTGAAGCTTCAGTCCAGAAGTTGTTTTAGTCTTGTATTTAAACGTTTCGTATAGAAGTCGCAAGCTTAATAGAATTAAAATAATGCCAAGCCACATTGGAAAAATTTTCGGTCCAACTGATGAACCATAGGCACTGTCTGAAATTTTTTGACTTTCGATTACAAATAAAAGACCAATCAGTAAAAAGGCGATACTGCTGTATCGATCGAACGTTTTACTCATAGTCTTCGACACCTCCCTAAAAGAAAAGGCGGCTGCTGAAGCCGCCCGAATAATGTTATTTTTGCATTCCGAGTGCTGTTAACAATTCCACAATCACTTTGTCTTGTTCTTCCAAGTAGGTAGTGAAGTCGTCAGCATTACGGTATTCGCTTTCCCACCCGTTTTTCTCCAGTTCCGCGTTCCACTCATCTGATTCCACCATTTTCTCTAGCTTCTCGGACCAATAGTCATAAGCCGTTTCCGACATTTCTTTTGGACCGAAGATGCCGCGCCAAATGGTGAATTCGGCGTCAATCCCTTCTTCTTTAAATGTAGGGACTTCTGTCAATTCACCGCCAAGCCGTTCTGAAGAACTGACAGCGAGGACACGGACATCACCGGACTTCAGATATGCTCCAATAGTGGAGGCATCCGTAGCGATAACGTCTGCATTTCCACCGAGCAATGCTGCAACTGCCTCTCCGCCGCCATCATACGATACATACTTTACTGTTTTTGGATCAATTCCATATTCAAATGCGGGCAAGACACCGACAAGATGGTCCATCGATCCGGGAGCCGATCCGCCGGCAAGCGTCACCGATTTCGCGTCTTTCTTAATTGCTTCTAGTACATCTTTCAATGAATTGAACTTCGAATCCGCCTTGACGACAATTGCTCCGTAGTCACGTGTTAATTGCGCCAAAGGTGTTGTGTCTTTATAGCCGTAAGCACTGTTTCCTTCCGCTTTGTTATTGTTGATTAAGATTGGCGGAGATTTTACAAGAAGGACATGATCATTTTTTAGTTCTTTTGTTGCAAATTCTGCCATGTAAACAGCACCACCGCCACCAGGTTTGTTTTCAACTACGATTGACTTATCGATTAGATTTGTTTCACTCATCGTTTTTGCAATCGCTCTGGCAGTTAAATCCCATCCACCGCCTGCGCCGGATGGAGCGACAATTGTTATGTTACTCTCCGGATATTTCGAGGTAGCTCCTTCCACTTTTCCTTCTGATTCATCCGCAGAACATGCTGCGAGGCTGAGTGCCAGCATACTTGCTAGGGCAACCGTCGTAAGTTTCTTCCACATCTTCATATAATCCCCCTTATAATTAAAAATGATGACAGCGTTTTCATTCGCTGTCATCAATCTATCAGAATATTTATTCAATTAAAAGTTATCGTTTATAAGTTTGATAATGAGAGTAAACATCATTTTGTTCATACTGTTCAGCGTTTTTTTATGAAGTATCTTCTTTCAGGACGCCCGACTGAGCCGTATAGAAGTTCTGTAAATGCACGTTTTTCTGAGACGAGGTATTCTAGATAACGTCTTGCGGTCGAACGGCTCACGCCGATTTCCAATCCAAGTGTTTCTGCAGTAATTCCGCCTTCTATATTTTTAATGTGGCTGACTACTTTCTCTTTCGTCATGGGGTCAATCCCTTTTGGTGGAATGTAATCAGGGTTTGATGAAGCGGGTAGCGTTTTATTCCAAAGAGATTTGATGGAATCTTCCTGTATGAGTCCTTCACCTGAAAGTGTTTCCCTTTTAACTTTATAAGAAAGGAGGCTTTCCTTAAATCGATCGAATGTGAGCGGTTTTAGGATGTAGTCGATGACTCCGTGGCGAAACGCCTTTTTTACAACTTCAATTTCCGCCGCGGCGGTGATGAAAATAATATCTGTTTCAGGGCTGTTTTTGTGGATGAAATCCATTAGCTCTGTACCGAGTACATCGGGCAAATAGACATCGAGCAAAACGAGGTCTGGCAATAATGCTGAAATCCAATCTTTTGCTTCATCACCGGTATGCGCGGAACCTACGACTGTAAAGCCCTCTATTTTCTCGATGAATCGCTGATGGATGTCGGCAATTCGCAAGTCATCTTCAACTATTAAGATTTCAATGAGATTTGTCATCTGAAAACCCTCCTTTCGGTATGGAAATGATAAACAATGCACCGCCTAAATCGCCTTTTTCGAGTGTGATAGAACCACTGAGATTTTTTACATTCTCTGCTACTTTCATAAGTCCGTATCCACGGTGACCTTGATTTTTTGTCGATACCTTTTCTTGAAAGAGTACATCCAGCACTTCATCAGCTATCCCATGTCCAGAATCTTCAACTTCAATTAAGATCTCTTCCCCGTTATCCAGAATGAAGATGCGGACCATTCGTTTTTCTTCCGGAAAAGAGTCGGTCGCTTCGAAAGCATTTGTAACTAAGTTTCCAATGATTGAAACGAAATGGTTTTTTTCTAAGTGTTTCGGGAGTTTTTTTAAGAGGCTATCTTCATCAAGAAGGAAGCGGACCTTCAATTCCTTTGCCCGGTTGAAGAAACCGATAATAATTCCTCCTAGAAATGGATCCTGCAACCGCTTTGTCACGAACTGGATGAGCGATTGATGGTCAGCTGTTTCCTCGTGAATCAGGCTTAGTGCCTCGTCGTATGAATTGAGTTGAATGAGACCCGATATTGTATATAAAAAGTTATTGTATTCATGGGTTTGTGCACGAAGCGCTTCCGTATACCGTTTCACTTGTGATAATTCCATTGTGAGTTGGTCGATGTCTGATTGTAGCCGAAAAGTTGAAACCGCACCGACAATCTGTTCGCCAACACGGATGGGGACGCGATTTACAATTACCTTTTTTCCGCGAATTTCCATTGGGCGATCGAGATGCCGTTCTCCGGTTTCAAGTACCTTTGGAAGAAGTGTGTTTGGAAGCACTTCCTGAATCGTCCGACCGATTAGTTCCGATTGATTAGGGAGGGAAAGCGTTTCATATGCAGCCACATTCACAGTTGTAATGATACCGTTTGCGTCAACCATAATGATTCCTTCTCGCACAGACTCAATAAGAGCGTTTCGTCCGGTGAATAAGTTCGCTATTTCCGCAGGCTCTAAATTAAAAAGTTCTTTTTTTATATTGCGTGCCAGAATGCTGGAACCAATAATACCTAGAATGATTGCGATAAGTACGATATAGGAAATGTTGTCGGCATACTGAAAAAAGATAGAGGAAATATTCTTTTTTAAAAAACCAACGGAAACAATCCCGATAATCTTGCCATCCTCGTTAAATACTGGTGTTTTCCCGCGTAAGGCGGCCCCGAGTGTCCCGGTCGCCTCGGAAATATAGGATTCTCCTGAAAGAAGCGCGCGTTCATTATCATCACCCACCATTTTTTGCCCAATCCGTTCTGGAACAGGATGAGCATACCGGATACCTTCGCTGTTTCCGATAACGACATATTCAGCACCAGTTTTGAGTCGTACCGCTTCGGCGATAGGCTGCAATAGTTCCGTTGGATCAGCGTGTCCAAACCCTGCACGGACATCGGGGCGGTCTGCTGTTGTCCTGGCTATACTTAGCGCCTGGTCTCCAATCTGTTGTTCGATACCTTGCGACATTGTAAAATAGAAGGAAACACCGATAATGATTGCTATTATGGAAACAAAGAGTGCGCCATATGAAAAAATGCGGGATTGTAAAGTAGCGGTTTTCATGGAAATCATCTCTCAATCTTGAAGTAACCATATCTACTTACATTAGTCTTGGGCAGGCTTTTTACAAAGTTGACCGTCGACCAATTGGTTCACACTATATGCTACACTATTGTTAATTGTGGGAATAGGGGGATTTAAGTGAAGCCAAGAATTTTCATTACAAGAAAGCTGACAGAAGAGGCGGTTGCGCCGCTTCATGAAAAATTTGATGTACGGATGTGGGACGAAGAAAGTGTAGCGGTTCCGCGCGCTGTTTTATTGAAAGAAGTGGCAGAAGCGGATGCACTATGGTCGGTTTTGGCGGATAGCATCAATCGCGAGGTTTTTGAAGCGGGTACGAAGCTTAAAATCGTTGCCAATATGGCCGTTGGTTATAATAATATTGACTTGGAAGCGGCAAAGGAATATGACGTCATCGTAACAAATACACCGGGTGTGTTGACTGAAACAACTGCAGATCTTGCTTTTGCGCTCCTGCTAGCGACGGCACGTAAATTAATCTCTGCAGAAAATGAAATTAGAAAAGGCAATTGGACTTCATGGGCGCCGATGAGATTTACGGGCATGGATGTTGGAGGAGCGACACTTGGCATCATTGGCATGGGAAGAATCGGTGAAGCGGTGGCGCGCCGGGCAAAAGGCTTTGATATGCAAGTTCTTTATCATAATCGCAACCGCAAGCCGGATGCAGAAGCTGAGTACGGACTTGAATTCAGAGATTTGGATACACTGCTGAAAGAGGCGAATTTTGTTATCATTCTAGCACCATTTACACCAGAAACCGCGGGGATGATTGGTGCACGGGAACTTGACCTTATGAAAAATACGGGGGTTCTTATTAATGTCGCTCGTGGGGGAATTGTTGACGAAGCTGCTCTTTATGCTGCATTGAAGAACGGTACGATTTGGGCGGCGGGGCTCGACGTGTTTGAAAAAGAACCAGTTCCATTCGATCATCCGCTTCTTACATTGCCGAACGTAACAGTCCTTCCGCATATCGGCAGTGCCAGCATTAAGACACGCCTTGCGATGATGAACTTGAACGCACAGGCAATTACGGATGTACTTGAAGGCCGCCAGCCAAAAGGTATCGTTCAGTAAAGAACAGCAGACGAATGAATTGTGTCTAAATTGACTTGGTGACTGTCACCACATAGGAGGAGGTAACAATATGAAAGGTACAATCATTCCATATTTAACGTTTTATGGAGAAGGAAAAGAAGCGGCTGAATTCTATGCAAATTTGCTAGGACTTGAGGAAGTCGGAATGCAGAAATATGCGGATGCTAATTTCCCACATCCGCCGGAAGCAGCAGATTATGTTCTCCATTGCCATCTGAAAAAAGGTGATTTTCAAATCATGCTTGCCGATTCCGCGGACAAGCCGTCTGAAAACAACAAACACGGCGTGGCTCTTCTTATCAACTGTGAAAACGTGGAAGAAGCGAACCATCTTTACAACGGTCTGCGGGAAGAAGGCGAAATACTGATGGAACTGCAAGATACGTTCTGGGGTGCTAAGTATGGGAAAGTGAAAGATAAGTTTGGCTTTACTTGGGATTTGAACTGCGAGAAAGAAGGATAGAAAAAGGAAGACTCCTCGTCGATTTTATTAAAAGTCAAGAGATAACATGTTCCTCTTGATATATCAGCATCCTTTATAGAATGTGCAACATTATAAGAGCTATATTAATTGAAGAAAAAGAGATCGTCATTGACGATCTCTTTTATGTCGTATCGGGCCATAACATGTAGTAGAAACATCTAGTACGTAGCACTTTTTTGATGCCTACTAAATGGGCAGATATGGTATTATGATATAGATAGCTCTTCAACAAACGGGCCATTTTGTTGAGTAATTTATTCTGAAAAAAAATGGGATAAATAAAATTCCTACAACGTTATCAGAAAGCTGGGGTTTAATATTTGAATAAAAAGCTAGTAATCTACGACATAATTTTTTATGCAGTTATCCCTTTTTTCATTTGGACTTACGGAAAGGAACCACTTGGTGATTACACAGCCATCCTACTATCAACTGTTCCTGGATTTATTTATACTATTTATCGCTTTATAAAAGAAAAAGAGCTAAATATTGCAGGTCTTTTTATTATAACATCGTTATTCATAAGTACCGCTGTTAATTTGTTGTCAACATCGGCTGATAGTATGCTCTGGAATCAGGTTTATCTAGGTTTTGGAACTTGTATAATTTATTTAATCTCAATGATAATTAGAAAACCTATGGCACTATACTTTATGGTTGACATTGCCTATCTATATGGGGATCCACGAGAGTTTAGCAAGAGGTTATTTAACTCTGACGGATTATTTATGTGGTTTCAAATATTTAATTTATTATTTATAGTTCGTGGAATTTTTCTAAGTACGTTAAAAGCCTTTTTAGTGAAAACATATGGAGCAGCGGGCTATGGAAAGATGCTTATCTATATGAATATAAGTAGTTTGGTGTTTAGTGGCCTGATTCTATTGGGATATTTTTTCATTAATAAAAAAGTAAAGCAATATCTTAAGGAACAGGAAGAAGTGAAGGAGCCAGCGATGGAAGGTGAAATATAGGTGCTGTCACAATTGGACCAGAATATCGCAATAAGGAATTTTTTGTAGAAAGAGCATCGAACTTGGAACGCAGTTAATGCTGAAAAGGAAGGGAGTGGATACAATTTTTGGAAAGGATAACGCTAACGTTTATACAATAATTATTGTTCTCTACATTTTAGTTTTTATATTGGATAAACTAATATTTAAAGATACTTTTTTGGAATTGGCTGGTGGGAAAAGTTTTAATAATATGCAGGGTAAAGAGTGGTATCGACTGCTTACGGGCTCATTTTTTCATCAAAATATATTGCATTTATTAGGCAATGTTTATGGTATGTATTTTGTTGGTATTATTCTTGAAGATAAGATTGGTAGTTGGAAGTTCTTAACTATTTACTTAATCGGAAATATAATTACATATCTTGTATATGCTATTTTTGCAAATTACACAGAAGGCACTGGAGCATCGCCGGGAATTTATGCACTTATTGCCTGCATAATTATCCTACACCTATATGACAAAGAATTTCTTAGTTTACAATTTGATAGCTGGCCCGTAATTTACATATTTGCTATTTTGATACTTGGAAACTTTTATGGGATGGGTGCATTTATCGTACATATTCTAGGTTTTAGTTTTGGTATAATTATTACGTTAATATTTTTGTTTTTAAATGTATTGATTTAGCACAATGATTTATGTGTCTTCTTCAAGAAAAGGGCGCGATTGTTGAACAAGATAGTTAAAATAACCTTGTTAAAAATAATTTAACGAGGCTATTTTTCAACTCATTAATCATCTACTTGAACTGCTCAAATTGATTAGTTACCCATCGCTCTTGGTTTTCTGCAACGTATTTTTCAACCGCTATTAATCTATTCACCAATTCCTCTTTCGAAAGCTGCATATACCTCTTTTGGGCGACGTTTACATCGCGTTCAGACGAAATCCTTCTTAAAGATGCTTCGTCAAATCTAGAGGGCATTACAGGCTTTTTACGCGTATTTTTCACTTTATACGTTCTGCTATGCTTTTGATAATATGAATGTAGTTCCTCATTGCGTTTAATCGTATTATGATGGATGCCTTTTCCTTTTTCATCAACTACTTTTGAATGCTCACTAATGTTGTTATAAGTTACGGGAATTCCTTGTTCTACGAGAAAATCAATCGTTTGAATACCGATAGTAAGTGAACGGTCTTTACGTTGCTGATGCACTTTGTCGAGCCATTGCCGTTTATCTGAATGGATTACGCTTTGTTGCTGGTTCATAATTACGTTCCTCTCTATATTTTTTTATCAAGTCAATCTCTTTTAATTCAATCTTAGCTTGCTTCGCCATTTCTTTTGCTTTACGAACTTCAACTTCTAACCCCATCTTCTTGAATCGTTTCTCCATATCCTTTGATAATTGAATAACTTCTAAAAGTTCATCCTCTTGGTCTGGTTCAGGTACTTTTGCTTTACAACCTAAACACTGCATTTTAGTTGGACACACGAAGTCGGTCACGCAAGTACCACCTAATACTTTGTTATATACACCAACCTTTTCAGCGTGTTCATCAAATTGCTGTTGCAACTCTTTAGGGCTTCTTAAATACGCATCATCAATATCGACATAGCTTGAAATGACATCATGTAATTCACTTACTGATTCAGCGATTTGCGATGATGTTGGTGCAGAGTAATAAGCTGTTATATTCAAATCCCTCTGATGTAACATCTTTGCGACAATATCAATATTCATGTTTTGTCGCTGGACTGCTTCTGTTGCAAAAGCATGGCGTAAAAGGTGGGTCTTGATTGTTACGGGCTTACCACTTTGTGTTTCAAAAACCAATCCATGAAGGAGGAATCGAATGGAACTGTATATAGCATCCTTTCTTATTGCTTTACCTTCGTATTGAAAATAATAGGACATAGGCTTAGGGAAAAAATGCTTTCTATCACTCCTATATAAAACACTTGGAATTTTCTCAACAGTATAATGCTCTTTTAACAATCTTGCTACGGTTTGAATATGCTCCATAGTCTGTTTGCTTATATAAAATTCTTCTAATGAATCTCGTCCTTTAGGGATAGCTTTAAATGAGAAATGCAACTTCTCTTTAACCTTTTTTATAAGGATACACTCTTTCGTATTATTAATTTGAAGTAATTCATTAATTCTTGCACCAGTAGTAGTTAAAATATCTGTTGCTAATAGACCAAATGTACAAGCTACATAAAATGGCTCAACATCAATTAATAGTCCTTGTGCTTTGTCTTTGTGCAAAGTAACAAAAGTTGACAGTGTTAAAACGCCTTTATGTTGAGATAGAAATGGAGAGGGCTTTTGCTGATGCCCTTGTTCGTAGCCCCATAAAGATAGAAACCTTAAAATACGTTCATGTTCTTCAATCGGTCTATTCCTAGACCAACCTCCAATAACATTAAATTCAATCAATTCATTGAACCAAAGTCCTTCTCCTTCTGATTCGTCCTCTATTGATTCCGCACGAATAAACTCAAGGAAATAAGCGTTGTTTTTATCAGAATAAGTTACCTTCTACTGTGTTGCTTGTTTTATAATAGTTTCTGAAAAATGTATTTGGTGATGCAATACAAAGGATGGTTTATCCCATAAACGAAAATGAAATCTCTCCCCGATTCGTTCGGGTTCATCGTAGAAAAACTCAATTGGTAGTGATAAAGATTTAGTTTTTACCTCCTGTATTTGTTGATGAAAGGCATCACGTAGTCTTTTCATCTGATTCCATCGTAAGTTTGCTTCTGCACGTATCGTTGGAAGCATTGGAACAATAGCATCTGTTTCATCTTTACGAATAGTTTGAGCTTGTTCTTTTGCTAACTTTCGAAATGAAAAATCTCTTGGGTCAAACAAAATGGGGTGCAATAGAAACAGGTTAAAATATTCTTGTTCTTCAAGAGATAAGTTGTTATGAATCCATTTTTTTGTAGTGTACTCGGCTCTACTATAGCATCCCAACAACTCGCTTCTTTTGCTGTTGGAATCGTTAGGGAAAACCTCACCTTTTAAATATCCATATAAATGAACATTCGGATCGAAGTCTAAAAGTCTAGTAATGTTAAAATGATTGAAAATATCTTTAAATCGTGTGCTTAATGTCCCGAGGATTCTTTTAATAGTTGCAGTATCTTTATTTTGAGCTACTTCGATTAATATAATCAATAAAAGGTGATTCTTCCAATCAAAATTTAAGCAATTATTATTAAGTTGTTTAAGATTCCGTTGATCTACTTTGTCGATTAAAAACTCGCTTCGACCGTTCTTTAGGCACATTAGCTTTGTATCCATTTTTCCAAGCCATTTATCATACCATTCCGTCGCTGGTCTTAGTTGTGTTGTGTCAGTCAATTTTATTCCAACCCTTCTAATAACTCTTTTAAGTCTTCATCGACTAGTTCAATTTTTGGTGTTTCAATGACTGCTAGCTTTGGTTTTCCAGAAGATTTACGCTGCTTAGTGTAATCTTGCTCTCTTTGTGCCATCTGTTCCATCATATTTTCATGAGCTTCTCGATGTTTTGCTTCGTCAAAATGATGTTCGTATATATTCATGGTATCTTGATTTTTCCATTTCATATATTTAATCAATTCGTTTTTACGCTGTTGAATTTCAGCATCATTCATGGAAATATTATAAATTTCTCTCAGGCGAGAAGTAACAAACCAATGTCTTGCTTTATGCGGGTTTAAACTTAATTCACTAACTTTCATTGCCCGATTCCAATGATAATACCAAGCATGATAAGTAAATGCTGTTCCATTTGCAGATAAGAAGATTGGTGCATCGTCAAGTAATTGTTCAAATCCTAAATGGTTTTCATCATAGGATTTTCTCTCGGTGTCTATATAGTGAAACAATCGCTTGACTGTATCTTTACTAAAGCGTAGGAACTTGATCTTCCTACCATGACTCCCTTTGTTAAACGTACTGACCTCTTGATGACTTTTACGCTGACGATAATCTCCAACAGTTAGTTCAATAATTTCCGATGCCCTTGCTCCCGTTTCGAATAGCATACGAGCTATAATCATTTCACGTTGCGACCAATTTACTTTTTTTCCTGCTTGATAAACTTGATAAGGTAAATTCATATCATCAATAATTTGTGGCTGCCATTCTTCATTGATGATTTTAAAATAGGAATCTGTTAATCTTCGGTGAATGATAGGGTCTTCTGTCCCTGCAACTGGAGGCATTCTAGGTTTATCTTCTCGAACACCTCTTACCTCTTCTTTATAGCTATGTAGAATCGCTTGCCCGTCAATTAAAGGGTTATGATGTGGATAGTATTTTAAACGAATCATTGACATATAAAATGACTTTAGTGCCGATAAAAAACGACTAATAGTAGTAGGGCTTTTATTTGTTAAATTCACAAAACGAAATGAATCTTTATCACGAACTTTACAGCCCATTTCATGCTGTAAATAATCCTCAACAGCTACACGTATCTTTCCTTCGGATTCATTCCATAGCACTCGATTTCCCTGATAGTTACTTTTTTCCTCTAGCCACTTGAAAAAGGGTAATAAGCACTTTAAATTAGATGTTGCAGAGCTCTTATCAATTCGCCCTAAACAATCTTGGTAATAGTCTGTCAAAGGTAGAAAGGGCTTGTTATCTTTAAATACTAACAGTTGATATTTACTTTCAACATTCTTCGGACAATACTCATACCAATACAATTATTAACCCCCTCCATTAAAAGAATATTTGTTCTAATTTTAATGCTTTTCTTCGTAAGTGTAAATGTTTAACCTTTTAATAAAACAATGCAGAAATATTAGCCAAAATAAAAATGCACATACTAAAATTTACTTTTAGTAATGTGCATTTTTATAATGTGTGTAACATTATAAACAAGCCATGACGGGATAAGTCATCATATACAATTACTTGTCTTTAATATTACAGAGTAAGGAGTCTTCCTTTTTTTATTGCCAGTTCAACTTTTCGCCGATTTGCGATGATGGTTTCGAGTTACGTGTATTAACTCATTCCATTTCTGCCAACAGAGTTGGGGATTTTGTAAAAGTAACTGCCTCTTCGTTTGGAAGAAAAGTTCTCAATTACTTTTAATGGTCTGCGAACAAGTTAAACACACCTAGTGCATCAAGGAAAACAATAATGATTGCGATAGGGGTCAGATATTTTAAAAGGTAGAACCAAATGTTGAAGAAGGTCTTTCCGACTTTCGACCCTTGCTTCATCTCATTAAACAAATCTGTTTTAGCTATCTTTAAAGGGATGAATATCGAAATCAATAATGCGCCAAGAGGCATCAATACATTGCTTACTGCAAAATCGACTAAATTGAATACCGTTTTATCGAAAAACTTCACATCAGCCATTACTCCGTATGATAAACAAGATGGAATTCCAACAACGAAAATTGCCATTCCAATTATCCAAGTGAATCGTTTTCGTTTTGAAGGATCATTTTTCGTCATTGTTGCAACAATAATTTCAATCATAGAGAAAGCGGAAGTTAAAGCCGCGAATAGAAATAAAACCAAAAATGCAATGAAGAAAAACACCCCAAAGGGCATTTGGTTAAATACAGCAGGCAGTACGGAAAAAATCAATGTCGGTCCTGCATCCGGTGCCATTCCAAATGAAAACACACCCGGGAAAATCGCAAGGCCGGCTAACAGAACGATGACGATATTCATAGCGATAATGGACATCGCCGAGCTCGGCAGGTTTTGCGTTTTAGGAAGATAGGAAGCATACGTAACCATAACAGAAGCACCTAATGTGAGAGTGAAAAAGGCTTGTCCCAAAGCGAATAAAATCGTTTCAGACGTTAATTTAGTGAAATCCGGTACCAGCAGAAATTTTACGCCTTCCATTGCCCCATCCAAGCTAAGAGAACGGGCAACGATAATGATAAATAAAATGAAGAGAGCAGGCATCATAATCTTGCTTGCTTTCTCAATCCCTTTTTGAACACCTTGGGCTACAACAACAATTGTTAGCACCATAAAGATCAGTTGACCGGCTAACGTAGCGAATGGATTTGAAATAATTTGGCCGAATAACGGTCCGAACTGGTCTTGCGAAAGTCCGGAAATACCACCTGTTAATGCTTTGAATAAGTAGAGGATAATCCATCCTCCAACAACACTATAAAATGATAGCACTAAGAAACTGGTTACGACGCCAATGATTCCTGTTATATGCCAACCTGAATTGGGCGCAAGCTTTTTGTAGGCAGTAATTGCGTCACTTTGACTTTTACGACCGAGAATGAACTCACCGATTAAGAGAGGGAATCCTAATAACAGCGTAAATAGTAAAAAGACCAGTAGAAAAGCGCCACCACCGCCAGTCCCGGCTACATAAGGGAATTTCCAAATTGCGCCTAATCCGATTGCTGAACCGGCAGCAGCTAATATAAAACCTATTTTTGATTTCCAGTGTTCTTGTTGAGGCATAAGGTCAGTCCTTTCGATGAAACGAATATGTATGTACTTATAAAACAAGTCGTTTTGTTTAAGGGTAGCGTATTTTAAGGAGGCTGTCATTAAAATAACAAGTTTCAGAGCATTATAAGTATATGGCCTAGAGGAGTTATTAATGAATAAAACCTGTGTATGAGTATCTGAACGAACGAAAAAGCTTCCCTCATTACATGGAAATGTAATGAGGGAAGCTTACTATTATCAATTGAACAGGTTTATCGTCGTTATAATAATTGGCATCGCAAATACATCGATGAGGAAAGCACCAACAATCGGAACTACGAGGTATGCTTTTGTTGAAGGGCCGTACCTTTCTGTGACTGCCGCCATATTAGCCATTGCATTAGGAGTGGCGCCGAGACCGTGACCTGTAAAACCAGCTACCATGATGGCTGCATCGTAGTCTTTGCCGAGTAGACGGAACAAGACAAAAATCCCGAATAAGACAATGAAAACAACTTGTATGAAGACGATAACTAGTAGCGGAAGAGCTAAATTTGCAACTTCCCACAGTTTGATGCTCATGAGTGCCATTGACAGGAAGATTCCTAACGTAACGTCGCCGATTAAACTGATGCTCTTCATATCGACTGCTTTTGGATTGATTTTGTCAACAATATTCCGAACAAGAACAGCAACGAACATGGCACCGACGTACCCTGGCAGAACGAATCCTGTTGCAGCTGAGAATAAATCACCTAAGTATGTACCAAGTGCCATACAAAGTGTGATAAGCAAAATTTGCGTGAAGAAAGAATCTGTTTGAATTGGTTTTTCTTTCTCTTCAATAGGAAGCCCGAGATCATCATCCGTTTCCGACGGTTTGAGATTATGTTTCGTAATAAGGTACTTAACTGTAGGACCGCCAACGAGACCTCCGGCAACAAGTCCAAATGTGGCTGCTGCGACTCCGATTGATAGGGCTGAATTGATACCCATGTCTTCAAGGGTCTGTCCGAATGCAGTGGCGGCTCCGTGTCCGCCTTCCATTGAAACTGCTCCAGCCATCATTCCAATAAGTGGATGCAGGTCGAACAAATAAGCCATAGATACACCGATTGTATTTTGCGCAAGCGCTAAAAATCCACATGCAAGCCAGTAAATGACGAGGAGTTTTCCCCCGAGTTTAATGAGTTTAAAGCTTGCTCCTAGACCAATCGTTGTAAAGAATGTAAGCATGAATAAACTTTGCAATGATGTATCAAGTGTAATTTCTAGCCATCCGAGAGACTTGAAAATGGTTGCAAAAACAGCGAATAATAATCCGCCGACAACGGGAGCAGGTATGCAGAATTTTCGTAAGAAACCAACTTTCTTAACTAAAACCATCCCTAAAGTTAGCAATGCAATAGAAAGGAAGATTGTGGTGACTTGATTAAGAACTAGCGTCATGAATTTCCCCTCCTAAAAAAGTTGTAATTGCTTCATTTGTTAAGTAAGCACCGAGTTTTACTGTACGGTTGTTTTCATCCAAAATGGGGTTCACTTCCGAAATATCGAACGACAGTGTTTTTTTATGTGCTGTAACTGTTCGAATGATTGAACGGACAACGGAAGGATCTAATCCGAATGGTGAAGGAGCACTGACACCGGGTGCGAAGGCCGCGTTCAGTACGTCCGTGCATAATGTTAGAAAAACATAGTCATGTTGGTTGATGAATTGTTCGAGATCCGATGTAAGTTTGTTCATATTTCCGATATGCATATTCTCTTCGTATTCATATTTGACACCGAGCCTGTCGGCTGTATCGAACAATTCCTGCGTATTTCCATAGCGCTGGATTCCGACGACGAAATAGCTGCTCATGTTATCATGCTCCAGGATTTGTTTGAACATCGTCCCGGAAGAAGGTTGTTCGTCGTATGAGCGTAAGTCGAAATGGGCATCTATATTAATAACTCCAAGAGAAGCTTCTTCACCAATCCATTTACGAACACCGAGATAATGGCCGTAAGCGGTTTCATGGCCGCCACCAAGAATAATCGGTGTCATTTTTTTCTCTAATACGTTTGCAATAGTATCTCCTAGTTGCTGTTGGGCTGTTTCTAGCCCTGTACCTACGCATTGTATATTTCCGACATCGACAAGTCGCTCATTTACCGAAAACTTCCACGGCAGTTTGGCAAGTTCACTGCGTAAGGCGTTTGGAGCTTTGGCTGCACCAAGTTGTCCTTTGTTGCGACGAACACCTTCCTCGCTTTCAAAACCAATGATTGCACATGTGCGAGATGATGGAGATAAATCTTCCATCGCGATAACTTCAACTACTTGGTGATATCGGAAACTTGTTCTATTTTCAAGATGATCCGTACGCCCTGACCATATATGATTATCTACTTTGTTAAGCAATTGCTCCACCCTTTCTGAACTTTCAGATACACGTTACTCATCAATTATAAAGTACCGGATTTATAATTTCTAATATATAATTACTATATATTTATAGCTCTAGACTATAAGTGTGGAAGCGAGGGGTAGTATGGAATTAAAACAATTAAATTACTTTGTTTCTGTCGTCAATCATATGAGTTTTTCAAAAGCGGCTGAGAAGTTACATATTTCTCAACCATCATTAAGTAAAGCCATCAAAAATTTGGAACGTGATCTAGGATTTCAAATTATTGAACGTAATACAAGGAATATTAGATTGACAGAAGCGGGAGAGGTTTTATACAGCAGGGCAATTCATTTATTATCAGAAATGACAATCGTGAAGAAGGAAATGGAAGAAGTGAAGCTTGTCGGTAAAGGAGAACTCCAAATTGGCATGATTGAATCGGTAAAGTATTGGTTACCTAAAGTAATCTCCCGATATAATGAAAAGTTCTCTGATATGCACATTCGGTTAACTGAAGTGTTAGGCGGTGACAATGTGAAGACCTCGTTAAGGAAATACGAAACGCATGCCATCATTACGAATCAGCAAATCAAAGAAGTGGATATAGAAACGGTTCCGTTATACAAGGAAAAACTTGTGCTAGTCCTCCATGAAAGCCACTTAATGGCGAAGAAAGAATCAATTACGCTGAAAGAATTAGAGTCGGAGCCGTTCATTATTAGTACTAAAGGGTTCCAGACAAGGGAAGATATATTGCATGCATTCGAATTGGAAGACACTATTCCGACAGTCAAGTATGAAATTGAACGTTTTGAAACGGCTTTAAGTTTAGTCAGCGAAAATTTAGGTATCGCACTTATTCCAGAAAACTATTTGCAAGGACGCCATGATTTTTCAATCGTAAGTAAAACAATCGAGTCACCGGCACTGGAGAGAACTGTGTATTTGGCTTATATGAAAAACAGATATGTGTCTCCTTCAATAGAGGCATTCATTAAGGAAGTGAAGCTGTTTTTCGAATATATTGCCTCAAGGTGATTCGAGGTATTAGGGTCTGTCTGTTAATATAGAGTAAAGAGTTAGGTGTTTTTTCTTAAAAAGGGGTGTGCGAAATGATTGGACGAAACGATCCGTGTTCTTGTGGAAGTGGTAAGAAATATAAGAAGTGCTGTGGATCGGAAGGGACGAACCTCGTTGACATGATTGTCAATGAAGAGCTGGACCGTATTCTCGGTACTTATTTTAATGACTATCCGAAAAACGCCGATCGCCAGGAAATGATGCAAATGATGCGGGAATGGGTAAACCGCCTCACGGGCAGCTGGGAGAAAGAACATATTGAAGAGGCGGCAAGTGAGTTTTATTTATTCATCCATAATAAAAAGATGTGGCATACATACTTAGCAGCACAACTTGAACAAGTGAAGCGTGATTCTGTCGTTTCTATATTGGAAAAGTGGAGCGAGCCGTTCATATTGCTTGCGCAAATTACAGAAGTTGAGCGGGGTAAACTGAAAGCGCGGGAGCTGTTTAGCGGTAAAGAGTACTATGTGACGCGCAACGAAGGAATGCCGGCAGATGTGGGTACATTGTTGTTCGGTGTTGTCCTTCGTGATTCTAGAAAAGGGGACTATACAGTCGCCCCTGTTTCGTCGATGATGTTCCTTGCGAAGTGGAGTAAGCAGACGAAGAAATCACTTGTAGAATTGAGAGAAGAGGTATCCGATAAGTCGACTGAGCAATTTTTGAGTGACCACGCGCTCGACATTTACGAGTTGTTCATCAAACGAAGCATGGCTTCTATGAATGACCTTGTCAAAGAGGTGCTGGCACCGACGCAATTGAGCGCGCTGACAGCCCTTGACGCCGTACTTCGGGAACTAAGTCAACGTGCAGACGGACGTGAAATTATGCACAAACTAGCAGTCGCTTATTTCCTCAACGACAATCAGGATGTGCCGGTGGAAGAGGACTTCCTTGCAGCTGCAGTAAAAACGGGTATTCAGCTTGGAGTGGTACAAGACACAGGACTTACAAATGAGGAAGTGCAACAGAAATTTGGTGCTGCCAATGAAGGCATGCTCGTGTATGAGGCAGAACTTGCAGCTCTTTATGCAGATATGATGGATAACGGTGATGAACCGATGGCGGCACGGGTTTACGATATTGGAACAGATCCCCGACCGACAGAAAAAGCGTTGTGGGAAACATCGATGACAATGGGTGGTGTTGTCCAGCCAGAACGGAAACAGGGCGTTGCGGAAGGACGTGCGCAGCTTCTTGCGTATGAGGCTTATCGGGCAGAAACAGAAGAAGAGCGCCGAAAACTGGCGGAGAGTGCAAAGGAAATTGGACCGGATAATCCGGATGTTCTCATGTTGCAGGCGGAAGTTGAACAGGACTATAAGAAAGCATCCGAGTTGTATGAGAAAGCAATCCAGTATGCGAGCCGAACGTTCGAGCCGGGAGAGAATCCTTGGCAGAATATCCCGAACCGACCCTTCATGCGTGCAGCATTTGCGTATGGTATTCATTTTTTCAGTAACGGAAAATATACTGAGGCGGCGGAAATGTTTACGGATTTGTTGAGAATGAATCGCACGGACAACCAAGGAGCAAGATATGAAGCGGTGGCATCACTCATTCACGCTGAACGGTTCACGGAAGCGGCAGAAATCATGGTGCGCTATGAAAAAGGTTCGGACCATGACGCAGCTTATCACTATCTTGACTGGAAGCTTGAAGACATTGCATCTGAAGGTAAATCACTGGATGTGGAAGAGATGTTAAATGAAGCCTCGAAATTGAATGGCCATGTCAGGCATTTGATGACGTTCAAAGCAAAAACGAGTCCTTATCCGAGACATCAAGCGATTGAGCCGGGAAGCAGTGACGAAGCCAGATATATTTGGTTGTTGTTAAATGGAGTCACATCAGTTTGATGGAGTGAAGCGATTTGGCAGACCTGAAAAGTAGGAGGGATGCAGGCAGTTAAGCCTCTCTTTGCTATAGGTTGAAAAACGTATCCTTTAAAAAAGGGTTGAATCATCAGTCGGAAAACCGACTTTTGAGACAACCCTTTTACTGTACGATGAATTCACCTTAGGCGGTGGAAATCCATAACTGTTATCGCTAACTTTATTTCCCGCCAAGCATATTAAACAAGCCACCTGCAATGCTGCCTTCGTCACGTGATCCGCCGCCAGGTGTTTGTGGTGCAGCTGCAAAGACGCGGCTTGCAAGTCTTGAAAACGGCAGAGATTGAACCCAAACTGTTCCCGGACCACGCAGTGTTGCAAAGAATAATCCTTCACCACCGAATAATGCAGTTTTGACGCCTTTAACCATTTCAATGTTATAACCGACGTCATGTGTCATCGCTACGAGACATCCCGTGTCGACACGCAATACTTCACCAGGTTGGAGCTTTTTCTCGATAATTGTTCCTCCGGCGTGGATGAATGTCATGCCGTCACCTTCGAGCTTTTGCATAATGAACCCTTCACCACCGAAAAAGCCGGTACCGAGTTTTCGCTGGAATTCAATCCCGACAGATACACCTTTTGCGGCGGCCAGAAACGCATCTTTTTGACAGATGATTTTGCCGTTATGTTCACTTAAATCCATCGGAATGATTTTCCCGGGGTAAGGAGAAGCGAAAGAGACGTGCTTTTTGCCTGATCCATTATTCGTGAACGTTGTCATGAAGAGACTCTCTCCAGTCAACATACGTTTACCTGCCCCCATCAGTTTACCCATGATTCCCCCGCTTGAAGAGCCGGATCCATCACCAAAAATCGTTTCCATATCGATTTCATCTTCCATCATCATCAGAGCGCCCGCTTCAGCTACAACCGTTTCTCGCGGATCGAGCTCCACTTCTACAAACTGCATATCATCGCCATGTATTTTGTAATCAATCTCGTGGTTATTCATCTTATCTTGTTCCTCCCTCGGAATAAGTTTACTTCTACTCAATCATACGAAATAGAAAGAAAATAGTTTCAGAAACTAAGGAAGTAGAGTCTGATTATTTTAGTGAATCCGTATAGCTCCAAAATTTGTAAGCGAGCTCATGAGCTTCTGGTTCGTGGGAAAAACCTACGAAAGATTCCCGGAACGAACGGGTGACGGATTCCAGCACGAATACCCGTGGACATTCGGAGCGAAGTTCATCCACTAAAAATTGAACATATTGTTTACCGGCAGGCGGTGCATCATCTCCGAGTAACTCCAGAAAACCAGTAAGCCGTTCAAGTAATTGTTCCTTTGTTTCTATTTGATTTTCTGCAAGACTGTTCAATTTGAGAAATATATCCTCCTTGAAAAACGTATCATTTGTGCTGATCATGCCCAGAATGATGGAATCGATTCTTCGCATTAAGAAATTCACAAGTTTTGACGTATCAATCTCCTCTGTTGAAACGGCTGACCATACATGTAGCATTTGTTGCATCATCCCAAACAGCATAACTGAGCAGTCGGGTGCGTAAGGCGCCGCTTCCTCGCCGTATACATCCACCATTCTTTCAGTTAACCAAGAGAATTCTTTTAAAATTGTAGTCTTGATAAAAGATCTCAGATCACTATCTCCTGAATGGAAGACCGCCTCAAAAATCGGCAGCAAATTCTGTTCGCGATTCACGTGCATGCGAATTAAAATCTGTTCAACCAAAACGCTTTTATCCGATAGGTCCTTACCGATAAGCAGTTCACGCCTTCTTACGGCCGCCTCGTCATGCGCGTGTTCTAGTATCGCCATGAGGCATTCATTCTTCGATGAAAAATAATTGTAGAATGTTCCTTTTGAAATACAGGACTCTTCCAAAATGTCTTGGACAGACGTAGTCGAAAATCCTTTATCTATAAAAAGCCGCTGTGCTGTCAATAAAACCTGACGTTTACGCTCATTCATTTAATCACCTTAATCCTATAGTTGTATTATAGAATCCATCCAATTTGGCTGATGGAAGGAATAATTCATGTCCATCTATCAAGACTTTCATGAAGGGAGTAATCACTTTGTACTGTTGGTACATTTATATATTAGCTTCAAAAGCTTATTATATCAATGAAATAAAGTTTTTTTAAATGAAAGCGTTTTCGAAGGTTGCATGTTTTGGACTATCGGTATAATATGTTTAACAGGATGTACTTAGGGTACAAATTCTATACGTTAAGTATTTAATAGGGGGAAGGAATATGGATATTAAAGAAATGCATCAAAAACCGCCTTATGGCATGATAGCGATTTTGTTTATAGGCGCTTTTGTCGCTCTATTAAATAATACATTGTTGAACGTTGCATTGCCGACAATTATGATCGAATTTGATGTAAAACCGTCTGTGGTCCAATGGCTGACGACGGGATATATGCTTATCAACGGTATCTTAATACCGGCAAGTGCGTTCTTCATTCAGAAATTTACAAATAGAAAGTTATTCCTAACAGCTATGGTGCTGTTCACGCTAGGGACGCTTCTAGCAATGCTTGCACCATCATTTGGCGTACTTGTTGCTGCTCGGATGATTCAAGCATGTGGATCTGCCATGATGATGCCGCTCCTTATGAACGTTATGCTGACAGCATTTCCGATTGAGCGCCGGGGAACGGCGATGGGGATTTTCGGTCTCGTAATGATTACAGCACCAGCGATTGGTCCAACTTTATCTGGTTGGGTAATTGAACATTACACTTGGCGTACACTTTTCGGCATCGTATTGCCGTTCTCAATTCTGACACTTGTTTATGCGTTCTTTAAATTGCGTAACATTACACCGAACCGTGACATGAAATTAGATGTGTTTTCACTTATTTTATCGAGTATCGGTTTTGGTGGGCTTCTTTACGGCTTTAGTTCAGCAGGTGATAAAGGATGGGATTCACCGCTTGTTTATGGAACAATCATTATTGGTGCAATCGCACTTATCGCGTTCATCGTGCGTCAACTGCGTATGGATGACCCGATGTTGGATTTCAAGATCTACAAACATCCGATGTTCGCTTTATCGTCGGCGATCTCGATTGTCCTATCGGTTGCGATGTTCTCCGGTATGATTCTTACACCGCTATATGTCCAGACTATACGGGGCATTTCACCGTTCCACTCAGGATTGCTGATGCTTCCGGGTGCGATTGTAATGGGGCTTATGTCGCCAGTAACTGGACGGTTATTCGATAAGTATGGTCCAAAGGTTTTGGCGATACTGGGTCTCACCATTACAGTTGTTTCAACATACTATTTGAGTAGACTTGGTATGGAATCTGGTTATTATTACATCATGATGATTTATACGATTCGCATGTTAGGGATTTCAATGGTAATGATGCCGGTAATGACGAACGGATTGAATCAATTACCGATGATTTCTAATCCGCACGGAACGGCCATGAATAACACGTTGCAGCAGGTATCCGGCGCAATTGGCTCCGCTATTTTGTTAACAATTATGACGAAGCGGATGGAATCAGCGGGTGCTAAGCTATTTGCAGAAGCCCAAGCTTCCGGTAATGCTCCGACGACTGCCGAGGGACTGGCGAAATTGCAAGAGCAACTTGGAGCGCAAGCGATGCTGGATGGCATCAGCTTTTCGTTTTTCATATCGACAATCGTTGCGATTATTGCTTTGATTTTGGCGCTCTTCATGAAACGTGTAGCACTACCAACTAACGAAAAGTCATTTACTAAGCCTGAGAAAGTTGAACAATAACTAATTGAATAAAATGAGCTCCGCATGGATATATATATACCCACTGCGGAGATTTTTTGTTTCTGTTATTATTAAGTGTAACGTAAATTTAGATAATGTATAATTGTAAGGACGTGGAAAAATGGTTGGACGAAATGACCCGTGCCCATGTGGAAGCGGAAAAAAACATAAAAAGTGTTGTGAAGGGAAAAATGAATTATCCCTTGAGACGCTTATTGATGAGGAACTTGAACGTATTGTCCTTGGTGCTTACGAGCAAAAGACAAGCCCGACAGATATGTCTGAATTTGAAAACTACAGAAGGCATTGGAAAAGTAAACTGGGTAAACTGATGAGCCCTACTGATATCGAAGAAGCTGTTAGTGAGTATTTCTTATTCATCGCCCGGCGTGACTTATGGAAGCGTCATCTCCTCAGAATGATGAACGGCTCGCTGAGAGGTACAGTTCGATCCGTTTTAGAGATATGGAAAGATCCTATTGTCTTGTTCGGCAAGGTGAAAGAGGAGCATGAAGAATATGTTGTTGTCCAAGAAATTCTTGGCGATGGTGCATACAAGTTAGAAAAGAAACAGGAGATGCTTTTAGAAGAGAATTCTTTCATATTCGGTGTCGTTTTACCTGACAATCGATCTCAGGAAAATGATATCTATGTTATTTCGTCATTGATGTTCATTAATGATTGGAATGGTTCTTTCGAAAAGCAGATAGTTGAACTCGCGGAGTCGAGTGGTTTTGCTAAAAGCCTGGACTTTTATAAAGAGCATATGGCGGATATATACGAAATTTTGCTTGCGAGAGATGCCCGCACAGTGGAGGAACTCATAGAGCATGACTTTACACCGGTTCAGCAAGAAGTAATCGCAATTCTTGATAATGTGCTCGAACTTAGAAATACTGTGCAGGAAGCGCATGAACTATTGAGAAATATTGTAGTAACCTATTTTTTGAAAGAGCGTCCTAATTTCCGTAAACCTGGTGTTATTGCTGCCGCAGTATTTTTCGTCGCAGTCGATTTGGGCATTATGGAAGACGAAGAGTTAACGAATGCTGAAATCGCGAAGCTATTCGATGTCTCTTCTAGTTCAATGATGAAACACGCAGATAATATACGTGAATTCGTAATTGAAATGTATGAACAAAGTCGTAAACAAGTAGAGAAATAATCGAACGAAGAGCATTTGTAGTGATTGAAATGAATAAGATAGATAAGGATCAGCCCCAGACGGGTATCTAATCGTCTGGGTTTTTCCTTTTTTAGGAGAATAGATAGAAGTTTTAACGTAAAGGGTTCGCATCTAAGAATGACGGGCGCTTTGCACATCAGTTTTTGAAAAAATTAAAGGGATATGATGGTAAACGTCGAATTAAATAAGGATGTAAGCGTTTTCAAAATAGGTTAGCTGGGAAAGGGGAATGTTGTAATGCAACTGAACAATTATATTGGAGGTTCGTGGCAGGAAGCTGGAGGGGCAGATTACACAGCAGTCTTGAATCCGGCAAATGGCACGGAGCTGGCGCAAGTAAGATTATCGACCAAGGAAGATGTGGGTCTTGCAGTGAAGTCGGCGAAAGGGGCTCAGAAAGAATGGGCACTCGTCCCCGCACCGAAACGTGCAGACTATTTATATGAAATCGGACGGCTCATGAAAGAAAAGAAAGAGCATCTGTCACAAGTGTTAACGAAGGAAATGGGTAAGGTAATCGAAGAGGCACGCGGTGAAGTGCAAGAAGGAATTGATATGGCGTTCTACATGGCTGGAGAGGGACGTCGTATGGTTGGGGAAACGGTGCCTTCAGAGCTTCAAGACAAGTTTGCAATGAGTGTCCGTGCACCCATTGGTGTTGTCGGACTTATCACACCTTGGAATTTCCCGGTGGCGATTGCAACATGGAAATCGTTTCCTGCCATCGTCGCAGGCAATACATTCATTTGGAAACCGGCGACGGAAACACCTATGATGGCGTATGAAATGGGGCAAATATTTGAAGAGGCAGGCCTTCCTGCCGGCGTCGCAAATATCGTTTTCGGGACCGGATCAGAAGTCGGGACAGCAATGATTGAACATCCGGATGTCCGTGTCATTTCATTCACGGGGTCGACGGAAACAGGTCGTCACGTGGCGGAGACGGGCGGACGTCATTTGAAGAAAGTATCGCTTGAAATGGGCGGGAAAAATGCGGTCATCGTTATGGATGATGCGGATATCGAACTGGCAGTGGAAGGGATTCTTTGGAGTGCTTTCGGGACAGCAGGCCAGCGGTGTACGGCATGCAGTCGCGTCATTGTGCATACAGATGTAAAAGAAGAACTTGAGCAAAAACTCGTAGAGGCCATGAAAGTGTTAACGATTGGTGATGGACTGGATGAATCAGTGAAAGTCGGACCGGTCATCAATAAAAAAGCACTTGATAAAATTCATAGTTATGTCGGAATCGGCAAGGATGAAGGGGCGAAACTCCTTACGGGCGGAAATGTATTGTTAGACGGAAAACTTGCAGATGGCCATTATTACGAACCGACCTTATTCACGGATGTGAAATGGGACAGTCGACTTGCGCAAGAAGAAATTTTCGGTCCTGTCGTTTCGCTCATTGAAGTATCGAGTCTAGATGAAGCCATTGAGGTAAATAACAGTGTGGAATTCGGGCTATCAAGCTCAATCTTCTCACGCGATGTCAATAAAGTGTTCCGTGCACAACGTGATCTTGATACAGGTATCGTCTATGTTAATGCAGGGACAACTGGGGCGGAAATCCATCTGCCGTTCGGCGGAACAAAAGGGACGGGCAACGGCCATCGTGATTCTGGCGTTGCGGCACTAGACGTTTTCACCGAATGGAAAAGTATTTATGTGGACTTCAGCGGAAAATTACAACGGGCGCAGATAGACACGGAATAATACTACACGTTAGGGGATGGGGAACATGAAGGTTGTCATACTTGGGGCAGGTTTAATGGGGAAAGAGGCGGCACGTGATCTTGTGAAATGCGATGACGTGGAAAAAGTATATTTGGCAGACTTGAATGTCAGACAGGCTGAAGACTTTGCAGAAGAACTGATGTCTGACAAACTAGATATCCTGTTGCTGGATGCAAAAAATGAGGAACAATTAAGCGATGTGATGGCACTTGGGGATGTTGTTATCAATGCATTGTTCTACACGTTCAATGAAAAAGTAGCACGGATTGCAGTAGATATTGGTGTTCATTCCATCGATCTTGGAGGGCATATTGGCGGGGCAACGGATGCAGTGCTCGGTCTCGCAGACAAAGCGATGGCAAAAGGGGTGACAATTATTCCAGATCTAGGGGTAGCACCTGGAATGATTAATATCCTTACGGGTTACGGGGCGGGCAAACTCGACAAAGTAGCATCAATCAAGTTATTTGTTGGAGGAATCCCGATTAAGCCGGAGCCACCGCTTAATTATAATGTCGTTTTCTCTTTGGAAGGTGTATTTGATCATTACACAGATCCTTCCCATGTCATTCGGAATGGAGAATTGTTGGAAATCCCTTCATTGTCTGAAATCGAAACCATCCATTTTGACAACTACGGTGAGCTTGAAGCCTTCCATACATCAGGCGGTACGTCGACATTGACGAAATCATTCCCGAACGTGGAAACACTTGAATACAAGACAATTCGTTACAAAGGGCATGCGGAGAAGTTCCAGCTGCTTGTAGATCTGGGATTGCTGTCGCGAGACAATGAAGTGACTGTCGAGGGGCATAAAGTGAAAGTCCGCGATGTTATGAGAGAACACTTATCGCCGCAACTTCGACTTGATAAAAAATCGGATGCGGTATTACTCCGCGTTATCGTAAGTGGTGTAAAAAGTGGCATGCCGTTAACATACGAATACGATCTGATTACGGAAAAAGATACGGCAGTGAACGAGACGGCAATGGCACGAGCGACAGCGAATACGATTTCCATCGTTGCACAAATGATCGGCAACGGTACCATAACAAAGCGCGGTGTTCATCCGCCAGAAAATATAGTGCCCGGTGAGTTATATATAGAAGAAATGAAAAAACGCGGTGTCATTATCGAAGAAAGTATCGAGTCAAACGAAGCACATGTCTAACTAGAAAAGCGGAAGGCGCCGCTTAGACGCGATAGGCATAAGACGGACCAACGGCGCGGAGAACTTCCGCATAGTTGGGCTGACTTATGACCCGAGCGACTGGTGCCTAGAGCTAGACACTAAGAAAAGCGGCTGGCGCCGCTTAGACGCGATAGGCATAAGACGGACCAACGGCGCGGAGAACTTCCGTATAGTTGGGCTGACTTATGACCCGAGCGGCTGGCGCTTGGAGCTAGACACTAAGAAAAGCGGAAGGCGCCGCTTAGACGTGACAGGCATAAGACGGACCAACGGCGCGGAGAACTTCCGCATAGTTGGGCTGACTTATGACCCGAGCGACTGGCGCCTAGAGCTAGACACTAAGAAAAGCGGAAGGCGCCGTTAAGACGCGACAGGCATAAGACGGACCAACGGCGCGGAGAACTTCCGCATAGTTGGGCTGACTTATGACCCGAGCGGCTGGCGCCTGGAGCTAGACACTGTTCCGTGTTGAAAACGTATAGTTTCAAATCTGAATAACGAAAGAATAGTCGTAGAAGGGGATGGGGAAGTGGATTTCGGGTTTACGGAAGAACAGAAAATGTTGCGAAAAACTGCTCGGCAATTCGTCGATGCAGAGATCATGCCACATATTCAGAAATGGGATACACAAGGCGGATTTGATCAATCAATTTGGAAGAAGCTTGCGGATATGGGCTTCATGGGCGTTTGCATACCGGAACAATATGGCGGCAGCGGAATGGATTACAATTCGCTTGCGATATTGTGCGAAGAATTGGAGCGCGGAGATACGGCGTTTCGGACGGCAGTATCGGTTCACATTGGTCTGAATTCAATGAGTCTTCTGCAGTGGGGCAATGAAGAACAGAAAAAGAAATACCTTGTTCCCCAAGCGCTAGGTCAGAAAATTGGTGCATTCGGGTTGACAGAGCCGGGTGCAGGATCTGACGTTGCAGCAATGGCGACGACTGCTGTACGCGACGGGGATGACTATATATTGAACGGTCAAAAAACATGGATATCCCTTTGTGATACCGCCGACAATTTCCTAGTATTCGCTTATACGGATAAAACGAAGAAGCATCACGGCATTAGTGCATTCATCGTTGAACGGGCGACACCGGGGTTTTCATCGAAAGCAATCAAAGGGAAATACGGAATTCGGGCAGGTAATACAGGCGAACTGTTTTTCGAAGATATGCGCATCCCTGCTGCGAACTTATTGGGGGAAGAAGGCGATGGATTCAAAATTGCCATGGCATCGCTTGATAATGGCCGATTCACTGTAGCTGCGGGAGCGGTTGGTTTAATTATGGGCTGTCTCGAAGAAAGTGTGAAGTATTGCCATGAACGGGAAACATTCGGCAAGGAAATTGGCAGACACCAACTCGTTCAGCAGATGATAGCTAATATGGAAGCGGGCTATCAGATGAGCCGTCTACTTGTCTACCGTGCCGGTGAAATGAAAAATAAAGGCTGGCGCAATACGCGTGAGACGTCGCTAGCGAAATGGCAGGCGTGTGATTTTGCCAATAAAGCAGCGGATGACGCATTCCAGATTCACGGTGCCTACGGTTATTCGGATGAATACCCCGTCGCCAGATTCCTGCGAAATTCCAAAGCGCCCGTCATCTACGAGGGCACACGCGAGATCCATACGATTATGCAGGCAGAATATGTGCTTGGATATCGGGAAGATAAGAAGTTGAGTAATACGCTGCCGGAATGGCCGTTTGAATGAATATAAAAATCCTGATGAAATCATTCCATCAGGATTTTTTCTTGGTGAAATGAGTATGAAAGTGTTCTAGCCCAAAAGGGAATTTCAGTTAAGGGGACTTCAGAAGACAGCTTATGAATAAAAAATGGACTGAGTTTGCTCGGTCGTGTCTGTTGGATTAGTTGAAACTTCGGCGTCAAGTGATACCCCTACCATCATGAGCATTGTCTCCGATCCGAAATAAGAAAAATAACTTTTAATTGAATCTGTTTATATAGTTGAACGTATATATAGGAGGGCAGATTCCTGAAGGAGGAGATATGAATGGTCAAATATACGATTAGCGAATTCGTAAATCAGACAAAGCAAGCTGAGCAGGAAAGCGAATACTTTGAATTAGAAACGCCTCGGATTCTGGAAGTGAATTTAACAGATCTTGTTTGGGCGAAAATGGGCTCAATGATTTCGTATACGGGTCAGATTAAATTCGAGCGAGAAAAAATACTTGAGCATGGCATGGGCATGATGTTTAAAAAAGCACTCACGGGTGAAGGCACTTCATTAATGAAAGCAACAGGAAATGGGCGGCTTTACTTAGCCGATCAAGGGAAAAAGATCACTATTTTCGACTTGAATGATGAAACGATTACGGTGAATGGCAATGACCTTCTTGCATTTGAACCAAGTATTGAATGGGATATTAAGCTCATGAAAAAAGTGGCTGGCATGATGTCCGGTGGATTGTTCAACGTCACGTTAAAGGGTAAAGGAAAGGTTGCAATTACTACCCATTTTGAGCCGCTAACGTTACTCGTCCGTCCTGGAGAATCCGTCATTACAGATCCAAATGCAACAGTCGCTTGGTCGGGTCATTTAACTCCAGAGTTCCGAACAGACATTAGCATTAGAACTTTTTTTGGTCGCGGGAGTGGAGAGTCTATTCAAATGGAATTCACCGGTAAAGGTTTTGTAATCATACAACCGTTTGAAGAGGTTTATATGACCGGGAATGGTTCTTCATAAATGACGATTTTTAGAATGTTGAACTTTTAAAAAGGTGTATGTCTAATGAAGCAAGGGTTCCCGAGCGGCGTAAAATGCTAGGGAACTTTTTTCAAATGCTAAGAAAGTATAAGTTTTTCAACTAGCAGCAGTTTCTAGACTCCAATGCTTTTCCATCTAGCATACCGTTCGTCAAGGGAGCTCTTCTTAACAGAAGTGTTTTTTAGTATATATGTTGAATTTAAGAATCCTATTGAATCTGCTGTGGCGCTTAATAATGAGAGTTTTAATTCGGGGTGTGGATTATAGAACGCTTGGTGATTTTGGGATGCCTTTGCCGCACCTGCGCTAGGGGTGTTCATTATCGAGAGAAATGTTATTTTGAGATGTATATGGCGAGATTATAATGTGATTACTATTCGATACTATATATTGAAATAAAAAAATCCATTGAAACGCTACGGCTACCCCTGTTAAGACGCCTTCGCTCATTTTATACACCGGATTCAATAATTCAACATATATAATTATAATCGTGAAAGACGCACGCCAGGTTGCAGATCTTATCACAGATAATGAAATACTCTTTCTCAAATAGACCATCCAGCGCAGACGCGACTTCGTGGTAGCCGGAGCGATAAGACTGAAAGTGTTCTCCTTTCGGGCTTATCGCGGGAGGTATCCACAAAGCGTCGAAGCGTAATTAGTAGAAATTCTGATTCATTCCTCATGTCTTGGAACATTCGTTGATCAAGTTCGCTCGATTTATGGCACTCCAAGTTGTAGGTCTCATCCCCGGTAACGAAATGCGCTTTCTCACATAGAAGCCATCTATCATCGAAGTGGTATTAGCGGGAATTAAAATTAACTCCAGGTATTAGTGCTTTTTCAGCGACCTCCCAAAAGCCCTTTTAAAGCGCATATCCCGTAGTCATTTGTGCAAAATATATAGGTACATTTAATTCGGAAAGAATATGAAGCATTATTTATGAAATACTCCACATAGGTATTGCTATAATTTCTTCAGCGCTTGTCAATCGACTTATAAACAAATTGGCAAAGGTATCCATGAAGGAAAAGAACAGTCATTTACGATGCCGCCATTAAAAAAATAAGAACTCAAAAAGATTGTGAGTGAAATGAGAAAAATAAAGGGCTTAGCTTAGTTAATGTTAAGTAAAAGATGGTTCGGAAGTAATTATCAAGTTATAAGTTGCTTTATGAGCACAAATTAATCAAGGAATCTATATACCTTTGTGACCACTGTTCAATGCCTGAAGTTCTTTTTTTTTGAGAACTTGAAAGGCCTTCTCAGAGGTCTTTTTGTCGTGGTAGAAGGAGGAATGGGTCTCATTCACAATCCAAAGTGCTTCATCAATTTCCTTTACCCGGAAGCATTCAATATAAGCCGTTAGATTTAAATACTTCGAGTGACAATACGAAGTTCGTTGATATTGAGTTTACATATGTCTACTAGAATGGATTTAGTGAACAAGGTTAGAGGTTGTTAGGCAAGGAAAGAAGGAGTTTAAACATGGCGAAGGATTGGTTTCATTTCAAAGGATTTTTCGGATATGAAGGAGCCGGAAAAGTTTAAATGTACATGAAAGGTTATAATAATAACATGCAGTAGCGGATGAGAAGTAGCTAAACTTATTGTTTGCGTCAATGATGCAAAATAGATTCAATGGATTGGAGTTACAAATTATGAAAAAGAAAAAAGTCGGCTTAAAGCCGTTTATAGCCCTTATACTATCTACCAAAATACCGAAGCTCGCTCTGATTTTTGGTTTAACGGCAAGCGTTCTTACAACGCTCGCTGGTTTGGTTGTCCCTTTGCTTACGAAAAATCTAGTAGATGGTTTTTCGGTTGCCTCGTTAAGCGTTCCGATAATGATCGCTATCGGAGTAGCATTTATTGTCCAAGCAGTGATTGATGGGGTATCCATTTATTTACTAAGTTATGTTGGACAAAAAGTAGTTGCCAGGTTGCGGGAACAAATGTGGACAAAGCTGATTCGTTTGCCCGTCAGTCATTTTGACAAAGAATCCAGTGGTGAAACGGTGAGCCGGGTCGTGAATGATACGGGAATCGTAAAAGAATTGATTACGCAACATTTCCCACAATTCATAACAGGCATCATTTCGATTATTGGTGCAGTGACGATTCTACTCATTATGGATTGGAAGATGACGCTTATTATGTTAATTTCAGTTCCGATTACCGTGGGGATCATGATTCCACTAGGCACGAAAATGGCTAAAATTTCTCGTGGTTTACAAGATGAAACTGCTGTGTTTACTGGTCATATTCAGCAGACGCTTGGTGAAATCCGCTTGATGAAAGCTTCCAATGCCGAAATGAATGAAGAGGCAAAAGGGAAAGCTGGAATCGGAAAATTACTAGGGTTTGGACTGAAAGAAGCCCGTATTACCGCATTGATTGCTCCTTTTATGTATTTAGTTGTTATGGTCGTCATCGTTATGATTATCGGATATGGCGGTATGCGTGTTGCGAATGGCACAATGTCGACAGGTGCACTCGTTGCATTCCTGCTGTATTTGTTTCAAATTATTTTTCCAATTACGTCATTTGCGATGTTCTTCACGCAATTACAGAAAGCAAAAGGTGCAACAGAGCGTATTATCGACATTTTAGAATTGCCATTGGAAGAAGGGCAGGACGGTTTGGAGATAGATATTGCGAACAAACCGATCCGAGTTGTAGATGTATCATTTGCTTATGAGGAAGGTGAGCCTGTGATTGGGAATGTATCCTTCGAAGCTCAGCCTGGTGAAATGATTGCTTTTGCTGGACCGAGCGGCGGAGGGAAAACGACGATGTTCGGGTTGCTTGAACGTTATTATGAACCTACGGCAGGGGAAATACGAATTGGCGGTACGCCTATAAAAGAGTTGTCGATGGCGTCGTGGCGCAGTCAAATTGGTTATGTATCACAGGAGAGCGCGATGATGGCTGGGACGATTCGTGAAAACCTATGCTATGGCTTGGAGAATAGCGAAAGCATTCCGGATAAACGACTTTGGGAAGTCACTGAAATGGCGTATGCCGATGAGTTTATTAAAAACTTTCCGAAAGGATTGGATACCGAAGTTGGCGAGCGCGGTGTGAAACTTTCGGGAGGGCAAAGACAGCGTATTGCTATCGAACGTGCTTTTTTACGGGATCCCAAAATATTGATGATGGACGAAGCAACAGCAAGCTTAGACAGTCAATCGGAAGGAGTCGTTCAAGATGCGCTTACACGATTAATGGAAGGGCGCACAACATTTGTCATCGCCCACAGATTATCAACTATTGTCGACGCGGATAAAATCATTTTCATTGAAAATGGGCAAGTAACTGGCAGTGGAACTCATAAAGAATTGACGCAATCACACGCGTTGTATCGTGAATTTGCCGAACAGCAACTGACGTAGGGAAGTATCGGTCGGTACGTTAAAAAAGTAATAAACCTTAATAAGAGGCTATTCCATCAAGTCAATTATTCACTGACTTACTGGAGTAGCCTCTTTTTAAAAAGGACAGTTTGATTAACCCTCAAAAAAATGTTAGTTCTATATAGAAATCATTAAAAGACATGCACAGCCCCTACATAGTATATCTTTAATTTCGTTCGTATTAGTTTATATTGTGGTGACATATCATGTAGATTTCTTGTCCTCTTCTCCTTTTCCAACGATACCATAGAAGAAAAGCTTCGTAAGATCTTCAGTCAATGGCAGTATCGTTGGAGCAATGTCTTTTTTCTGCAAGAAATCTTTAAACATCTGCAAATAGAGTAGCATTGCTTCATTGGACATAGTTGGATCAATAAAACCTTGCTCTTTTCCTTCATTAAACAAATGTATAAAGCGTGGGAGTGCTTCATTTGTATACACTTCTTCAACATAGCTTTTCCCGTTTGAATAATCGTTCATAAAGTATTCGAAAAAGTGTTCATTAATTTCAAGTGCATATTCGCTTTTACTAAAAATAACCTGTTTTATTTTATCCTCAAAAGGAAGGTGACTATCTAAAAGTTTTTTTTGTTCATCCCATACTTGGTCTACATAGAACTTAAGCACAAGCTGGCTTAGGTTTTCTTTACTTTCAAAGTAATTATAAATCGTAACTTGAGATACACTTGCTTTTTCTGCGATTTCAGTGATAGATACTTTTTGCACACCGGACTCCATAAATAAAGCCAATGCCGCTGTTAGAATCGCATTTTTCTTTTGTTCTCTCCGTCGTTGAAATCCATCCATATCTTTCACCTCGCCATAAGTTTACTGAAAGATATGTAGTAAAACAATTAAATAAGTTCATGAATTATTGCTTACTGGTCTATTTTCATTTATTATGAACTATAATGAAAGAAATAGTTCATAACTTTTACGTGAATAGTTTTTTAAGAATGGGGGATTCAAAATGAACGTATTAAGGACAACGAACTTAACGAAAGAGTTTGGTGCTTTCACTGCATTGGATGGTGTTAACATTGAATTGAAAAAAGGAGAAATCTTTGGTTTCATTGGTCCAAATGGTGCTGGAAAGTCAACCACTATCCGGGTGTTGCTGGGTATTTTAAAGGCAAGTGGAGGAGAAGTGGAAATTTTCGGTAAGGATGCATGGACAGATGCTGTTGAAATTCATAAGCGCATTGCTTATGTACCGGGAGATGTGAATCTATGGCCCAACTTGACTGGCGGTGAAGTTATAGATTTATTTGTAAAACTTCGTGGTACGAATAATAAAAGCAGACGTGAAGAGCTCATTAAGAAATTTGATCTTGATCCAACTAAAAAATGCCGAACGTATTCAAAAGGAAACAGGCAAAAGGTTGCGTTGATTGCCGCTTTTGCGTCAGATGCAGATCTTTATATATTGGATGAACCAACGTCAGGTCTGGATCCGTTAATGGAACACGTTTTCCAAGAATGTGTGCTGGATGTCAAAAGAGCAGGGAAAACTGTCCTGCTTTCTAGTCATATTTTATCTGAAGTAGAAAAGTTATGTGATAGGGTCGGTATTATTAGGCAAGGGAAGATTATTGAGACGGGTTCTTTACGTGAGTTACGCCATTTAACACGCACAAATCTCCTTGTCGAGACAAAACAACCGATTACGTCCTTGGCGACTATAAAAGGTGTTTATGATTGTAAGGAGCAAAACCAAGCGCTGTCATTACAAGTAGAAACCGAAGCGATGGATGCTGTGATGAAACATATTAGTCAATTTGGAATCGTGAAATTGGAAAGTACACAACCGACATTGGAGGATTTATTCATGCGTCACTACGAGGGGGCCCCGGCAGAAACTGAAGTAGGGGGTGTCTCGTAATGGCGAGGCATTTGTACAAAAATACAGGGCTGTTAGCACGTTTACTTGTAAGAAGGGATCGTATTCGAATACCAGTTTGGTTACTATCGTTAGCCATTCTGACGTTTGCTGTTGCTATATCATTTAAGGGTCTATATGCTACGCAGCAAGACAGGCAGGCAATTGCTGAGACGATGAAGAATCCTGCGATGACTGCGATGGTCGGTAAAGGATATGGCTTGGAAAATTATACGACAGGGGCTATGATGGCTCACCAAATGCTACTTTTCACTGCTGTGGCTTTTGCAATTATGAGTATTTTACTTATTACGCGCCATACAAGAGCAGATGAAGAAGACGGCCGGATCGAAATGATTCGCTCGCTGCCAACTGGACGCTTATCTACTTTACATGCGGCCATTGTCGTTGTATGTGGAATAAATGTGTTACTAGCACTCGTTATCGGTTTAGGACTATCCGTTCTGAATATAGCGGGTATGGATATGGAAGGTTCGCTTTTATATGGAGCTGCTTTAGGAGCGACAGGTATTTTTTTCGTTGCACTTACCGCCGTATTTGCACAGCTGTCAGAAAGTTCCCGGGGCACAATTGGCTTATCTTTTGCAGCGTTGGGTTTGGCTTATCTTATACGTGCAATTGGGGATGTGGGCAATGAAACACTTTCCTGGTTTTCTCCACTTGGCTGGGTATTGAACGCGCAAGTATATGTAAATAATTACTGGTGGCCAATTATACTAACAGTTGGCTCAGCCTTTATCCTAGTTATTCTGGCACTCTACCTGAATGCCATTCGTGATTTAGAATCGGGGTTTTTACCATCCAAGCCAGGGAAACAACATGCATCAGTCTTTTTACAAAGTCCGCTTGGGTTGACGTTGAGACTTCAGCGTACAGCATTAATTGCTTGGGCAATTGGAGTGTACGTGCTAGGTGCCTCTTATGGTTCAGTTTTAGGGGATTTGGAATCCTTTTTTGAAGATATTGACGTGATGGAGGACCTTTTAGCACCCGTTGAAGGATTTTCATTAACAGAACAATCCATCCCCATGCTTATGTCAATTATGGCGATGATCAGCACAATTCCAGTCATGATGGCAATGCTGAGGCTTGTGGGGGAAGAGAGGAACAATCGGACGGAGCATTTACTGAGTCGGGCGGTATCTCGTTCGCGGCTAATGGGTAGCTCATTTATTGTGTCCATTGTTGTCAGTTTTGTGATGCTGTCACTTACCGCAATCGGTCTTTGGTCAGCTGGCATAGTCGTTATCGAAGGAGGGATTTCTTTTGGAATGCTTTACGGGGCAGCAATGGTTTATCTGCCCGCGATGTGGATCATGGTGGGAGTTGCAGTGCTGCTCATCGGGATTGCGCCGAAAGCGACGAGCCTGATTTGGGTATACTTGCTTTATTCATTTGTCGTCGTTTATTTAGGTGGTTTGCTTAGATTCCCGGAATGGATGGGTAATCTATCGCCATATGGTTACGTTCCTCAACTCCCTGTTGAGGATATGGATTTTATGCCGCTCACCATACTGGCAGTCATTGCGGTTGTGTTAGTGGTTGCCGGTTTTATCGGGTATTTAAAACGGGATACCTCTACTTAATGGGATTGGCGCAAGTGCTCAAGTTCTAATAAAACCTTCTCACGCATGCATATTTTACACTTACTAGGTCTGTCATATACTTTAGGTTTTAACTGTAAGGAGAATTGTGTGGGAATTGTATAGGTGACTGTCACCCGATTTTGTGTTAAACTATTCTTACTATTAGTGAACGGAGGTGAGGAATGATGTTAGACACTGTGTATGCACGTGAAAGTCTATTGGAATATTTAGCCACTTCATGTGCGATTACTCATGAAATTACAGTCAACGGGATAAGTCTGTCCTATTTTAGACAATTTCAGTAATCACACAGCTGTTTGGCATGCATTCCTTACGATATTTTTTCATGAGGGAAGGCCGCTTACACGCGGTCTTTTTTTGATACCTAGATTCCAGGCGCCCTGCGCTTTTCGTAAGATGCTTCCAGTTGTGAAAACAGAACGGAAGGAAGCGGAAAATAATGATATGTACAATTCAACAAATAAGCAAAATGCTTGGCGGGAATATGATTTTTGAAAATCTTTCTTTAGACATTAAAACGGGTGATAAATTAGGTGTTGTAGGACGGAATGGCAGCGGGAAAACTACGTTATTTAAGTTGATTTCAGGAGCAGAACAACCGGATAGCGGGGGACTTCATTTTAAAAAAGGAACGACGATCGGTTATTTAGCACAAATCCCTTTATTCGATAAAGAAACGACGGGCTATGATGTGCTCAACAGTGCATTTAAGGAACTAAAGGAAATGCAAGCGAAAATGTCGGAGTTAGAGTCGGAGTTGGCCAATGCCGGAAACGGGGACATGGATAAATTGCTTCGCGTATATGGAGATTTGCAAGAAGAATTCGCACGCCGTGATGGCTACGCCATTGATTCGGAAATCGAGAAGGTTATCAATGGACTGCAATTGAAACCATTCGTTGGACGGTCTTTCGGTCAATTGAGTGGTGGCGAACAGACGAAGATCATGCTTGGGAAGCTATTATTGACGAAACCTGATTTGCTGTTATTGGATGAACCGACGAACCACTTGGACTTATTTGCAGTTGAGTGGTTGGAAGCGTACTTAACAGATTACACGGGAACAGTTGTCATCATTTCGCATGACCGTTATTTTTTGGATTGTGTCGTGACGAAGATTGCAGATCTTGAAGAAGGGGAGCTCCATCTTTATTATGGAAATTATTCCGCCTTTATTCTAGAAAAAGAAGAGCGTCTAATGAGGGAATTCCAGAATTATGAAGAGCAGCAAAAGAAGATTAAAAAAATGAAAGAGGCCATTAAACGGCTTCACCAGTGGGCAAACGAGGCTAATCCTCCGAATGCGGGATTGCACAGGCAAGCACGCAATATGGAACGGGCGCTAGAACGGATGGGAAAAGTAAGAAAACCGCTTATCGATCCGAAGAAAATGACTTTATCATTTGAAGCCGCGGCACGGAGCGGCAAGGAAGTTGTTGTAATGGAAGGTATCATGAAATCATTTGGTCAACAGGAGCTGTTGAAGGGCGCTGACTTCCATATCTATTGGAAGGATCGAACAGCGATTGTCGGCCGTAATGGATGCGGAAAATCAACTGTACTAAAAATTATTTTAGGCGAGCTTACGATTGACGCCGGTTTGAGTAAAGTAGGAAGTAACGTGAAAATTGGGTTCCTATCACAACATTTTGAAATCACGGATCCCAAGGCGCGTCTCATTGATGTCTTTCGGAGCGAAGTACAAATTGCTGAAGGGGAAGCTCGGCATATATTGGCGAAATTCATGTTTTATGGTCCAGATGTATTTATGCGTGTTGGAGATCTAAGCGGTGGAGAACGGATGCGGCTCCGTTTGGCACAACTCATGTACCAGGACGTTAACTTCCTTGTGCTAGACGAGCCGACAAATCATTTGGATATTGAGTCTCGCGTTGTGCTTGAAGAAGCACTTGAAGATTTCACGGGTACAATCGTTGCCGTTTCGCATGACCGTTATTTCTTGAATAAATTATTTCACCGTACGGCATGGTTGGAAGATGGTCTCATTACGACTTTTGAAGGGCCATATAATTGGGCACGAGAGAAGTGGCAGGGACTTCAAAGTCGCGTGGTAGTCGAGACGTCTGAATCTGATATAGGTGAAAAACCAAAGATAGAGAAAGTGAAAGAAGAAGTGACCGTTCACGTGGAAGAGGAAATTGCGAGACTTGAACAAATAATTGATGCCCTGGAAAAGAAAGCGGAAGATGAAAAAGAGTGGATGAAATATGAATCGTTGATGGCGGAAGTTGCTGTGTTGAAATTAGAACTAGAGACTTATTATGAAATGTGGATGAATGAAGTAGAATAAGGATTTGAATATATAGTCTGGGGAGGGAGTAGTCCTTTCCAGACTTTTTAAAAAGATAATGGAAGTATAAGTTTTTCAACCTGGAGCAGTGTCTAGCTACAGGCGCCAGCCGCTCGGGTCATAAGCAATCCAGCTATGTGGCAAAGATCGCCACGTCGCTGGATCGACTTATGCCTGTCGTGTCTAGCGGGCGCCTTCCGCTTTTCTTATCCGAAATAAAACCCTTGCATAATTCTATCAGCCAGAGTAATATAATGACTAGGTGACCGAAATGGTTTTATGGTCAATAATATAATCCATTCAAAGTGAGGTGGAGAAATGGACCGCAGGCAGGAAATTTTGGAGGCAGCTGCAAAGTCATTTTCGCTTTTCGGCTACAAAGCAACGACGATGGACCAGGTTGCAAAAATAGCGAATGTCGGCAAAGGAACAATCTATACGTTTTTCGCCAATAAAGAAGAATTGTTCAATGCCATTGTGGTGAAAATGATTAATGAAATGCGTGCAGAAGCGGACAGCGTAGCTGTTGAAGGTGCGCCTTTTGAACAAAATGCACATGCACGACTGATGCGCATGCTCAAGTTTCGTGAGACACATCTATTATACGCGAAACTGATTGACGAAGAAAAAGAACTTCGGACGCCAGCTGTAAGTGAAGTGTTGCAGTCGATTGAAAAAGAAATCGTTTCATATGTAAAAGAGAAGATAGAAAAAGCGATTGCCAAAGGTGAACTAAAGCAGTGCGATACAGAACTTGTAGCATATTTATTATTTAAAGCGTATCTTGCACTCGTTGCAGACTGGGGAAAAACCCATGCTCATGAAATCACGGAAGAGCGCATTGTAGCATTACTTAGCGGGACCATTTTTAAAAGTCTCTTGTTATGAGACTCCTTTTTTTATTCGAAAGTGACCATTTGAGGAAAGTGGTCAACTAGTACAGGAGGAAGTAGATTTATGAAAAAATCAATGACAGGAGCAGAATGGAAACTGCTCTTACGTTCAAAAAAACTAATCGTTCCCATGATTGCTATTTTGTTCATTCCAGTTCTTTATGCAGGTATGTTTTTATGGGCGTTTTGGGATCCGTATGCCAATATGAACGATTTGCCGGTTGCAATCGTCGATCTTGATAATGGGGCTGAAATGGATGGGGAACAACTGGCACTCGGGAAGGAACTGTCCAATAAATTAATTGACAGTAAGCAGTTTGACTTTATGAAAGTATCGAAAGAAGATGCAGAAAAAGGGCTCGAAAATGAAGACTATTACGTTGTAATTGAAATACCGGAAAATTTCTCGGAACATGCAACTACGCTGTTGGATGCAGAACCGGAGAAATTGACAATTGTCTACAAGCCGAATGAAGGCTTCAACTTCCTTTCCGCTCAAATTGGAGAGACGGCGATGGACCGGATCCGTGCGGAAGTGAATGAACAAGTTGCTTCAACGTATGCGGAAAAGCTATTTGATTCCATTACTGAAATGGGTGATGGGTTCGGTGAAGCAGCTGACGGTGCCGGTGAATTACATGACGGTGCTGCAAAACTATCATCGGGCGCAGATGAATTGAAAGGGTATCTTGAAACGTTGGCAAGTAGCACGGTTACACTTGCAGACGGTTCACAGAAACTAGTGCAAGGAGCAAACGACGCGGCTAAAGGTGCCAATGAATTGAACAAAGGGCTAGGTACTTTATCGCAAGGGTCAAAAGATCTTCTTACAGGAGCACAAAAAGCATCAACAGGCGCTAACGGGCTGAAGGATGCGATTGCTCAATATACGGAAGGGGTCGGCCAACTGGCGGTTAGTTACGGTCAGATTGCTCAAAAAGAAAAAGAATTTGGCGGAGCAGTAAGTTCGTTAAGCGAAAAATCAGGTGAATTAAATACAGCTGCTAGCCAGCTTGTAAAAGGTTCCACAAATTTAGGGGCAGGAATTGATCAACTTTCAGAAAGTCTTGCCCCGGTGCTTGCATCACTTCCGGAAGAGCAACAGGAAGGGTTAAATGCGGCACTAAACCAAGTGAAACAAGGAAGTGCTGAACTATCAGGTGGAATACAACAACTTTCTGAAGGTACAGGTGCATTGTCAGCGGGTTCTGGTGAGCTGAATGGGGCTGCAGGTCAACTTGCGGGCGCGCATAGTCAGGCCTTGGCTGGACTACAGAAGTTGGAAGGCTCGTCCCCGGCTCTTCGTGAAGGAGCGGGTGCTATAGCGTCTGGAACTGGAGAACTTTCATCCGGGATTGCACAGCTTTCTGAAGGCGTAACATCAGCACAGAAAGGATCATCTGATCTGGCAACAGGTCTTAATTCTTTAACAGAAGGAACAGGCACCCTGAAAACAGGAACAGATACACTCGCATCGAAATCACAGGAACTTGCTGAAGGATCAGCGACATTAGCTGACGGTGTTGTAGAACTTGATGAAGGAACATTGACATTGAAAGAAAAACTTGCCGAAGCCAATGAAACCGCAAGTGAAGTGAATCCGACAGACAAAACGTACGGTATGGTCGGAGCACCTGTCGATGTTGAGAAGGAAGGTATTAACCATGTGCCGAACTATGGTACCGGTTTTGCACCATACTTCTTATCACTCGGACTATTTGTCGGTGCACTTCTTCTTTCCATTGTCTTCCCGTTAGTCGAACCGGCTATTAAGCCGACAGGGGCATTCAAATGGTTTGCGAGTAAAGTTTCCGTGCTTGCAATCGTCGGTCTATTGCAGGCGCTTATTGCAGCAGGCATAGTCAAGTTTGCACTTGGAATGGAAACGATTAATACTCCAATGTTCCTTTTGACAGCAATCATCACAAGCTACACATTCATTGCACTTGTACAGATGTGCGTATCCATTCTTTCGGATGCAGGACGTTTTGTAGCAATTCTTGTCCTGATTTTGCAATTGACGACAAGTGCAGGGACGTTCCCGCTTGAATTGATACCGGCACCATTGCAAATCTTCAACACATTATTGCCGATGACGTATTCCGTCCAGGCATTCAAAGGGGCCATCTCAACTGGCAATATGTCATTCCTTTGGACGAACAATGGTATCCTGCTCGGCTTTATGGTTGCATTCCTTGCCATTACATTCGGATACTTTGCACTTCTTTACAAAAAGAAATTCTCGAAAGAAACAGTGGAAGCATAATTAAGAAAAGCCCCGTTACGCGGAAGAAATTCCGTGTAACGGGGCTTTTTACTGTTTTCTTTGAACTAAACAATGCCCCTTCAGAAAAAATTCTCTAAGGGGTATTATCATTAAGATCCGACAAAACCTCCGCCATCAACATGGATGGTCTGGCCAGTCATATAACTGGAGTCACTAGAAGCAAGGAATACATAAGCTGGTGCGTTTTCGGCAGGCTGTCCGCGGCGTTTAACAGGCGTATCTGCTCCGTGCTGCGCAACTTTTTTCGCGTCAAACGTGGCTGGGATAAGCGGTGTCCAAATTGGACCTGGGGCAACAGCGTTGACGCGTATCCCTTTCTCAGCTAAGTTAAGTGCAAGCGAACGTGTAAACGAAGTGATTGCACCTTTCGTCGCGGAGTAATCCAGTAAACCAGGCGAACCATTATAAGCCGTAACAGAGGACGTATTGACGATGGCGTCACCATCCGTCATATGATTCAATGCCGCCTTCGTCATATAGAACAGACCGAAGAAATTCGTGTCGAATGTCTCACGAAGCTGATCGGCTGTAATAGCGGAGATATCATCTTGAGGAAACTGCTTTCCTGCATTATTGACGAGAATATTTAAACCGCCAAACTTATCAACAACTTCATCAATCAATTGCTCGCAATGTTCTTCTTCACTGATGTCGGTTCGAATTTTCAAGGCTTTCCCGCCATAGCCTTCAATGAGTTTTACGGTTTTATCCGCATCTATATCCTCCTGTTCGCCCAAATACGCGATAGCCACGTTCGCGCCTTCCTTTGCAAAAGCGACCGCTACTGCCCGTCCAATACCACTATCGCCGCCAGTGATCAAAGCAGTTTTCCCATTTAATTTACCAGAGCCTTTATAATTCTCATCGTCATAAATCGGTGCCGGACTCATTTCCGCTTCCACACCAGGTTGCTGATCCTGTGTCTGTCCTGGAACGTTTTCATCAACTTTTTCATACTTATCTTTTGTCAAATTAATTCCTCCTATGCTGATAGCCGTATAGAGGGATTATTCCCTGAATCGATTTCTATAAACCCATGGATATCTTATGAAAGAAGTGATATGCTGTTTTTTTGTTCCGGAAAGAGGGAATAGAAGACTTAAGAAAGAAGGTGATTTCAATGGGGAAACGAACAGTTTGGGATAGAACAAAATTGCCGATTGCCTCAATCAGTTGGCTCCTATCAATGCTTGTCATCTTGGTCATTACATATAAAATCGTACCACTCTATACCTACTTAGTATTTGGTTTCCTGGCATTATTGTTTTTTAGTGTGTCCGATAGAGTTGCATTTTTCTTTTATAATACATTAATGCTTGTGACTGTATTCTATTTTCTCTTCTTGGCATTTAAAGAAAGTTGGCAACCGGGCGAACAAGCAATGGCAATCGGACTGCATTTCGTTTTCTTAATTCATCTATTTTCGCTATATAGCTTATCCAAATATGTCTATCAGATTGGTGCGGAGAATCGGTTATTAAAAAGCCGTGTCGCTCAATTGGAGGAATACGTTTTGGAGGAGGGTGTTTTGACAAAGCGTGAATTTGAGAAACAAGCAACACTTATCTTATCCAATATGAGTCGTCGTAAAGAAACAGGCTTCTATCTGAAAGCAGATTTAATTGAGATTAATCGGACGGTCAGAAAAAAACTCATGCTTGCTTTGGCAAGTATGATGTATGTTACATTTCGTAAAAATTATGATATTATCGGTCAATTTGATAACTCAACACTCATAGTACTGGTTCAGAATACTGAAGAAAATGGTCTTAATATCGTAAGAGGTCGACTAGAAAAACTGCTGGCCGAACGTCTGGAAGAAGACGCCATCAAAAAAATTAGATGGACCGTAATGAAAATTGATGGACAAAGGTCCTTGTACGAAGCGGCGGTGGTTGAATGAAAGGTCGTATGGGTGTTCTAATTATAAGTTTCGCTCTATTTCTAGTCCTGCTTGTTCTGGCGGCGATATTCAATGTTAGGTTGTTACTGTTTTTTACGACCGCTTTATTTCTAGTATTGCTTCTTTACTATTCTGTTTTAACAATTGCTGGATTGTACAGCCGGCAGACAAACAAAAAGATTCCGGTATTGGACGATTATCCAAGTGTGGATATCTTAATCCCGGCGCATAATGAAGGGGTTGTTATTAAGGATACAATTGAGGCGATGGTATCTATCGATTATCCCGGTAATCTGCAGATTTATATTTTAAATGACAACTCTTCCGACGATACAGGGGAGATTACGGATGCGTTTGCCAATGCGTATAAAAACGTCCACCATATCAATGTTCCTCCAGGGGAACCGCGCGGGAAATCGAGGGTACTGAATTATGGTCTCAGTATTTCGGATAGTAAATATTATTGTGTGTACGATGCGGACAATCAACCAGAACGACAAGCACTTGTAAAACTTGTTGCCATTGCAGAAACGCAAGAAAAAGCCGCTGGAGCTGTCGGGTACGTGCGGACGATGAACGAATCAGCATCTTGGCTCACAAGAATGATTTCGATTGAGTTTCAAGTATTCCAATTGCTAATGCAATCGGGAAGATGGCAACTGTTCAAAACGGGTTCACTCACCGGCACAAATATGCTTGTGAAACGAGCGGTCATAGAAGAACTTGGCGGATACGACCGATATGCTATTGCGGAAGATGCAGAATTGACATTGAGGATTACACAAAAAGGGTATTATTTGCCGATTGTTCCCCAGTCAATCACTTGGGAACAAGAGCCTGAAACGCTTGGTACCTATTTGAAACAACGGACAAGATGGTTGCAAGGGAACCTATACATTGTAGAAAAAACACTGACAGAACCAGGTTATTTCAAAGGCAAGCTGCTCGTCCATTCCATTCACCAGTTGCTTGTTTACGTTGTTTTCTGGTTCTTCCTTGTATTTTCTTACGTATGGTTTGTGCTTGGAATCCTCGATGTCTTTTTTATCGAGTATACCTATCCGCTCTTGTTCATCTGGTATCTAGCCTATATTGTGTATACAGCACAGTTATTCGCGGCTCAGGCAAGTCAAAGAACCTTTTCGCTGGTTAATGTTTTTGTCAGTGTCATTATGTATTTTACATACGCGCAACTGTTTTCTTATTTGTTCGTACGCAGTCTAATATTTTATATAAAAGCGAAGAAAAATCGCCAAATAATTGGCTGGGACAAGACTGAGCGATTTAAATCGAAATAAAACGAGTTACTTGGACAGTCAATGTCCGAGTAACTCGTTTTTTATTATAGAAGTCCAATCCATTTCCAATACGTGGCACTAAACAGCAATATTAGTAAATAACCGATAACTGTGAGCGCTATACCTGATTTCAGGAAATCCTTTACCGAAAATGCGCCGGTGCCGTAAGCAAGCATGTTTTGTGGTGCACTTACGGGAAGAAGGAATCCGAAACTGATAACGAATTGTTGAATCAAGACAAATCCGACACTGTTCGCATCCAAGGAAATCGTCGTTGTAAGTGCGATGAAAATCGGGATAAGTGCCGATGACAAGCTCGTCGCACTGGCGAAACCTAGGTGAATGAGAATGTTGAATAGTGACAGTAATGCAATCGTTGCAAGAAGTGGCATATTTTCGAGCCCCATTGCACCGAAGACCCTATTGGACAGCCATTGAGCGCCGCCTGTATCTAAGAGAACGGTACCGAGTGCAATCCCTACTGCAAAGACGATAATTGTTCCCCAAGGAATAAGTTTTTCAACTGTTTTCCAATCGAATACGCCAATCTTCGGAGAAAGAAGGATGGCAATGGCGACAAGTGTAACGGTCGTCGTATCAAATGGGTGAAGTACCTGTTCTGTTGACCAGAAGAACAGTAGCGCGAGGGCAACAACAACCAAACGTTTCTCGGAAGATTTCATCGGACCAAGTTCTTTCAGCTGGCCCTGGATCAATTCTTTTCCGCCTTCGACAACTTGCGTTTCTGGCTTAATCAGTTTAATCATGATGAAATAAAGTGCGATTGACATGATGATGGACCATGGCGCTGCATACAGGAACCATGCGCCCCAAGAGATAGATACACCCATTTCTTTTTCAATGAAACCGAGTGCAACCATATTTTGTGCGGCACCAGTCTTAATCCCGATATTCCAGATTGAGACTGACTGGACGGCAGTGATGACGAGAAGTGCGCCGAGACGGCTATTATGGGGCAACCCGAATGCGGCGACCATTCCAAGAAGAATAGGAACGACTGCTCCCGCCCGTGCAGTTGCACTTGGCACAAAGAACGCAAGCACAATCGATACGATAATCGCACCGAACACGATAGCACCCGTTTTAACTCCAACCTTTGACAGGATATAGAGCGCCAGCCGTTTGTGAAGATTTGTCGCCTGCATTGCAGCAGCTAAAAATAAAGCCGCGGCAACAAGAGCAACTGCCGAATTGGAGAATCCGCCAAGGGCCATTTGAAGAGCAGATTTTGTACCTAGCATGACATCGGGATTCGCCATATCCGGCGCAAGACCGAGCGTAACAGCAAGTAGGCCGATGATCATCGCGGAGCTTACCGGATAGGCAACAGCTTCCGTCATCCAAAGGATAACCGCAAACGCTAAAATAGCAAGTGCACGCTGCCCCATTACAGGCAAATCACCTGAATTTGGAAGAAACATGATAATGATCATGACAATGAACGCAAGCGCGATCCAATAGGGTTTTAAATTTCGTTTTGACTTTTTGATTGTTTCAGTAGTTTCCAATGGCTATCCAACCTTTCGATTAAATGAGGATATACTTCAAGGATACCCAACAAGCTTAGGTGGTGAAACGTAAGCTACGTGAATAAGGTGGACCTCGACACGGAAATCATTCTGCCGGAATTAAGCGTGTGTTGGATATGATCGGTTGGCGGGGGTTTATGGTCGGTCAGGGGTTGGTTATGATCGGTTGGCGGAGTTATATGATTGGTCAGGCATTGGATATGATCGGTTGGCGAAGTTTTATGATCGGTCAGGCATTGGATATGATCGGTTGGCGAAGTATTATGATTGGTCAGGCATTGGATATGATCGGTTTGCATAGTTTTATGATCGCTCCGCAAACAACTTTCCCATCCGAATTAAAAAAGGGCTGTTCTATATGTCGATAAAATACCGACGTACGGAACAGCCTTGGTAAGTTCATTTAAAAGAAAAGTAGCTTGTCATTAATAATAGAGTCGCCCATTATAAGAACGAATAACCAATTCAATCGATATGTTCTTAGCGTAATAAACAAGTAATAAAAATTTTCCAATTAGTGAAACCAAATTGCTCTATCACAGTCTAATGGTGTACTAAACGAAAAGGAAAGGGTTGGTCAAATTGAGAAAAAAGGTTAGTTGGCTTTTTATCACGGCGTTTATTACAGTATTCACAATTTCTTTGGTGTTTTTTAATAATAAAGTGTTTGTGACGGCATCTGATAGTGCACTTTCCAATCAAGGATGGCAAGCAAGTTTCTCTGCACCTTTGAAAGAGAGTGCATTGGGATCGGATGATTTATATGTAACCGATCAAAATGGCAAGCGAGTAACCGCAGATGTAACACTTAAAGATAAAGGAGAGACATTACATGTCAATGGGCTTGCACCGGGTTCATATACACTTCATGTCAAAAAAAACGCAATTAATGATAAAGCCTTAAAAAGGCTTCCAAATGATGAAATCAAATTCACTATCCATGAAACAATCGAATCTGTCGCATCGGCAAAAGAGTTGAAAGCCTATTTCGAACGGGTAAGGGCCATGCAACCAAAAAATCGCAGTGAAGCAATAGAACTTGAAAGTGCAGAGGTGTCTAAGGCTGATACTTCTGAATCTGCAAAATCTGACGGTGGAAATCATTCGACAACAAACAATCAAGTCGAAGGCGTAGATGAAGCGGATAGTGTTAAGACAGACGGTAATTATATTTATACTGTGATGGGCAATAACAAAGTCACCATTACCGATATTCGAAATCCAAAGAAAATCCAAAAAGCTTCGGAAATTAAAATGGAAGAAGAATTTTACCCCTCTCAGTTGTTTCTGCATGGCAACACGTTAATCGTGCTCGGTGAGCGATTTGAACCGTATCGCAATGAAAGAAATACCAAAGATAGAATCGGGGTTCCGATGAATGGAATGACGATGATGCGTATGTATAATGTTGCAAATCCGAAAAAACCATCGCTTATCCGAGAAATCGGTGCGGAAGGTTATGTGAATGGTGCACGGAAAACAGGAGATATGTTGTATGTTGTAACGAATGTTCAACCAAATTTCTGGATTATGAATGAAATTGATGGAGAAGTGCTTCGTCCCCGCGTATACGACTCTATAGAAGGAACAGACTCCGAACCGATTGACTATAAAGATATTGCAATTTTGCCGGGTGCTATGGAACCGACGTACTCTGTTATTACAGCTATCGATCTTTCATCACCGACAAAAAGTAAAGTCGTAACAAAAGGATATCTCGGCGGCAGTGAGCAGCTTTACATGACAGAAAATAATTTATATCTCACTGCGACAATCTACGAAACAAAAGCATCTACCGCCAATAAGATGATTTGGAATCCGGGCATTGCAAACAGTGAATTATTCAAGTTCACATTGAACGAGACAAATGTTGCCTTTCATAGTTCTGCTACCCTGAAAGGGCATTTGCTCAACCAGTTTTCAATGGATGAACACGATAACTATTTCCGTGTCGTCACAACAGAAGGGGATATGTGGAATGATAAAGAACCATCTAAAAACCATCTCTTTATTTTGGATGAAAACCTGAATGTCACCGGTTCCGTTGAAGGCCTTGCAAAAGGGGAACGTATTTATTCAGCACGTTTCATGGGAGATAAAGCGTATATGGTAACGTTCCGAGAAACGGATCCGTTATTCGTCATAGACGTGGCCAATCCGGCTGCTCCAAAGGTGCTTGGTGAACTGAAAATACCTGGTTTTAGCAACTACTTACATCCGCTTGATGACAACCATCTCATCGGTTTTGGTTATGAAACAGTTGCTGAAAAAAATCCGCAAGGCGGAGAGCCGCTCATCTTGACAAAGGGTATGAAGGTTTCCTTGTTTGATGTCACTGATTTCAATAACCCGAAAGAGATGGATACCGAAATCATTGGCGGACGGGGAACGTATTCGCAGCTTCAATATGATCACAAGGCATTGTTCCAGCATAAAGAACGAAATTTATATGGTTTTCCAGTAACGATTTACAATGAAAGCGGAAAAGACCGGAACATCGATTTTCAAAGTTCAGGAGCCCTCGTTTACGAAATTACACCGGAACGCGGTATCGTCCTGAAAGGAGATTTACAGAAAGTAAAAAGCAGCGGAGAGCAATACGGGGAGTGGGAGCGCGAAATTCAGCGTATGCTTTATAGCAAAGACGTTTTATATACTGTTTCAATGAAGGAAATCAATAATTACTCGCTTGAAACATTCGTGCCCATCGGCGGTGTGACAATCGATTGAATGTGAAAGGGTTCGGCCAAGTGCCGGACCTTTTCCTGTTCGTAAAGAAGTTATGAACGTGTGGATAACGATTTTAAAGGAATTGTTTTGTGAATGAGTCAAGTTCATAATAGAACAATAAGCCTTAAAAATTGAACGAGGTTGATTTCCTCTTCAGTCGGACGCTTTCCGCGGGCTTGGCTTCAGCCTCCTCGTCGCTACGCTTCTGCGGGGTCTTCAGCTCAAACTATTCCCGCTGGAGTCGCCGCCTTTCGCTACAATCAACGAGATTAGAAATTTATATTTACAAAAAATGGAGCAAATAATCATATAAGATTTTGCATTTTTAATTGGAAAAGGTATTTAAGAAATTGACCTGGATAAATGAAAGCATAAGTTTTAGGTGGTTTTGCTATTGATCTTATCCACATATGTACGCAGTCTTTCTTGTGTATGTGGATGATAACTTGCTGTCTCCGACTTTGTTCATTGTTTTTTGGTCCATCCTCCGATAAGATGATTGAAAAGAGCTTTCCTGGGAGGCGTATGATGTCAGTAGTAGAGAAGGAAATGGCAATCGATTGCTGTTTGCTCGCGGGGCGTCTCATGATGGAGGCTGGAGCAGAGACATACAGGGTAGAAGATACAATGGCGCGAATGGCCGAAACTCAGCAACTCTCAGCTACACATAGTTTCGTCACGCCGACAGGGATTATCTTTTCACCAGGCAGTCCGCATCACACGAAACTGATACGGATAAAAAATCGGACGACAGACCTTGAAAAAGTAGCGCTTGTTAATGACGTTTCACGTAAGCTATCCACAAATGCGTACACACTTGAAGAAGCATACAATAAGCTCCAAGAAATTGAAAAAGCGAATGTCATGTTCCCGCTTTGGCTGCAAATTATTGCAGCAGCTGTGGCTAGTGGCTGCTTTCTGATTTTATATAATGGTCTTTGGATGGATGTTCCTGCTGCAATCTGTGCAGGAGGGGTCGGCTACGTAATTGTGACTAAGATTCATGAGCTGACAAGGGTGAAATTTTTTGCGGAATTCGTTGGATCATTGTTTATAGGGCTTATTGGATATGCCGCAATACAGACGGGCTTAGGTCTTGAGCTCGATAAAATAATTATCGGATCGGTCATGCCGCTTGTTCCAGGTCTTCTCATTACGAATGCTGTGCGCGATTTGATGGCGGGGCATTTCATGTCTGGTTTGTCAAAAGGCGCAGAGGCATTTCTGACTGCATTTGCAATAGGGGCGGGGGTTGCACTCGTATTATCTTTTTGAATGGAAAAGAGGTGGCGTATTGACGTGGATTATACAGGCGGTACTCAGTTTCCTTGCTGCAACAGGATTTGGGATCATTTTTAATGCCCCCCGTAAAATGTTATTCTATTGCGGATTCGTAGGGATGACTGGTTGGCTTATTTATAGCGTGTTTAATGGAATATCGGGTGATCCGGTTCAAGCTTCTTTTCTGGGGGCTTTCATGGTAGCTCTCGTTGCGCATATTTTTGCCAAGCGTTTCCGTACACCGATGATCATATTCAGTGTTGCCGGAATCATACCGCTCGTGCCGGGCGGGATGGCGTATAATGCGATGCGGCATATTGTTGAAAAAGAATATTTACTAGCCATCTCATTTGCATCGGGAGCTTTCATGGTGTCCGGGGCGATTGCTATGGGACTTGTCTTCGCAGAAGTCATCATTCAGCTCATCTTTCGGTCAGGCATTGGGAGGAAACGAGGGAAAATAGCATAAGAAAAGCGGAGTGCTCTGTTGATTAGAGCCACTCCGTTTTTTATTTTATAACTTCAAATTTGATGTCATCCGAAGTAACTGGCATGCCGATATAATAGCCTTGGATAGCATCTACGCCCATCTTTTCAAGAAGATTATACTGCTCTTTCGTTTCAACACCTTCTGCAATTACATATAATCCCATTGATTTGCTGAAGCGTATCATGCCTTCGACAAGTTGCTGCGTCTTTGGCTGTGTCGTTAAAGAGTTGACAAATAGCTTATCGATTTTCACTTTTGTAATCGGTAGATGTTGCATATACCGGAATGACGCATAACCGGTCCCGAAATCATCTAGTGCGAACTGGATTCCGGCGTCTTGAAGTTCTTTCATCTGAAGGATAATTGAACTTTCCTCTTCGGCTTGAAAAGCGAACTTCTCGGTTATTTCCAGTTGTATGCAACTTGCGGGACATTTTGTCTCATTAAGAATGTCTATAACTTTGTCTTTCATCTGTGTATTACTGAATTCGCGAACAGAAGTGTTTACTGAAATGGATGCATGCCGATCTTTTCGATTCCAATGGGCAGCAAGTGTGGCGGCTTCTTCAAGTACAAAGGCTCCAATGTCATGGATTAGACCGTTCTCTTCTGCAATTGGGATAAGCTCATCAGGCATAATCATACCGAGATCATTATCTTCCCAGCGAACGAGCGCCTCGTAAAGCGTTACTTTACCGGATGCAAGATCAAATTGTGGTTGGTAGACGACTTGTAAATTGTTATGATCTAGAGCAGTGAACATTTTTTGGTCAATGATTGCACGCCTGTTTAGCACTTTATGTGATTCGGGTGTGAGTGAAGAAATCTTACCGCCGCCATGTTCGATAACATCTTTTGTAGCGATCAATGCAGCCTTCATTAAATGATTGTATGTTTTCTGGTCTTCAGGATAGCGGACCACGCCTCCGCTGACAGATATGGGAATAGCGATATTATCGATGTAGATTGGTTGCTGCTCCAAGAATAGAAGGAAGCCTTGCACATACCATTCGCCGAATGCGGTTAGAACGATAAATTCATTGACACCAATTCGGGCGATTAGGTTGTCCTGGAAATAACGCTTAAGCCTATTCGAAAATGATTTGATAAGCTCTATCTTCGATTCGGACGATTGAAGATCTTTCAATGTATAATAGTGATCGATGGTTATAAAAACGAATGAGAAATGTTTTCCCTCTTCAATGAAATCATTGACAGTCTTTTCAAGTTTGTAACGGCTCATCAGTCCGGTCTCGTAGTCGATGAATGCAATCTGTTGGAGTTGGTCCCGTAATTGTATGTCTTCGGTAATGTTCAATTCGAGAAAGGTGGCAGAAAACGGTTCTTCTTCGGTCGGCATGATTGGAATAGCAATCATATTTACAAAGTATGGTTCTCCGTCGCGTGTTATTTTTTCAACTGTACCGGACCATGTAGTTCCGGCAATCACGCAGTCCCAAATAACATGAGCCTGCTTTTGGCTGGCGTCCGTTTCAGGAAACATTTGCCAAAGTGTCCTTCCAATCACTCGTTTTGGTGTCCATTTACTTATTTCCAAGAAGTTCTTATTTGTATAAGTGATAGAACCTTCACCATCGGTTCGGGTCACCATATAAAATTGTTCAAGACTTTTCATAATGTCCGGCAGTTCCGGCACGAATTGTCCATAGTCGGGCTTCATAATAAATGCCTCCTTTTGGATGATAGATACTTCTAGTATAGAGAAGTTCTGTTGCCTGTACATCATGAAAGTGACAAATCAATAACAATTATGCGTATTTAAAGATAAATAGTTAGATTAGGGGAGAGATAGATGGAGAGATTGAAAGGAATTGTTCTGATTATCTCGGGCGCCATGCTTTGGGGTGCTACAGGTCCTATGATGGAATGGATTTTGTTGAACAGTGAGATGACGGTTTCCTTCATGCTTACAGTTCGCCTCCTATTGGCGGGTACCTTCCTGCTTATTATGCTGAAGATACAAGGAAAACGCATCATGCTTCCATGGCGGCAAAAAGTGTGGGCCCGCCAACTTCTGCTTTTTGGGATATTCGGTATGCTTGGAGTCCAATACACATTTGCTGCGTCCATCAATACAAGTAATGCCGTCATTGCGACATTGTTCCAGTTCCTGGCGCCCATTTTCATTATCGTATTTGTAACAGCATCGCAAAAAACTTGGCCGCCAGTTGCACAGGTACTCGGAATGATAGTGACACTGGCAGGATTACTTCTTTTGTTGACAAACGGGTCATTCTCCGGCTTTGCGCTTAGTAAAATTGCGGTATTATGGGGAATTGCACTTGGTTTTGCATTCTCCTTTTACACGTTATACCCTGTCCGGCTTATGCAAGAATGGGGGGTTCTGCTAGCGATTGGCTGGGGAATGATTATCGGAGGAGGAACGCTTTTCGTTACAAATCCACTGACAGTCGTTACCCACATGAACTATTTAGCAGATTGGACGATAGCAGGCATGCTCCTATTCGTCACTATTGTTGGAACCGTTGCATTCATTTTGTTCATGAGCAGCATGAAATACATATCCCCGGTGGAAACAAGTATATTATCGAGCTTCGAACCGCTGACAGCGATGGTCATTTCCGTCATCTGGTTTGGTCAAGTGCTTGGCATGTGGCAATTTGCGGGAGCGATAATCATGCTTATCGGAGTAACCTGGCTATCGATTGCGGGTAGCAAAGCGAAGGCGTAGAAAAGCGGAAGGACCGGTTCCCATTGGGTGCCGGTCCTTTTGTTAAAAGAAAGTATAAGTTTTTTGACTTGGAACAGTGTCTAGCTCCAGGCGCCAGCCGCTCGGGTCATAAGCAATCCAGCTATGTGGCAAAGAACGCCACGTCGCTGGATTGACTTATGCCCGTCGCGTCTAGCGGGCGCCTTGCGCTTTTCTTATTCAGTTATATAGTTGATGTGCAGCTGGTCGTCCGCGGCGATGATTAAATCTTTCGGGACGAGTAAATGGATAGTAATTTGACGGTCTAACTTACTATAAGAAAGATTTCTTTGCTCGGATGCATGTGTAAACTGACTCAATAGATAGGCTTCACGATAAAAAGAATATGTTATTTCTGTGAGGGGAGGTTGTAGGAACGTTACCGAATCAGCTGTCCATTCAGGTATTTTGTAGTTAAGTTGATCTGAGAAATCGACACCACCTATTACAAGAAGGGGTTTGATAATTGTTTCATCAATTACTCCATCATTCTCATTTTTTCGTTCTACAATTATTGTTGAATTGATATCGTTGCCTTGTGCAGTCATTCGAAGTGTATCTCTTACCGGATGTGTTCGTTTATCGAGAATTTCGGCGGCGTCGATTGAATCAAGGTCTTCTTTTTGTAAAGGAGCATCGAGAACATAGCTGACCTCATTTGATTCCACTTTCGGATGATCGTTTAAAGCATCAGTATCAATCAGTTCTAAGGAAATTGTTGCAATGATTAAAATGGCTGCATACGTTGCGAGAAATACATATGTCCATTTTTTATTCATCCGACGCGCAGACTTTTTTGCTGAATGCCAGAAGTATCGAATTATTAAACCTATAGAAATGAAAAGTAAGAGACCAAGCATTATTTTCTCACCTCCATTTTATTCGTGACCGTGATGGAAACTGCGAAGAATATGCAGATTGACACAACTACTTTTGCGAGGAAAACCAGTAATGACGTTTCAGTGCCAAAGAAAGCGATAATCCTTGCAATTAGGTCAACGCCGCCGATATTTAAGCCAAGCTGAGGCAAAACGAAGAGTGCGGCAATTAAAAGTGGAATGATAAGCTTGCTGCGTTGGATGAATGAACCCGCCATATAACCTAGAGCCGCAAAAAGGATTGTGTAAAGAACCGACGTTAGGATTCTTACGAAGAAATCAGCTGGAGAGCTGAATAGTCCTGACGATTCAAGAAACAAAGCATTATTTTGAAGTAAAGAGGTAAATTTAATAATGGATCCTGCAAGGGCTGCTAGAACCCCGCCAATAGCAGACGCGAACAGCAAAAAAAGAAAGCTGGATATATTATGGCTGATCCGATTTGACACGAGTGAAAATGCATCATTCCGGTAGGCCGCAGTTGTGATTAGGGCTCCCGTAGACAATGCCCAAAGGAATGTGAAAATAAGGGACGTATCTCCGGTTGAATAACTATAGTCTATAGTCAATGTACCTCCGTTACTGGAGCCACCTCCGCCGGTTGAGAAGCCAAGAAGGATAGCAATTAGTTGCATAACGAGAAGTGAGTTAAAGGCGCCCGAATAGGCACTTAATTTATGGGAAAGTTGCTTTTTAACGACATCAGTCAGCCGGGGTTCCGTTAAATACATGATCGATTCCTCCTTTTTTGCCGATTGTCAGTGCAACATAAGCATCGTTTGCAGAGACAGGGGTTATTTTGATGCCCTCTCCGTTTAGACGTTTTATTTCATCGGGAGTGAAGGTATTTTTAACAAGTATCTCTCTGAAAGAACCATTCATTTGGCTGCCGAAAGTCTCTCTTTCCGCAACCTGAACAAGCATTTTATCGTTTTTACCAATTAAACTGACAAACATTTCCTGTAACTCTGTGATGGAGCCGTGAAAAAGTACATTTTTGTTATGAATTAAAAGAATATCTTCAAGCAAGTCTTCAATTTCCTCAAGATGGTGGCTAGATACTAAAATTGTCCGTGGATGAGCGATGTAATCTTTCAGTAACGCACGATAAAAGTCTTTGCGCACAACGGTATCCATCCCGGTTGTCGGTTCGTCAAAAATCGTTAACGGACAATGAGAAGCAAGACCGATAATGGCATTGAACGTGCTTTTTTTACCTTTAGAAAGGTCGTTATGCCGGGCGTTAGAGTGGAAGCTGAAATAATCGAACAGCCGCTGTGCGAGTGGCGCATCCCAATTCGGATAAAAACGATCCGCTTCTTTTAGAGTATCCTTCAGTGTCAGTTTGTCAGAAAAACTCATTGTATCGTCAACAAGAATAGAATTTGCAGATACTTTTAAACTGTTGAAGGGGTTGTCTGAAAAGACATGGACATCACCGGATGAGGATTGGATATGTCCTGCAACGATTTTCATCAGTGTAGATTTGCCGACACCGTTTCGCCCGATGATTCCCGTAAGAACACCTTGACGGATACTGAAATTCATTTTGTCTAACACCGTACGTTTGCCATATGTCTTCGTCACATCGTTAAATTCAATTACCGTCATGTTTATTCCCCCTTTTTTCGCTTACGCTCCGCTTCTATCATCGATAGCAGATGTGTATCATCGACACCAAGAAGCGTAGCCTCATTGAGCAGTTCTTCAATTAGTCGCCGCAGTGTTTCTTCTTTTCGTTTGGCGAGCAGTTTACTGCGGGCATCAGGAATGACAAACATCCCCAGACCGCGCCGCTTGTAGACAACTTCCGCTTCGAGCAATAACGTAAGCCCTTTGCCGGCTGTGGCGGGATTTATATTGAAGAGTTCTGCAAGTTGGTATTGGGAATAGACTTTTTCATCGGGCGAAAGAGTACCATCGATTATTTCCGTTTCAATCCATTCCGCAATTTGGACGTAAATTGGTTTCGAACCGTCCATGTTAAGCACTCACGTCACCTCCCACTATATAGTACATTACTGTTGTAATGTACTATACGTGAATGGAAAATGAAATACAACTGTTAAAAAGGTTTTTGGTACTTTTTGTGAGCGTATCCCGAAGTAGGACTTCAGGCATCATCAAACGATTTTAAGATATCCTACAATTCAGTCGAATTGGCTATACACAGCTCTACAGCTATGGCATAATAAGTTCTATCGAGAAGTAATTCGTAAAACGAAAGAGTTTTTGGGGGTCAAAAAGATGAAGACAGTTTTTTCTTATGCATTGCCATACAAGTGGCCAATCGTAATCGCTTTGTTTCTTATGTTATTGGAATTATCAGTAGAGCTGATTCAGCCTATGCTCATCGCAAAAATTATCGATGATGGCATTATGGCGGGCAATGAGACAGTAATTTGGACATGGGGAAGCGTCATGATGGCATTGGCGTTTGTTGCTTTCTTTTCGGGGGCCATCAATTCTTTCTTTGCTGCACATGCCGCACAAAGTTTTGGATTTGATTTGCGACAGGCACTTTTTCGCCAAGTACAGGCTTTTTCCATGGCGACGTTCCTTAGGTTCCCAACTGCGGGCCTCATTACACGCTTGACAAGTGATGTCACAATGGCTCAAAACGTCCTGTTTATGGGGCTGCGAATTATGATGCGTGCGCCATTGCTCGTGATCGGAAGTTTAATTATGGCCTTTTTCGTCAATGTAAAACTAGCATTATTCCTCGTAGTAGGAGCACCATTTCTGCTGATTTTCCTCTATTTCATGGCAAAAAAAGGGGTCAATTATTTTTCCGGAGTCCAGAGAAGGCTTGACCGTGTAAACCGGGTCATTCAGGAAAATTTACAGGCTGTACGACTTATAAAAGCATTTTTACGCGGTGCGTATGAAGCCAGTCGCTTTTCAAAAGTATCCGACCTGTTAAGAAAAGATACTGTCAAAGCAATGCGGACGATGGAGCTCATTTTACCAATCCTTCTATTTGTCATGAATGCCAGTCTAATGGCGGTGTTATGGTTCGGAGCGATTGAAGTACGCGATGGAGGCGCACAAGTGGGGGAACTAGTTGCAATCGTCAATTACGCAATGCGCATGACGGGGGCATTCTCTATGTTCTCATTTATCATTGTGGCATTTTCACGTGCAAAAGCATCTTCTGAACGGATGGAAGAAGTGTTACTTGCGAATGAAGACTTGGAAATTCATAGTTCAGAAAGCACAGGACTATTGCACAATGAAGGTGATTTGCGCTTCGAGAACGTATCGTTCATGTATCCGGGTAAGCAAGAACCGATCTTGGATAACGTGTCATTCCATGTTTCACCGGGGGAAAAGCTCGCCATTATGGGGGCAACGGGATCCGGAAAATCTACATTGCTTAATTTAATTCCACGTATCTTTGAAAAAACACAAGGGGGAATCTATGTCAGCGGAACAGAAGTGGAAGATTGGCCGCTGAAAGATTTGAGAGATACAATCGGATTCGTTCCACAGCAATCGATTTTATTCACAGGGTCGATTTTGGACAACTTATCATGGGGTGATACGGAGGCGCATGTCGACGAACTGGAGGAGGCGGCTAAAAAAGCGCAAATCCACGAATCCATTGACTTGTTCCCGCTGAAATATGGTACCCGGGTCGGGCAAAAAGGTGTGAACTTATCTGGCGGACAGAAACAGCGTCTATCCATCGCAAGGGCGCTCGTCCGGAAACCGTCCATTCTTATTCTTGACGACAGTACTAGTGCGTTGGACGTGAAAACAGAAACGGCATTATGGGATGCGCTTGAAGGAGAAGTAGCGACAATGCTTGTTGTCACGCAGAAGATCCGGACCGCACAAGGAGCTGACAAGATCCTTCTTTTGGATGAAGGGCAAGTTGTAGGCTACGGAACGCATGAGGACTTGATGGAGCAGTCCGCATTGTACCGGAAAATCGCGGAATCTCAATCCGATGAGGAGGTGGCAGCCGATGTTACGCGCAATTCGTAAACCGTTCGGCTACGAGCCGATTCTATCCAAAGAGGATATTCAAGGCAAAGGAAAAAAGAAAAAAGAACGCGCGAGTAACTGGAAATCGGTTCTCTTTCGCATCTGGAAACTTGTCGATGAACAACGGGGTCTGCTCATTGCTGTCCTTGCGCTTGTTTTCGTCAGTTCAGTCTTAGCGCTGCTAGGACCGTTGATGATTGGTAAAATTATTGACCATTATATTATTCCAATGGAGTTCGCGGGGGTAGGTGGCAATATCGGGTTACTGATCGCGATTTACATCGGCTTATCACTTGCGATGTATTTCCAGAACTATTGGATGGTCGGCATTGCCCAGCAAACTGTCTTCCGATTACGGACGAGCCTGTTTGCGCATCTTCAAAAGTTACCGGTCACATTTTTCGATAAACGGCAGCACGGAGAACTGATGAGCCGCATCACAAATGATATAGAAAACGTCAGCCAAACACTGAATTCATCTTTCATTCAAGTGTTTTCAAGCATTTTGACGCTGACAGGAACATTTGCGGTCATGCTTTACTTAAGCCCGCTGCTGACATTGCTGACGATGATTATTGTGCCAGTGATGTTCGTCGCGATTCGGTGGATTACACGTCGTACAGGCCTGTTGTTTAAAGAACAACAGCAGGCGGTAGGTGAATTGAACGGAATGATCGAAGAGACGATTTCCGGTCAGCGTATTGTCAAAGCATTTTCTCAGGAAGAACGTGTAATGGAAGAGTTTGCAGAGAAAAGTGGCCGCCTTCGCCGCACCGGTTTCTGGGCATTGACTTATTCAGGTTTTATACCAAAAGTGATGAATATGTTGAACAACGCGAGTTTTGCGGTCGTTGCAGGCGTGGGGGGATTGCTAGCACTAAAAGGAGACGGAATTGTAACGGTCGGAACAATCGTTATTTTTTCGGAGTTCGCACGCCAGTTTACACGTCCGCTTAATGATCTCGCGAACCAATTCAACACGGTCCTATCGGCAATCGCGGGAGCGGAGCGGGTCTTCAAAATCATGGATGAACCGGTTGAGAAGGATGAAGCGACAGAATATGCGGATATGGCCCTACAAGGGGACGTAGAATTCCGCAACGTTTCCTTTGGCTATGCAGTCGAAACAGACGGCTATACCATTAATGATTTATCATTCCATGTAAAGGCAGGGGAAACGGCTGCATTTGTCGGGGCAACAGGCGCAGGGAAAACAACCATTATGCAGTTGCTTGCCAGGTTCTATGAAGTCGATAAAGGAGAAATCTACATCGATGGCATTCCGATTAGCAAATTGCCGCGAAAAACGCTTCGCAGTCAGACTGCATTCGTCTTGCAAGACCCATTTCTTTTTGAAGCGACAGTACTTGAAAATATCCGTTATGGAAAACTTGATGCAACAGATGAAGAGGTCATCAAAGCGGCAAAACAGGCCAATGCGCACAGTTTCATTAGTCGGTTGGAAAATGGCTATGACACTGTATTGACAGCGGATGGCGGTGAGATTTCTCAAGGTCAGAAGCAGTTGTTGTCAATCGCGAGAGCACTCGTTGCAGACCCGGTCCTTTTATTACTCGATGAAGCAACAAGCAGCATTGACACTGTGACAGAACTGGAAATCCAAGAAGCCCTTGATCGCCTTATGGAGGGCAGAACCAGTTTCGTCATTGCACATAGATTGAACACAGTACGGAAAGCAAATACTGTCTATGTCATGGAACAAGGGAAACTGATTGAATCCGGAAACCAAGAAGAATTGATTGAACAGCAAGGCGTATTTTATAACATGCTACTAGAATCGAAAGTATAGAAAAGCGGAAGCGGCCTGCACAGACGCGACAGGCATAAGACGTACCGGCGAAGTGGCGTACTTTGCCCGGGAAGGATGCATTTCAATCCTTCCTAGCCGGAACGACTTATGACCCAAGCGTTTGGCCGCTGTAGCTAGACATAAAGAAAAGTGGAAGGCGCCGTTTAGCCCCCACAGCAAAATGACTTGCGACCCCGAGGGGCTGGCGCCTGTAGCTAGACATAAAGAAAAGCAGAAGCGGTTTGTCTAAACAGAAAGAGGCTACAAGGATACTTGTCCTTGTAGCCTCTTTCTATAGAATAATAAGTTTTTTAAAACTCGATTTTTGTCCTGTTAGCAACATCGAACACTTTTCACTTTCAAGTTTAGAGTTATCCTATTTTATTTTACATTTTCAATATCAAGTGTTGTTCCATCGTCAAATTCGACTTCAAGATCGAATTTTGAGTATGAATCTAAGCCATACCACTGGAGGATTTTATCAATCACTTCTTTTTCAGGCGTGTCTTTCGTAATACGAATGTCTAAAAAGAGCAAATTAAGCTCATCCATCGCTTCATTATCTTTCACTTTTATATTCATTAATTTATTTTCATACTCCGCTTCCGCTTTTTTCTCGACATTATAATCAACGTCAATTGCATCTTTTCCGTCGACGTCGATTTCAAGATCGAATGTATTAAAGCCGAATCCATCACCCGTTTCGATGGAACCGCCTTCCTTCTCACGTTCAAGAGTAACATCTGCCTCTTCTCGATTCGGCTTATCCGCATTTTTCCCGAGGTTTCCACACGCACCTAACAGCAATGCACCCGAAATTAAGGCCACACCTAAAACATTTAAGCTTTTCATAAAAATCACTGCCTTTCCTATTTGTACTCATACTTATTAATTTGCCTAAAAACAAACTTTCTAAACAAAAGTCTCAATTCAATTTAAAAAAACCGGCATTTTAGCCGGTCAGTAAGAAGGAAATATAAAGTGCAAAGGATACTATCGGATTTTACCATTTGGCAATGTGTTCTTCGGAGCACCCGAGCATGTTACGGATTTGTAGCATGGAACCGTCCTGTAAGCGTACGGTCCCCTCAAAATAGCCAACCACTTGATGGACTTCAGTGCGTACGAGCCGGACATTGGTCAAAGAAACTCGTTCAAAAAATGGTGTAAAGGTCATGTCGACGGTATCAGTAAACTTTGTACGGATTTTCCAGGGCGTCATAAAGTTCATTTTGTCATAGGTGAATAGGACATCTTCGTGAACTTTGGTCATTGCTCCATCAACAAACACTGCGTTTTCAGTCATGCCCGTCCCGTCCGTCCATTTACCGCCGAAGTTAAGCCCAATACGGCGACCGCCGAGACGTTGTGAGGCCATTGCCCAGTTCCATTCTGCTTTGCGAGGCCAGACGCCTCTGCCGTAATCGAGAACAGCAAAACTGTATTCTGGGTTAAAATCGTAGCGTTTGTCACCGATTTTAACAAATCCTGATGTCGGCAATGAATGATGCTTTGCGGTGAATTGAAAAATATCCCGACTTTTAGGTATAACGACATTCAACGATTCATCGTCGATAGGATGAGCAATATTGAAATCTGCATGAAGAACTTCATTATCAAAGTCTTGAATTGTTACGGACAGATGTGTTTCACCTTGGATATGTATGATTTGAACGGTCAGATTATCATTCACGAACTTGACGCTATCCAGTACATTCTCAGGCATCTTCACATTTCGTCCGATTGGAATTGTTATTTGTTTTTCATAAAAACGTTGCGTTTCGTAATCCAGAATATAGACAAAGCAGACAGCTGCATAATCGAGATGGCTAATCGTCGCGGAAAACAGTAAATCTTCCCCGTACACACACCAATAATTCCACTTCTTCTTACGCATGAAATGGTTCTTCAAATTACTCTGGATGAAAGGCTGACGTGCGAAACCGATTGCTTCCGGATTTAATAACCCTTTGTCGTTACATAACGCAACGGGTCCGGTAATTTCTCTCTCTGCATGCTGCATATAGACGTTCCTCCTGCCTATTGTCTTTTTCGAAGCTTATTGCTATAATCCTTATTGTACCAAAGATTCGGGGCATTAGCTCAGCTGGGAGAGTGTCACGCTGGCAGTGTGAAGGTCAGGGGTTCGAGCCCCCTATGCTCCATAGTACAAATTCATTGAGTGTCAAACAACGTCAAAACCCTTGTATATCAAGGGTTTTTTCTTTTTACTTAGTTCATCAGACTTCATTGAACCGTATTCAACCGTATTCAAACCCGTAGTCATTTATCTACATTTTAATGTAGTTGGTAAACTTAAGTATTGCTTCTTCTTTCGCTTCCTTCGTAACGTGTGTGTAGATGTTCATTGTCGTTTGTATGTCCGTGTGGCCTAAACGGTCCTGTACTTCTTTAATGCTTGCGCCAGCTTCAAATAACAATGAACAATGCGTGTGACGTAAACCATGAGTTGTGATTGTGCCTAGCTCATATTTATCCTGTACATGTACAATCCACTTGCGTGTCTTTGTAGGCTGCATGTATTCGTTGCGCTCATTACTAAAAATAAGTTGCTTCGGCTGCAACGTATTAAAGCCCGGTATTAAATAATCTTGCTTCTGCTTTTTCTTCCACACCTTCAAGATGGCCACTGTGTTATCATCCATTTTGATTGTACGGGCAACGCCTGTCTTTGTGGATTTCACATAAAGCTTGTTATCCTTACCTCGTGAAAGTGCTTTATTAATGCGTAGATCGTTTGTTGTTAAGTTCAGGTCATTCCACGTAAGGGCCAACGCTTCACCTTTACGCATGCCACTGAACGCTAGTAATCGGAAGAGAGCATACGCTTTGTAGTTACTTTCTTGTTCTAAGCAAGATAGGAACTTGATAAGTTGCTCCCGAGTATAAAAATTCTCTGCTTCATCTTCATTGGTTACAACAACCTTCTTAGAAGCAGCGGCAGGCATATCTACATAGGTAAACGGATTTGTTTCTATATAGCCGCGTTTAATCGCAAAGTCTAGGACCCTCGATGCATACGCTTTTATCGCGCGAAACTTCTTCAACTTCACAGCCCATTCATCCACATGTTTCTGACACACATCTACGTTGATTTTATCTATCTTATATTTGCCCATCACTGGTAAGATGTGATTATCGAAAAGCTCATTTGTTTTAACAAATGTGCTTTGCTCAACAGTCTTTTCATATTGTACAATCCACAAATTATACAAATCTTGATAAGTTTCAACCGATACTTTTCTGAAAGTCCCGTTGTCTATCTCCAGTCGTAAGCGAGATAGAGCCAACTGGGCTTCTTTTTGTGTTTTAAAGCCTCGTCTAGTTGTTCTTTGTTCTTTTCCTGTTAGCGGATTGACACCGATGTATAACTGAAACATGTAACGTTTCTCACCGTTTTTCAGTTCGTAACTTTCAATTATTGATTTCTTTTTCTTAGCCATATGAATTCTCTCCTAGACGCTTGCGGGGGCAAGGTGAGCAGTACATTGAGAGCGGTGTTTGTGGGAGCGTACAGCAAGGTTGTGGAACGCCTTGTAAATAAGAAGGTAAATACTTTGCAGGTGGAGGACAAGGCTTCAAATGTACGTCCTGTGCCTTTCTACAATTGGCTCAATGACCGTGATGATGAGCGTCCGTAATCTATAAGTAGTAAACCGGCTATTGATAATTGGTTATTGTGGTAATTGAGGTATAATGAACTAAAGAGTAATTGACGCTATTCAAGAGCACAAAAGTGAGGAATGATAAATATGAACAACGAACGAAGTGTTGAATATAGCCAAAAAATCGTTATTTTCTTCGATATTCTCGGTTTTAAAGATTTGATTGATAACAATACTCCTGGACTGATAGATGATATTTTAAGAACAGTATACTTATCTTCCGAACAGCCATTTGAGAACTGTTACAGTATTAATTTTTCGGATTCTATTATTCAAATATTCGAGCCCCATCGAGATATGGGGGGGGATGAAAAATCAGACTTCACTGATTATGTTAATAATTTGCTGGATGCTGTTCAACGTGCGCAAAATACCCTTTTACTGAACTATAAAGTTGTAATACGTGGAGCAATGGTTTTGGGAGATATTTATTATAATAAAGAAACTAATACTATTTTTGGCCCAGCACTAAATCTAGCTGCGACTTTAGAAGAAAGAGAAGCTGTCTATCCTCGTGTCATATTAGACGAGTCAATTGTTGAGAAATTGGATGTCAAAGACAATGAGCAATTGGTGTTTTATAACTATGCTATAGATGACGATGGAAGGTACTATGCTGACCTATTTCAATATATAGTTAAAACGAAATATGAGAAAAGCGCAAAACTGCCTGTATTAAAAACAAAAGTTGAAGAAATTATTAATGAGATAAAAGCTCGAGAGATGAATGTGGAAAAAAAAGAGAGAATTATGGATAAATATAATTGGCTAATCAAAAAAATAGAGATAAGAGAAAATGAAGATTTCGATGCCGCTAGAGAACGTTTAAGCAAAAAATAATTTTTCTACTATCAAATTTATGATGGAGGGATGTAGGATGAGTATATTCAAATTAGTGAATTCAGAAGGTCAGTTGAAAAAATATCAAAGCTTTAAGATAAAGCCTCAGGTGAATGATTTAATTAGGATTTTGTACATTCCTACAGATATTAAAACGCTAAGGCCGAATAGAGCAAACACATTCAATAATGTATCGTTGGAAAAGGCCTATACAGTGTACAGAGTAGCGAATGTTAATCAGGTGCTTATTAAAGACGATCAAGGCGAAATAGCTCATCTTACGCAAAGTCAATACCAAGTTGTTGAAGAAATATCGGATAAAGAGATTGAACTTCTTAAGCAAAATAATGATATGTTAGTAGCGATTAACAAAATGATTAAAAGTAAATGATAAGAAAAATTTGTTGCAAAATTCAATATTTTATCGCTCATTAGGTCTCTTTTTTATTTAACAGGGAAATTATGGTTGTGGAAAAGAGGGGGTGACGAGTCCCGTGGTACGTCGAATTTTATTTTTAAAATTCACTTCGGAAATTGTATGAGCTACTTGAACCGATACAAGCGCGTAGATGACAGGGCTTTCCTGTGTAACTACATGATACATGGCGCTTTCCATGTGGCATAGTCCCAGGATGCCGAAACGCTGACAATGTGCCTATTATTGAACTGTACTAAAACATTGGATTGTGACGCGTCAGGGCAAGATTAAGCGAATGCGAAGGGAAGAGGTGGAAAGTTTTGAGTGAATGGTTAGAAGTAATGCAAAAACCTGATGTAATGATACCAGCAATAATATCAGGAGTTTTTACTTTAATAGGAGCATTCCTAGGGGTGTTTCTGAGTAGCAAATCGGCATATAAATTAGCGAAGTATAGTAGACAAGATAGTACCCGAAGAGAGTTACATGACTTTAAAGTATGTGTAGAGAATTTAGAACTTAATTTACAAATTATTCATTCTCCAGAAAAAATTGATACACTTACTAAAGCATCATTAATAACTATGATTGATAAAGTTAGAAATGAAAGGTACATTGAGAAATTAGAAAGTATCAAAAAACCTACAACTATCGGTGCTATAGATATAAATAATTTAAAAAGTTCATTAAATTTTCTGGAGTATTGTCTAATTGAAAAGGAAGACACTGAGCTTACTTTTACTGCCTACCAAAGATACGTAAGTGGGATTAGAGGACTAAAAATTTCTTTAGATGTAGCCTACCTATATTAAGTTTTACCAGCCAACCAGAGGACGTCGATTGATTACAACGTTGCGCTGTATCATTTGTTATCCTTTTCTTATCGATGACTACATAAAAAAACACCTCTATATTAGAGATGTTGAACCTCTCTATTTAATTGACCTTGCCCTATTTTGAGTACAATCATTGAAGCGTATTTATGTCTAATTTTTTGATGAACCGTAGTCAAACCCGTATTCAGCCGATTATAAAAATGCTTGTAAACCCATGAAAAGCCTGCTGTTACTGTACTTTTTGAAATTGATGGTTCGAACCCCCAATGTTCCATATAGTAATAAAATGCTTTGAACCCTTGACGTGTAAGGGTTCTTTTTGTTTTAGCATATAAACATTTGTCCCATAGGAATATTTCTTTTTACTCAACTAAAGTGGAGTTTCTACTATAAGAAGAGGCGCATTTTTACTGACGCCGTTTAGTTGAATAAAGGTATAAAAAGAATGCCGTAGTTTTCATCTTACTTAAAAATTGTAAGCATTAAAAACTAATCATTCCTATTTCTTTAATAATGACATCGATGTAGGCTTTTTTTCATAATATATTTTGGGGTGAAAAAATGCCAAGAGTAAAATACCGAAGTTCAGACGTTGACTTAATGGCAAGGATGATGAGAGCGGAAGCCGAAGGTGAAGGTCAACAAGGAATGTTATATGTTGGAAATGTAATTGTAAATCGTCTTGTGGCGGATTGTCCGGACTTCAGAGATTTAAGGTCTATTGAAGATGTCATTTTTCAAGTACAAGGAGGAAATTATTCTTTTGAAGCTGTTCAGAAAGGTAATTTATTTTATGAAAGAGCGAGACCTGTTGAAAAAAGATTAGCAAAACAGACTTTGGATTACTGGAGAGACCACCCAGGGAAATATGCTCTTTGGTATTTTAATCCGTATGCTCCATGCCCTCCAACATGGTATGGTCAGCCTTTTACTGGTCAGTTTAAAGATCATTGTTTTTATGAACCAGCAGCTGGAACATGTGAAAGTGTTTATATCGGTTAGGTTGTCTAGGAGCTACTATTAATACTAGATTTTTATCGCAATTTTGCCTTATTACTACAAAAGTACAACATTTTTAGTCGAAGGTACTGGTAGCCAACCAGCCATGGTAAATGAAATGTATTTAGAAATGGATTTGTTCTCGTTATAGTTTTCAACTCCCTTAAACGCATTCCGCCAGCTCTGTTTTCATACGATAGCATAGGGAGGCGATTGACAATGTATAACAGGGCAGCGGCTGTCCAGTACGCGGATATGTGGTGGAATAGCCGTAATCCGGCATTTCCATCGTTCGATGTGGATTGTACGAATTATATTTCACAATGTTTGCTGGCTGGCGGGGCTCCGATGCACGGCTATCCAAATCGCGAAGGCGGGTGGTGGATTCGAGGTGGAAACTGGAGCTTCAGTTGGTCGACAGCGCATTCACTTCGTTGGTATTTAGCAGGTTCAAAAAAAGGGTTGACGGCAACGCAAGTTTCTTCAGCTGAGGAACTAGGATTAGGGGATGTTATAGCCTATGACTTCGAAGGCGATGGGAAATTTAATCATACAACAATAGTTACCGCAAAAGACGGCACAGTTCCACTTGTTAATGCCCATACGTTTGACGCGAGACATCGCGATTGGGCATACAAAGACTCGTATATGTTTTCACCAAATGCAAAATATATCTTTTTCAAAATCAACGACCATTTCTCATAAGAAAAGCGTAAGGCGCCGCTCAGTCTCGGCATATTGTGCCTTTAATTTCATTAGTACTAGTCATTACTATGCCGAAATATCTTATTTTCTTATCGATAAAAGCAGTCCGTCAACTTGAGACGGACTGCTTTTCTAAATTCAGTCAAACCATAAAATAGCGAGCGTCCCTTCGCCTGCGTGAACCGCGAGCACGGAACTAATATCCCCGATTTCCACTTCAAGATCAGGTACCTGTTGCTGCAGCAAGTTTTTCAAATGCACCGCTTGCTCCATAACGTTGCCCTGCATCAGATAGACTTTTTTTCTGCCTGTATGGTGACCGGCGGCTACTTTATCGACCAAGTATTGCATTGCTTTTTTCTCGGATCGCACTTTTTCGATGGCTTCTAATTCGCCATCTTTCGAAATGTGGACAACGGGCTTCACTTTCAATAAGCTGCCAAGGAAAAATTGTGCACCGCTCATTCGCCCGCCTTTGTATAATTGCTCAAGTTGTCCTATTAAGATGTAGTTATGCACCGACCCGGCCATCTTATTCAGCGTAGTTTCAATTTCAGAAACAGTGGAACCACCGTCATACATGTCCATGCCCCGTTTAATTAATCCAGTAATTCCATAGGATAAGGACAGTGAATCGATAAACGTAACGGGGAATCCAGCGATTTCAGCACCTGCTGTAGAAGAAGCAAACGTTCCGCTCATTTTACTAGATACATGAATCGCGATAGCTTGTTCATACTGTTCTGCAATGACCTTGAACCGTTCGGCAAATTCACCCGCTGAAGGTTGTGATGTTTTTGGGAATTCGTCAGCACTTTTTATTTTCTCGTAAAGTTGCTGTGGGTTTAAATCGACACCATCGACAAATTGTTTTTCACCGAAATGTATATTTAAAGGTACGGAAAAGAAGTCTGGGTGTTGTCGGAGTTCATCTGGAATATACGCAGTACTATCCACAATCCACGCCAAGGGCTTTTTATTCATGAATAAAATCATCCTTTTTTATAATAGTTTGCATTGTTATTACTATACCATGAAAAGTAATAATCTTGTATTCTGAAAACGTTGAATACATTCAACTTCAAACGGTTTCGCTAATAATGAACAATTAAGGTATAATGGTCGAAGTATGTGTAAAGGGGAAATGAGTAATGAATGAGCAAGCTTTGTCTGTCAGAGACGCGATTATTTCACGTCGTTCAATAAAGAACTTTAACGGCCAGCCGGTTGATCCGGAAAATATTGCCGAAATGCTTGAAGACGCAGCATGGGCACCAAATCATGGCAATCGAAATCCGTGGCGCTTTGTTGTAGCTGCTGATAAGGGATATGTGAAATTCCTCGATATTTTGCGTGAATATGGCGTTCCGAAATGGAAAGAACTCTCGGAAGAAGACCTTGAGAAACAAATGAAGAAATTTACAGGACCCGGTGCAGTTGCATTCGTTATTGTTCCTGAAGACGCACGGCAGAAAGAACGCCTTGAAGATTATGCAGCGGCTAGCATGTTCATTATGAACACGCAACTTCTGGCTTGGGATAAAGGAATCGGCACATGCTGGAAAACACCTGGCTTCCTCGATAATCCGAAATTTAGGGAAGAACTTGGCGTCAAGCAGGGCGAGCGAATTATCAGCATGCTCCAATTCGGTTATTTTGATGAAATACCAAAGGCACGCCCCCGAAAATCACTTGACGAATTCGTCACGTATTACGGACAGGAAAACGAAGAGGAAGCAGAAACAGAAGCCTAAAATAGGAGCGATTTTAGCCCGGTTTGCATTTGTTAATGCGGACTGGGTATTTTTTATGAAGTAATCAAAGTGTTGTTTGGTGTTAATGAAAGGTTGCAAAGTTCCAATGAAACATTGTTTACTTCATCAGCAACATTGTTTATTTCGTTGAAGATCGTGTAAAGCTTTGGAAAAAGCGTTATAAAAGTGAATTAAATCACGAAAAAACTGAATCCTCACAAGGAGGATTCAGTTTACTTATCACTTTTGCAATTCATCTTTCTCGAAACCGGCAATTTCGTAATAATAATCGCCGATGACACGCAATCCTTGATCGAAGTTCTCCAGGTGGAAATGTTCGTTCGGCGCATGGAAGTTTTCCGACGCCAGGCCGAAGCCCATCAAGACGACCGGCAATTCTAAGATTTCATCGAATGCTGCAACGATTGGAATCGATCCGCCGCCGCGAGTATAGGCAGTCGGCACCTTATATACTTTTTCATACGAACGACCTGCTGCCTGGATTGCAGGGTGATCGAATGGCGTGATAAACGGTTTTCCTTTGTCAAATTCGGTTACAGTCACGGTTACGCCTGCTGGTTTATGTTTTTCGATATGGGCTGTTAGCTTAGCAATGATTTCATCCGGGTCTTGGTCAGGAACGAGGCGGCATGTGATTTTAGCGCCTGCTTCTGCCGGCAATACGGTTTTGATGCCTTCGCCTGAAAATCCGCCGAAGACGCCGTTAACTTCAAGTGTCGGACGGGTCCATGTGCGCTCAAGATGTGAATATCCTTTTTCTCCGAAAAGTTCCGTCACGCCGATTTCTTCTTTCAATTCCTCTTCATCGAAGCCGAGTGCTTGGTAAGCTGCACGCTCTTCGTCTAACAGTGGACGGACGTTATCATAAAATCCTTCAATTGCAATAGTCCCTTCCTGGTCACGGAACGATGCCAGTACTTCAGCAAGCGCATGGATCGGGTTTTGGACACCGCCACCGTACAAACCGGAGTGAAGGTCGCTTTTCGCGCCTTGGACGTCAATTTGCACACCGCATAGTCCTCGCAGACCATAACATACTGCAGGTTGACCCGGTCCTTGCATACCAGTATCGGAAATAACGATGACATCAGCCGCAAGTTTGTCCTTGTTGGCCTCAATGTATTTCTCAAGGTTCGGGCTGCCGATTTCTTCTTCACCTTCAATGATGAACTTCACGTTTACTGGCAAACTGCCCGTCAGTTGAATAAGTGCTTCAACCGCCTTGATGTGCATGAATACTTGTCCTTTATCATCACTGGCACCGCGCGCATATAATTTATTATTGCGTATTTCAGGTTCGAATGGGCCTGTTTCCCATAAATTCAATGGATCGACTGGTTGGACATCATAATGCCCGTACATAAGAATTGTCGGTTTACCTTCCGCATGGAGCCAATCTGCGTATACAACCGGATGTCCATCTGTTTCATCGATTGAAAGGTTTTCAAGCCCAGCTGTTTTGAATGAAGCGAGAAGCCACTCGGCCGCTTTTTGCATATCATTTTTATGTTCCGATAACGAGCTGATACTAGGAATACGAAGGAACTCATTTAATTGTTCGAGATGCTCGTCCCGTTTTTCTTTAAAATAACCGTCAAGCGTTTCTAAATGATTCAACACAATCCCTCATTTCATATTATTTCGTGAATAGAAATAGTATATCAGATGGAAAGGATATTGAGGTAGAAAGACAAACGTAAATAAGAATAATATGGTATGCTGTTTGAAAGTTATTAATTGGACGAATATATAAATATGATCTCATTTCCGGGAGGAATCGCTTTTGTTTATCGCACTTGGATTATTTTTATTCCTGTCTTTTTACCTGTCAGGGAGTGAAACGGCACTTACAGCAGTAAACAGGAGAAGGGTCCAGTTTCGGGCAAATCAGGGAGACAAGCAAGCTATTAAGCTGCAGAAACTGATTTCGAAACCGGACCGAATGATTACAGCAATTTTGATCGGAAATAATATCGCGAATATTATGATGCCGACTATCGTTACAATGATTGCAATCGACAAGGGGCTTAACGTCGGTATATGGACAGGGGTCTTGACCGTTATTATCATCGTTTTCGGGGAAGTATTACCGAAAACGATTGCCGCGACATTTGCCGATCGGGTCGCTTATATGGTTGCGCCGTCGATTACACTGCTCGTGAAATTATTAACACCGTTAACGGCGTTACTAGGAACGTTCACAAATGTTTTCATCCGCATCATTTCAAAAGGAGCGGTGACAAAGGCGACGCTCACTAAAGATGATCTGCGATCGATGGTTGACATCGCTTCTATAGAAGGAACATTTCAGCAGGAAGAATCGAATCGATTGAAGGAAGTACTCGATTTTGCCGAAAAAGATGTGTCTGATGTTCTTGAAACACACCGGATGGATATCGTTGGTTTACCGATTGAAGCGACATATGAAGAAGTCCGGGATACGATATTGGAACATTCCTATACCCGTTATCCGGTTTATGAAGAAAGTATGGATACGATTTCGGGTGTATTCTATTCTAAAATGTTCATCGAATGGTCGATGAACCCCGAACAGAAACTAAGTGAGTTAATAGACCGCGATACGTTTTACGTTGTACAGTCGGCAAGTGTTGAAAAAGTGTTTAAGATGATGCTAGCGAAAAAGAAGCATTTGGCAATCGTACTGGATGAGTACGGTGGAACACTTGGCATTGTAACTCACGAAGATATTATCGAAGAAATGATTGGCCAGGACATTGAGGATGAGACAGATGAAGATGAAGAAGTACTTGTCTATGAGAAGACGGATTCTGCTTTAGTCTGTCATGGTAGGCTTGAAATCGTGGATGCGATGGATCTCCTTGGTATAGCATTGCCAATGGACCATGAAACACTCGGTGGTTTTGTTCTGCAAGAGCTCGGTCACGTTCCTGAAGAAGGTGAACGTTTCACATACAACCAGTTGCATTTTGAAATTGAAGAAATGGAACGAAACCGGATTATCCGTATGACGATTACAATTCGTGAAGACTAAAACTAAATAAACATGCATGTCCCTATAACCGGTTATAACGGTTATGGGGACATTTTTATTTGTTGTCGGAGTTTAACGGCGCCTTCCGCTTTTCTATATGTCCAGCTTCAGGCGCCAACTCCTCGGGTCATAAGCCGTTTCGCTACGGAGGCTGAGGTACGCCTCCTAGCAAACCGTCTTATGCCTGTCAGAGTTTAACGGCACCTTCCGCTTTTCTTCCTTACACGTTTGTAAGTGAACTGAAAGCGAATACGATGGTTTGAAAGGTCGTAATTGCCGATAATAAGAACAACAGGAAGAAGACGGAGGCGTTATCTTATGAACATAAATTTAAATGGGCTGCACGACGAATACGGCCGTTACATATATCATCTATGTCTTAAATTGACACGAAATAAAGAAGAAGCAGAAGATCTTATGCAGGACGTTTGGGTGAAAGTTGTCCGTTATAGTAATCGGATGGATAGCGTTGAACATATGAAAGCATGGCTTACAACTATCTGTATGAACACATTTCGCGATCGGTACCGCAAAGATGTCAGGAGAAGTAAACACGTTATGAATCAGCCTGATACATTAGACGTTCCTATTCTTGATTTGGTTCCAAGTGATAGTTTAACGCCAGCGGAATTGCTGGAACAAAACGATATTCAATCAATTGTCCAACAGAAAATCAGCGAACTGGATGTCATTTACAGAAAAACAATTGAGTATTTTTATGTCCATCAGTATTCGTTGATTGAAATTGCAGAAGTGATGAAGGTATCAATTGGTACGGTGAAATCTAGACTATTCAGAGCGAAGAAGTATTTGAAAGAACTGATGATTGCCGATACTGCAGTGCACGAATACGTTACCGCCTAAGAGCGCAGCCGCAGAAGGCTGTGCTTTTTGTTTGCAGGAAAGTGAAAGAGGGAATTTAGTCAAATAGATATATATGTTTGAATGGGGATGGTTGTATGATGAAAAAGAATAAAAAGTTAGGCTGGAGCAAGCGAAAGCGAATTATTGTAATGGTGCTGTCAGTGTATGCTCTTTTTTATATAGGTGTAATTTTATTGAATACATATAAAAAACTCCCCGAAGGCGTTTCATACGAAGGTGATTTGCACTGGACGGACGAAGTTGAGATGTTTACAGACTTGACTTATGCAAAAAATAAAGAAGGGGACAGTACGGTGCATGAGTTGGCAATTTTCGATGAAGTTTACGCAATGATCGACCGTGCTGAACAATTTATCGTCCTTGATTATTTCCTGTTCGATCATTATTATGATGAAGACATTGAGTTTCCTAAAATTGTGCAGACGATGACTAAGAAACTAGTAGAGAAAAAACAGAACCATCCCGATATGCCGATTATTTTTATAACCGATCCGCTAAATACAGGATATGGTTCTTATGAAACAGAATGGTTCACAAAGATGGAAGATGCGGGAATTGAAGTCATCTATACGGACTTGGAACCGCTCCGTGATTCAATCCCGATTTATTCTGGATTATACAGGTCTATTTTCCACTGGATGGATTTTGAGAAGACAGGCTGGATTGCAAACGCAATGTCAAGCAAGGCTCCCAAGATGACGCTGGCTTCTTATATTACGTTACTAAATGTCAAAGCGAACCATCGCAAGACCGTCGTAACGGATAAAGAAGCTCTGGTATCTTCAGGGAATCCGCATAATGCAAGCGGTTTTCACGGCAATGTGGCATTGAAGGTGAAAGGCGATGTGCTGAACGATATATTAGAAGCGGAAGAAGCAGTCGTCAATTTTACAAATGGCGGCACATTGCCTCGTGTTGAAGTGGAGGAACAGGACGGAGGGAACTATGCCGTCCAATATTTAACGGAGAAGAAAATCTTGGATGGACTTCTTGGCGATATCGCGAAAGCGCAAGAAGGGGATACCATTCGAGTTGGGATGTTCTTCATTGCAAAACGTGATCTTGTTAATGCACTTATCGATGCGGCAAACCGAGGCGTCGATGTGAAAATGATTTTGGATCCGAATGAAAACTCTTTCGGCAATGAAAAGTCGGGATTGCCGAACAGACCGGTTGTACAAGAGATGCTGGAAGAAACGGATGGGAAAATTGGTGTCCGCTGGTACAATACGGTTATTGGTCAATACCATACAAAACTCGTGGTTGTTCAGACAGCTGAGGAAACATACATTGCGAACGGCTCTGCCAATTTGACTGAACGCACGCTTGATAATTATAATCTGGAAGCAAATCTGCGGGTCATTGCTCCGAATGACAGTGAGTTAACTCAAGAGATAGAGACTTACTTTAATAGACTATGGAACAATGAAGATGCGCTGTACACACTTGACGTAGAAGAATTTCAAGATGGTTTCACTTTCTTTCAACGAGGTATTTATGGTTTGCAGAAACTACTGAAATTGACGACTTATTGATATGGAGAATATTTTTAGGGGCGGTTTGTGTTGGCGTATGATCGGTTGTGGAATGTTTGTGATCGGTCGGCGCGGTATAATGATCGGTTGCTGAACGTATATGAGCGGTACCGGAGCATATATGGTCGAATGAAAAATGCATATAAAAAAAGGCTATCCTTTGTCCGGGATAGCCTTTTTGCTCAAAGATAAGAATGTATAAGTTTTTCAACTTGGAGCAGTGTCTAGCTCCAGCGCGTTTCTTTATTCAAATTCAGCAAGTTGCCTGTTCAGTTCCGCCAAATTTGCTTCCATTGTTGCAAGGCGCAGTTCAGCTTTCTTGACATAACTATTATTGCCTGTCGATTCGAGTTTCTCTATATCACCTTGCAGATTGATATAATCCATTTTGAGTTCAGCAATTGCTGTTTCCACTTGACGTTTGTTCATATGAATAGCACCTCAGCTTTTTCTTCAGTGTAGCATATCGGAGGTTTCTTTTCCTGCTCCGCCGCTAGTATTGCGCTTCGGATACTCAAGATAATAGCGTATCGCTTCACAGACGGCATCTTTTCCATCACCGAGCCCTAGTGCGGTTTGTCGGGCAATTGCCTTTTTACGTAAAGATTCGTGGAGAAGCGGTTCCATGATTGCGTTGAGCAAGCTCGACTGCTTCACTTTTCGACCAAGTCCGAGATGAATAAAGCCATGCTGTTCTTTTGGAAAGGCCAGTCCCAGCTCAAAATCGTTCTGTGCGAGTACGACACAAGGGATACCCATTACAGCGACTTCGTAAGGCATATAGCCGGATGCACATAGAACGATATCTGCTGACGCATAGATTTCGGCGAAGTTGTACGGCGGCACCAATACGGTTGTGTTTCGTCTTTCGAGTGCCATCATGCGAATTGTGCTCGTATCATGGGCATACTGTTCACCGACGAGAACAGTCACTTTGAGTGGAATCTGGAGTTGCATGATATGCCGTAACGCCCGATACGTCAAGTTACCTTCATCTTCTTCGCCGAAAGTAATTACTAAGTGGGGAAGTGGACCTACTTGAGCTTTGCGAAGTCCGATATGTTTCACTGGTGCCATCTTTTCGTCCGCAATGAAACTCTCTCGTCCAAGTACATAATGGTCCGGAGCACTATCACTTGATTCGACATACAATGTCTGAAACACGAGATCAGCACATTTACCGCCGTCCCCGAAATCATCGAAATGGATGATGGAGGGAACGAGTTCGGTTATCTTCTCAATCTCCTCTTGAATAGTAGAGCCGCTATCGCGGAGAAGAAGATCGGGTTTGAGTGTCGTAAGCGCCTGTAAAAATAGCGCATTGGTTGGAGTAGGCATTGTTTTAAATCCCTCAGGCGCTGGAGGAGAATCCGCTCCGCACAAGTATACGATATCGATTTCGTCAGCCAAGGCATTTGCAATCATGGCTGCTCTGCGTGCGGGGTATGTCCCTTTTCCGTCCGACCTGGAAATATGGATAGCGACTTTTTTCTTTTGTTGTCCGTCTATTGGAATCACCCTTTCAAACTAGATTGAATAATCCATCCCTATCACCTTATGTAAAGAACTATTAAGATATGTCTATTTTTAGTGGACTGTAACTGGCGTTATGGTAAACTAGCATTATTTCTAATTGGAAACGGAGTGATTCCATTGTTTGATTCATTATTATTCGATTTGATGCTCGTCGTCTTAATCGGGATTTTATCGCAATGGGCGGCCTGGAAATTCCGGATGCCGGCGATTGTCGTCATGTCCGTTGCTGGGCTCCTGGTAGGTCCAATTTTTGGTTTCATTAACCCGAAAGAGAGTATGGGAGAACTCTTCAGTCCAATTATTACGTTTGCCGTAGCAATTATTTTGTTTGAGGGCAGTTTGAATCTTGATTTTAAAGAAATTAAAGGCTTTAGTAAGCCAATAGCTCGGATTGTGACCATAGGTGCATTCATTGCATGGATTGCCGGAGCACTTGCCGCACACTATTTAGCGGGACTTTCCTGGGCAGTTGCCTTTGTAATCGGAGGTTTGTTCATTGTTACAGGGCCCACTGTGATCTTGCCGTTATTGAGGCAGGCGAAACTGAAACCGCGTCCTGCAGCAATTTTGAAATGGGAATCGATTGTAGTGGATCCATTTGGTGCGTTGCTTGCAGTGTTCGCTTTTGAGTTCATCAAATTTTTGAATAGCCAAGTGACATTGAGTGCGTTGCTTTTGTTCTTTGCGGCATCTATCTTTGCCGTACTTCTTGGATGGGGTGCTGCCCGGGCGATTGGAAGTGCGTTTGAGCGCGGCAGTATTCCGGAATTTCTAAAAGCACCGGTACTTTTTGCAGTCGTCCTTTTCACATTCGTTTTTGCGGATGAAATCATGCATGAAACCGGACTGCTTGCGGTAACGGCAATGGGGATGACAATGGCAAATATGCGCTTGACATCAATGCATGACATTCGCCAATTCAAGGAGAATATTTCTGTACTGCTTATTTCGGGCATATTCGTCATGTTGACGGCATCACTTAATCCGCGCATCCTCATTGAAATTTTTAATCCGAATATCATCATTTATGTATTGGCAATGCTGTTTATCGTCAGGCCGCTATCGATTTGGCTTTCGACAATCAATACGGAGTTAAATATCCGTGAAAAAATTCTTATCGGATGGATTGCACCAAGGGGGATTGTGGCTCTTACTGTATCAGGTTATTTTGCAACAATTTTACTCGACAATGGCTACAAAGATGCAGAACTATTGACTGCGCTGACGTTCGCACTTGTCTTCTCCACAGTGGTCCTGCACGGATTTTCAATCAGCTTCATAGCTAAGAAATTAAATCTCACTACAACTGACGAATCAGGAGTGCTGCTTGTGGGAAGCTCAAGATTTGCCGCAGTGCTTGCCCAATCAGTAAAAGAAACCGGGAACGACGTACTGCTTATCGATCAGTCATGGGCAGGACTCTCACATGCTCGAAAGCTCGGGCTTAACAATTATGTTGGGGATATTCTTTCGGAGCAGATCGACTATCATCTTGACTTGACGCCATACCGGTATATTCTTGCAATGACGAAGACCGATACGTACAATGCGCATATTTGTTCAGACTTCGCACCGGATCTAGGAAGCGATAATTTGTATCAGACGGTATTCCATGTCGGTAAAGAAGTAGATGGGTTTACGTTAACAGGCGGCCAGTCTCTGTTCTCACCCGCAATTTCAATCTATGACTTGGAAGAGCGGATGAACGCGGGGCACGTTATCCGTAAGACATTAATTACAAAACAATATAGCTATACACAGTATTTACGTGAGCGGGATGACAAATCAATCCTGCTTTACATTCTACGAACGGACGGTAAGATAGAGTTCTTTACGCCGGAAATTGAACCACAGGCTTCTGCAGGCGATGCAATTATTGCGCTCGCATCCCCTGTGAAAACAATCGAACGGGTCAAAGAGCGTCTAAATGGAGAGAACGGTCAAACGACTATTCCTTATGAACAAGTGGAAGATTTATTCATAAGGGATGAAAAAACAGAGAAGCCGATCATCCCAGGGGATGCGCCGCTTTCCGCGAAATGAATGTAGCATGAAGTGGCTGGCCGAGCCCGGTAACGGGTAGGCCGTCACTTTTTTTGGTACGATGAATTATGATTATAAGTTGTTAGGAGGATTTCATTGAAAGTTTTGTTTGTGGACGGGACCATTATCGGCAGCAAAACAGGCGCTGTTCTTGAAACCGTAAAGGATTATATAGAAGAAACCGGTTGTGGATATGAGCTGGAAATGTTGAGCTTGGCGGATTATACCCATCAATTTGTTGATGGACGGCCGCTGGGTGAATACAACGACGACATGCAAAAACTCGTGGCGAAATTTAAGGAAGCGGACGGCTATATAGTGGCAACCCCTATCTTCCAAGGATCCATTCCGGGCGTGCTGAAAAACGCATTTGACATGCTCCATCCGCACACGATGCGCTACAAACCGGTGTCAATCGTCGCAAACGGCGGTACATACCAGCATCATCTTGTCATCGAGAACCAGCTGAAACCAATCTTGGACTACTTCCGTTGCCTCGTGACACCGAATTATGTCTATACACATATGAGCCATTTTGACCAAGACAACACCATCACTGACGATGATGTACACAATCGATTGCGTGAGCTTGCAAGGGTTTTCGTGAAGTATGCGGAAATGAGTAAGGATCTATCAAAGAAAGCATTGGACGAGGAATAAAAGCTGCGGATAAAAATCGCCTTTACACCAATTTTAAATAGGTGTAAAGGCGATTTTACGATTCTACATGGTTTGAATTCGAAGAAGGGCAATCAGTTTCTCCGCTTTATTGAGGAAAGTTTTCCAATCATTACTGATTGTCATTTCCATACCGAAACCAAGGTTTTGCAGTTTCACTTGTAAATCCTCGAAACTTTCTTTATCCGCCTGCGTCAATTCGCTGAACGTGTAGATTTCATCATGGGGATAGCGATTTAAAGCAGCGTATAGACTTTCCATCGTCATTCTCTCATTGGACGATATCCAACCCGAATATTCACCACTGCTTTTTGCAACAAAAATACCATTTAAAATAGCACTCATTTGAGTAGTAACCAAATTGGGTTCAGACCAATTAGTTTCTTTTTGATGTTCAATTAACCCATCAAGCTCAACAAGTTTCCATTGCACTTCCGAATAAAATAGTTGCTCGTGTACTAGATTCATCTTCAGGTATCCAACAATCACTATAATAATTAGAATTAAGTTCACTAGAATGGAACCACCAAATAGCATTTTTTGCTTTTTACTCAATCTTATCACCCGCTCTCTCACTTGTTTTCCATTGTTTTATAAGTTGTAGTATTGAAAATTGTATATAAACCAAGCGAAGGCGCCTTAAGAGGGGCAGCCGGAGCCATAAGACTGATAGCGAAGCGGATTAGAAGGAAATACATATCATTTTTCAAAGTGTTCTAACGTCGTATATGTATACATTATATAACAAATTTTTACCAATAACAGCCGTCTCATAGAATGTTAAGACAGTACGGGCTTAATATGATATATCTCCGTTCATTCGCCCGACATGCATCCAATCGGGTTCTCCCGTATAATCGAAACATGAAGAAAGGGGATTTACTTATGTCCAAATCACTTGTATTAGCTGAAAAACCATCCGTAGCACGCGATATTGCGCGGGTGCTCGGCTGTAATAAAAAAGGGAACGGATTCCTTGAAGGAACAAATTATATCGTCACATGGGCGCTTGGCCATCTCGTGACACATGCGGATCCAGAAGGCTATGGTTCGGAATTCAAGGAGTGGAAGCTCGAGCCTCTGCCAATCATTCCGGCACCTTTCAAACTGGTACCCATCCGCCAGACGATGAAACAATTCAATGCCGTTAAAGCGCAACTTCTACGCAATGATGTGAAAGACGTCATTATCGCGACAGATGCGGGGCGTGAAGGGGAACTTGTGGCCCGCTGGATTTTGGAAAAGGCGAAAGTTCGTAAACCTGTTAAACGGCTGTGGATTTCATCGGTCACCGACAAAGCGATTAAAGACGGTTTCAATAATTTGAAAGACGGCCGTGCATATGAAAACTTATACCAAGCGGCAGTAGCCCGGGCGGAAGCGGACTGGGTTGTCGGTATTAATGCGACGCGTGCACTGACGGTAAAGTATAACGCCCAACTTTCAACGGGTCGTGTTCAAACACCGACACTTGCAATGATTGCAGAGCGTGAGAATCAGATCCGTAATTTTAAGCCAAAATCATTCTACGGTATGCAAGCGTTGACGGAAACTGCGAAGTTCACTTGGCATGATAAAGCCGGGCAAACACAGTCATTCGATAAAGAAACAATCGAGAAGTTGATTGGGAAAATTGACGGGGTTCATGCCGGAAAAGTGACTGACGTGAAAACGACGCCAAAGTCACAGCCGGCACCGCATTTATTCGATTTGACGGAGCTCCAAAAAGAAGCGCACCGCCGCTGGTCTTGGTCAGCGAAGGAGACGCTGTCGACGCTGCAAAATTTATATGAGCGCCATAAAGCAGTGACGTATCCGCGTACCGATTCAAAGCATTTAACATCGGATATGGAAAGTACGCTGAAAGAGCGCATTAAAGCCGTGGATATCGGTCCATACCGCAAGGCAACAAGTACACTTCTGCGTGCTGGAACCATAAAGCCGCAAAAAGGTGTCGTTGACGATAAGCGTGTATCAGATCACCATGCCATTATCCCTACTGAAGAAACACCGATTCTTCAAAACTTATCTGATAAAGAGCAGCGTCTATATGATTTAATCGTCAAGCGTTTTCTGGCTGTCTTCTTCGGCCCGTTTCGTTATGACCAAGTGACTGCCGAGCTCGCTGTTGGCGGGGAAACATTCAAAGCAAAAGGCCGTACTGTTACGGATGAAGGCTGGAAGAAAGTTTATTCAACCGAGGAAGAAGAGACAGATACGGATACTCTGCCTTCATTTTCTAAGGGAGAAGAAGTGAAAATCCAGGCAATCGTCATGACGAATGGTCAAACGAAACCGCCTGCCCGTTTCAATGAAGGGACATTGCTCGCTGCGATGGAAAATCCTTCACAGTTCATGCAAGGGGAATCCAAAGATCTTATCAAAACAATTGGTGAAACCGGAGGACTTGGAACAGTTGCAACACGTGCCGATGTCATCGAGCGGCTCTTCAACTCATTTGTTATGGAGAAAAAAGGAAATGATATTTATACGACGTCTAAAGGGCGCCAACTACTTGAACTCGTGCCGGAAGACTTGAAGTCACCCGCACTGACCGCAGAATGGGAACAAGGGCTGACAAAAATTGCGAATGGACAGATGAAAAAAGAGCAATTCATGAAAGAGATGATTGGCTTTTCCAAGCAGACCGTTACTGAAATTAAAACAGATGATAAAAAATATAAACATGATAATGTCACAGGAAAAGCATGTCCAGACTGCGGTAAGCTTTTATTGGAAGTCAATGGTAAGCGCGGCAAGATGCTTGTCTGTCAGGACCGAGAGTGCGGCCACCGAAAAAATGTCTCGATGCTAACAAATGCAAGATGTCCAGTTTGTAAAAAGAAATTGGAGATGCGTGGAGAAGGCGACGGACGGATTTTCGTTTGTAAATGCGGCCACCGTGAGAAGTTATCGGCATTTGAGAAACGCAGAGAGAACTCGGGCGGAAAAAAAGCAGACAAACGCGATGTTCAAAAATACATGAAAAAACAGGGTAAACCGGAAGAGCTGGAGAATACGGCGATGGCAGATGCGCTAAAGAAACTATTCGATAAGTAATTAGATTTTAGCGCTTTAGTAGGGTTTATTCTTCAAAATGGAATGGGTATACTGGAATTACTAGATTTATGCAAATACTATTGTGGGGAGGTGAAGTCCTATGAATGCCGTTATGACTCAAGTTGCAGCTAGTGATCATATCCAGCGCTATGATGCAATTCGGCGCCGGAATGCTGAAAGTGCCTACAATCGCAATGTGCAATACAATGGACAGAACCAGAAAACGGTTGAAGATCTGGAGTCTCTCTTAAGAGGGAAGAAAGAGCCTGAAAACGTGCAACCAGAGAGACAGGAATTCCAACAGCTTGGCGCCGGACAAGTGAAACAGATTGCTTTGCCGGTCGGTAAGACGCTTGAAGAGACCATTGACCTTTGGAGAGACGTCCGGACTGAAGCGGTTTCAGAACAGCAACCGACGACTGCAGATTATCAGCTTGCCGCTACAGCATCAGCAAAAATTAGACAAACTGAAACACAAATTGCGTTAGAAAAACTGGCGCAGTCGAATATTGAGATGGCATCTGTACAAGAACAGGTCAATACCGCAAAAGCGAAAGCGGTATCCATGGAACTTCCCTCAGGCCCTGAACGTGAATTACTCATCCTTCAAAAACGGTACGAACAGGCGATTTCATCTTACTCATTCCAAGTCCACATGAAACAAAAAGGGTTTGAAATCGATCGGCCGAGCTTTTATAAAATAGCATGAGTAGAACGAAAAGGCCGCCTGCTAAATGGTGGTCTTTTCGTTTTAAGAGATAAAAAAGTATAGATTTCAACCATGAATATTGCCTAGACTCCGGGCGCTACCCTCTCAAGTCATAAGCCTTTTGGCTGTGGTGGCTGAAGTACGCCTCCTCGCAAATTATCTTTTGCATGGCGGGGTTGGACGGGGCCTTATGCTTTTCTTAGAAGGGAGAAAATACTTAAATGAAAAAGCAAGGTAAGCAGATAAAAACGAATGCAGTGCGGATTTTAGATGGGGAAAATATAGCTTATGATCTGATGGAATATGATGTAAACGACGGAATGGTGGACGGCATTTCCGTCGCAGAAAAAACGGGGCAGGCAGTGGAGACGGTTTATAAGACCCTCGCGACGATTGCCGGTCCGCGAGAAATTATTGTGTTTTTAGTGCCGGTGGCTGGAGAACTTGACTTGAAAAAGGCGGCAAAAGTTGCCGAGGTGAAAAAGCTTGAAATGCTTCCATTAAAGGATTTGACGAAGGAGACAGGCTATGTCCGCGGAGGCTGTTCAGCTGTCGGGATGAAGAAGAAATACCCGACATTCATTGACAAGTCAGCAGAAAGTCTAGACAAAATGATCGTCAGCGCAGGGAAGCCTGGCTTGCAGATGAGACTTGTACCAAGCGAACTAGCGAAAGTGACAGACGCATCTTTTTATGACATTGTGAAAAGTTGGTAGTCTTTATCAAGGACCGAAAACATGCTACAATGAATAGATTGCAAGTAAGACATTCATGCGTGCTGCGTGAGTGTCTTTTATTATTGTTCGCATCTAAGAGTAACTTATATTTTCACTAGGAAGAAGGACTTATATGAGAAAGATATTAGTATGGAGATGGGCATTTTTTTTGATAGGAATGATGATCCTCTCCCTTGGCATTTCAATGACGATTAAAGGTCAGAAGCTTGGCATCGGCCCGTGGGATGTACTACATGTCGGGTTATACAAAAACTTCGGCTTGACGATTGGCACATGGGGAATTATTACGGGATTCATTATTATCATTTCAACTGCCGCTGTCTTGAAAGAATGGCCGCAGATTGGAACGTGGCTAAATATGATTTTGATTGGACTTTTTATCGATTTGTTCAATTGGTTGCTTCCGGATATCACGTCTATGGGTGCTCAATTACTTATTTTTTCAGCGGGTGTAATTGTGATGGGATACGGTGTCGGGATTTATATTTCGCCGAATATCGGTGCAGGTCCGCGGGATAGTCTTATGCTTGTCCTTGTTAAAAAAACGGGAGCGAGCGTGAAAAAAATTCGGACGACTCTTGAAGTCGTTGTTGCAATTGTAGGGTGGATTTTCGGCGGACCGATTGGGATTGGGACAGTCCTAATCGCATTATTTTTAGGACAGATCGTCCATTATACATTGCCGCAATGCCAGAAGTTTTTGTTGAAATTGATTGGCGCGGAGAATGAATCGACATTATATTAATATGAATTTAGTTATTTATTCAAAGCATGTGCCTTAAAGCCGTGCTTTTTTTTGTTGTCCGGGCATACGTTAATCGTATGTACAGAAAGGATGATCGGAATGTATGGAACGATAACCCAATATATGGGGACAGCCTATACAGGTGCTGGAATCTCCCATAAATACGACAAACTAATTGCATCGGCTTCTCAAACGCTTTTTCTGAAATGCCCTCCGACAAATGCTATCTCAAATGTCTTGAGTGAAACTGCCTCGCACTATCTGAAACGAGGATATGACGTTGATCGGTTCATGGATCCCGTACAGTCCGACAAAACGGACGCAATCTTCGTTAAAGGCCCAAATCTGCTCATACTTCAAGCTTCTCATCCGGTTGCCTTAGAACCAGCGGATATAGGCGGAAAACATAAGGTCATCAGTTTTTACGATGTCTATGATGAAGCGAAATTGCGCGAACAGAATGGGATAATTGTAGAAAAGTTAGAGGAATCACGTGTAGCACTTGGGAAAGCATTGAAATCGCTTGCGGAAGCAAAGAATATTCATGATGATTGGGAAAAAGTGAATATCAAGCGGATGGTTTGGGAGCTCCATGAAAACAAAATAGCATCATTGAAAGAGGAATTGTTTGGAACAATCAAGCTGAATAAGGACGCAGCTGTTTCGCACAGACTCATTGGTTCATTAACATCTGGAGGGGCGCATGATTTCATCCCTTCCATTACTAAGCATTTAGACCGTCGAATCCTTATTAAAGGTCTTCCCGGGACGGGTAAATCGACGCTCATGAAAGCGCTCGGAGCCGAAGCTGAACAGCGCGGATTTGACGTTCTGTACGGCTGGTGCGGTCTGGATCCTGCGGGAGTCGATCTTGTACTCTTTCCTGAGCTGTCGGTATGCGTTCTTGACTCGACAAACCCGCATGCCTACGATGTGGAACACCCGGGAGATGAATTGCTCGACCTTGTGCATATGTGTGAGGAAGACGCAGGGGCAGAAGCGGAAATCGGTCCAATCCGGGAAGCCTATGCGGAAAAAATGCTCGACGCGACAGGTTATATGCAGGCCTATGCACAGGCCGAAAACAGCATGAAAATCACGATGGATTCCGCCATTATTCACCCTGTTTTTGATAGTAAATCGAAAGTGCTTTTTGAACTCATTTAACAGTAGTCTTCCACTCCTAAAAATACCTATATTGATCAAGGATGCGCTTCATTCTGCGGCAGGGCCGGTCGTGTGGTAAAATGGGGGTATCATTTGTTTGAAAGGAAGATTATTTTGTCAAAAGTACTTAATGCATTTTTGCAGGAAAACTTAAATGAACTTCGCGATCAAGGACTTTACAACGAAATTGACCCTATTGAAGGTCCAAACGGCCCGATCATTAAAATTAAAGGCAAAGACCTTATCAACTTGTCTTCAAATAACTATCTGGGCCTTGCGACAGATGAAGATTTGAAAAAGCTGGCAATTGCCGCAACTGAAAAATATGGCGTCGGAGCAGGCGCAGTTCGTACGATTAACGGAACGCTAGATATCCACGTTAAGTTAGAAAAAAAACTTGCCGAATTCAAAGGAACAGAAGCGGCGATTTCTTACCAATCGGGCTTCAACTGTAATATGGCAGCAATATCTGCAGTCATGACTAAAAAAGATGCAATTCTATCAGATGAATTAAATCATGCTTCTATCATCGACGGCTGCCGCCTTTCGGGTGCGAAAGTTATTCGTGTCAAACACCAAGACATGGATGACCTTCGTGCAAAAGCGAAAGAAGCGACGGAATCCGGCCTTTACGAAAAAGTGATGTATATTACGGACGGCGTCTTCTCGATGGACGGCAATATCGCCAACCTCCCCGGAGCCGTGAAAATCGCGAAGGAATTCGATTTGATCACGTATGTTGATGATGCGCACGGTTCAGGTGTCACCGGCAAAGGTAAAGGGACCGTCAAGCATTTCGGTCTTGAAAAAGAAATCGACCTTCAAATGGGGACACTGTCGAAAGCAATCGGCGTCGTCGGCGGCTACGTTGCAGGCACACAGGAATTAATCGACTGGCTAAAAGTCCGTTCACGTCCATTCCTATTCTCCACAGCTCTTCCTGCAGGAGACGTCGCCGCAATTATGGGTGCACTGGACAAGATATCCGAATCCACAGAACTGCACGATCAACTCTGGGAAAACGGCAATTACTTGAAGGCCGGACTTAAGGAATTAGGCTTCAATATCGGCGCTTCTGAAACGCCAATCACGCCTTGCATCATCGGCGAAGAGAAGTTGACACAGCAATTTTCTAAACGTCTTGCGGAAGAAGGCGTCTACGCCAAGTCAATCGTCTTCCCGACAGTCGCCAAAGGAAAAGGTCGTGTCCGCAACATGCCAACCGCAGCCCATACAAAAGAAATGCTCGACGAAGCCCTGAAAATCTACGAAAAAGTCGGCAAAGAACTAAATGTAATTTCATAATAAATTGGGAACTCCCGGACAGCTAATATGCTGTCCGGGATTTTTGTGTTGGAATGGATGATTGGTGGCGAGTTAGTGGGGGATGGCTTTGAATTCATGGGTCCAGCGGGCGAATTCATGTCAATCGTCGAGATAGTCATGGCTCGGCCGTGAGTTAATGGGTCTGGTGGGCGAATTCATGTCAATCGTCGATATAGTCATGGCTCGGCCGTGAGTTAATGGGTCTAGCGGGTGAATTCATGTCAATCGCCGAGATAGTCATGGCTCGGCCGTGAGTTAATGGGTCCGGCGGGCGAATTCATGTCAATCGCCGAGATAGTCATGGCTTGGTCGTGAGTTAATGGGTCCGGCGGTTGAATTCATGTCAATCGTCGAGATAGTCATGGCTCGGCCGTGAGTTAATGGGTCCGGCGGCTGAATTCATGGCAATCGCCAAGATAGTCATGGCTCGTTCGTGAATTCATGGCACTTGCCGAGATATTCATGGCAACAATTCGTTATATTCATTAATATCAATCTACCCGAACATCGTGGTGAAGCGGAGAAAAAGCTCTGCTCTTAATGAAAATGGAGTAACATCAACGAACAAAGCACATACTTATAAAAAGGAAAAAGCCCTAAACTAAAGGCTTTTTTATACACTAAATATTAAAGTCTCCATTTTCAAAACGATTCATCGTGTGATGCATAACAAATCGTTGCATGCCGATTGCGCTTTTAATGGATTGATCTGCTTCTTGGCGAAACGTTACCGGATTCCCGCGTTTATGGGCAGCGTAGGCTTTTAATGAATGAATCATCCAAGGCGTGTGCAACTTAGCTAAATGCTCGTGGGCTCTTTCAAAATTACCATTCATCACATAAGTATGACCTAGATAATAATCTTTATATTCCTGACCGTTGATTTTTTCCGCATGCTCTAAAAGGTGCTTTGGATTGTTTTGGAATAAGGCGAGATTTGCACCATAGATATCAGCCATATCTTGTTGTTGATAGGTATTCATAATCCGTTTCAATGCATTTTCTACATCCCGCTTGTCCCCATGTGCCAAAGCATATGAATAACCAAAAATCGGTTTTTTATAATTACTGGCAATGTAGCGGTCGATTGCACGGAGCGATGTAGACTTGTAAATGATATACATCGGCCAAAGAATCGACACTGAAAAATACAGGGCAAGGACAATAAGGAATACAATCCACTTTGGCACCCCATTTGAAATGAGTACAAATGTAAGAAGAATTCCTACCGCAATCAGCAGGACAAATTTAAAGACTTTTGAAAAGATAGAAGGCTTATTTTTCAGCATCATACACCTCAAGTTTTTCTTTAATTATACCAGAAAAGTCTGACGGGTATTCATCGAGATGTGAAATGACGTTGTCTTTTCTAGGAGAACGTTTTATAATGAATTAAAGCAATGGAATCAATGAAATGATAAAACTCTAATAGGTGTGTACTCTCCATAAATACAAATGTTTGAAAGCGGGGAATTTTTAATAATGAAGAAAATCATGGTAACTGGAGCTTTAGGTCAAATCGGTTCAGAATTAATTACAAAGCTTCGCTCAGAATATGGTACGGAAAATGTATTGGCAACGGATATACGGCGCATGGATTCAGCAACAGAAGGGCCATTTGAGGTCCTTGATGTGACGAATGCAACTGACATGCATACGCTTGCGAAGGATTTTGGTGCGGATACAATGATGCACATGGCGGCATTGTTATCTGCAAAGGCAGAAGATGAACCGCTGTTTGCGTGGAATCTTAATATGGGCGGGCTTATGAACGCACTTGAGGTGTCGCGTGAACTGGATATGCAGTTTTTCACGCCGAGTTCAATCGGGGCATTTGGACCGTCAACACCGAAAAAAGATACACCGCAAGATACTTTGCAACGACCGACAACCATGTATGGCGTCAATAAAGTCGCGGGTGAATTACTCTGCGATTACTATTTTCACAAATTTGGACTCGATACACGTGGTGTCCGGTTCCCAGGACTGATTTCATATGTGGCACAACCGGGCGGCGGAACGACAGACTATGCGGTCGACATTTATTACAAAGCGCTTGAAGAAGGCAAGTACACTTCCTATATTGCAGAAGGAACACGCATGGATATGATGTATATGCCCGATGCGTTACAAGCGATTGTTGATTTAATGGAAGCAGATTCTACAAAACTGATTCACCGTAATGCATTTAATGTAACAGCGATGAGTTTTGAACCGTCTCAAATTGCAGCATCCATTAAAAAACAGATCCCTACATTTGAGATTGCTTATGACGTAGATCCAGTACGCCAAGCGATTGCCGATAGCTGGCCAGATTCCATAGATCCGACAGCCGCTATAAACGAATGGGGATTCAAAGCGAACTACGATTTGGATAAAATGACAGTGGACATGCTGTCAAAACTGAAAATAAAATTGAATGCCTAATTAGAAAGCCGCAGTTTTTAACCTGCGGCTTTTATCTTGTAATGAAATAAGGAATTTATTATTGCGGTAACCATATCCCGGGCGAGACCGCTCATATCTCCCCAAGACCGATCGTATCCCGCGGAAGACCGCTCATATCTCCCCCAAGACCGATCGTATCCCACACGAGACCGTTCATATCTCTCCCAAGACCGATCGTATCCCACACGAGACCGCTCATATTTCCCGCAAGACCGATCGTATCCCACACGAGACCGCTCATATCTCCCCAAGACCGATCGTATCCCGCGGAAGACCACTCATATCCCCCCCAAGACCGATCGTATCCCACACGAGACCGCTCATATCTCTCCCAAGACCGATCGTATCCCAAGCAAGACCGCTCATATCCCCCGCAAAACCCGACCATAACCCCATTTATCTCCACAAAAAAGACCCCGCAACAATCTGCAGGGCCTCGCCATACTTCATTAAAATAACAAATGTGCTACCCCCGCGATAATCGGCAATGAAATCACCGTACGCAAGAGGAAAATAACAACAAGTTCAAAAAAGTTTACCGGAATCTTTGAGCCTAGCAGAAGTCCCCCAACTTCTGCCATGAAAATGAGTTGTGTTACTGAAACAGTGGCAACAACGAACAAGGTCAACTCAGATGTAATTAGACCATTTGCAAGGATTACTGGAAGGAACATGTCCGTGAATCCAACAACCATAAGTTGTGCTGCCTCTGCCGCCTCAGGTATACCGAGGATAGACAGAATCGGTACAAACGGTTTCCCTAAAATCGTGAAGACACTTGTATACTCTGCCAGAATCAGTGCAATCGTCCCGAAGGCCATAACAACCGGGATAACACCAACCCACATATCAAGGACATTTTTCAGACCTTCTGAAAATGTTTTAACCATTGAACGGTTTTTATTTGCAGTTATTAATGCATTTTCAAGACCGTGTGTGAAGGAGTTGTATCCTTCTGGTAATTTCTCCTCATCACCTGTAAATGGCCTGCCATCTATGTATTCTTCCTTCTTTTTTGAAAGAGGATAAATCCGCGGCATAATGAATGCAAGGACAAGTCCCGTTAAAACGACTGTGCCGTAAAATGGCAGGAAATAAGAGCCGAGTCCCACTTCTTCAATAATGATAATCGAAAAGGTGATCGACACAACAGAGAAAGTTGTCCCGATAATCGCTGCTTCTTTTTTCGTATAAAAACCCTCTTCATACTGTTTACTTGTCAGCAAGACACCAATTGTTCCATCTCCAATCCAGGATGTCAGTGCATCGATTGAAGAACGGCCTGGTATTTTGAATACGGGGCGCATGATCTTCACCATCATCGTCCCGAAAAATTCGAGTAATCCGAAATTCAGAAGAAGCGGCAAAAGGATTCCTGCGAATAAAAAGATTGTAAACAGGAATGTAACAAGTCCGGTTTCACTTAATAGAAGTCCACCTGTATTTTCACTCCAAACTGCTTTCGGACCCACTTGAAGAACCGTAAGTAAAGCTAAAATAGCTCCGATAATCCGAACGATTGTCCAGAAGAGTGACACTTTAAATAAGTTTGTTATAAAAGACGGTTTTACCCGGTCCTTTGAAATGCCCAGAAATACAATCGAACCGAGTGCCGCGATAATTAGCGTAACCGTAGCAACCCAAGGCATGACCGGAGCAATAGAAGTTGATAGTAAATCTGCAAATATGGCAATTGGTATTTTCCAGTCTCCGGCATACTTCATCGGCACCATGAACAACAGAATACCGAGAATCGACGGAACTAAAAAATAGAACCATGTGGATAACGCGAACTTTTTCATTTTATCTTCCCCTTTTTATAACAGTATAACATGTATACAGTGAATAATTATACATATTATATTGTTTTATCCCTTTATAAATAAAGTATATACTATTATAAATTTTCAGTCCATTGTTTTTTGAATACCTTATAGCTATCAGTGCTAACGGATTTAAATCAGGGGAAGTTATAATTAGTTCAGTAAATAAACGCTCTAAAAAGGGACTAAAATCAATACGATTTGTAGTCCCTTTTTATAAATGATTTATTGAGTTGTGCCATTTAGACAGCAAATTTATAATGCAGTCTTTTTACTCAAAATCCCGATCCCACTTATACGTATAAAAACGCTCGTAATTTAGCCATTTAAGCGCTTCAGGATCTTTCGCTGCCCACTTTACTTCCATCTCTTTCATCATCCAAACGGTCTGAGACGCGTGAGCATTCAGCGTTGCGATTTTTTTATCGGCGTTAGCTGTAACATCGTGAATGACATCGGGCTCACCCAGGACTTCAGCTGTATTATTCGCGAAGGCGAGTGTGTAAAGCGCCGGGCGTTCTGTTTCCGGCATTCTTCGGATTGCACGCACAACTGCGCGTGCAGTTGCATCGTGGTCAGGGTGGACAGCAAGACCTGGATAGAATGAGATGACAAGTGAAGGATTCGTTTCTTCGATTAAATCTGAAACGAGTTTCACCATTTTTTCATCATCTTCGAATTCGACTGTTTTATCCCTGAATCCCATCATGCGCAGATCATCGATCCCCATTGCAGCACATGCTTTTTGAAGTTCTTCTTTTCGTATTTGAGGCAATGTCTCGCGGTTCGCGAAAGGCGGATTGCCTAAGTTTCGTCCCATTTCACCCAATGTTAAACAGGCGTATGTGACCGGTACGCCCATATCCCGGTAAGAAGAAATAGTGCCCGAGACGCCGAATGCTTCATCATCAGGGTGGGGGAATATGACAAGTACGTGACGTTCTTTCTTAATCATAAAAAAATAGCCTCCTTAATTAATATGTGAACGGTGTCTCGCTGATTTCAAGTGCGACTGCAAGTTTACCTTCCGCATCGAGTCCTGCCATAAGCAGACGCCCGTGTTCATCGAGTTTATAATGTGTGATACCCTGCGCGTAAATCCAACCGGATGGAAGTTTCAGACCGATACGGTGAGGCGAGTCGCCGGCTACTTTTCCAAGTTCGAATTTGATGACGATATTGCGGATGAATGCACCCGCGTTAAATACATTTTCATTGAAATGAGCGGCATAGGAACCGTTCGTCGTTTCGAGATGGATGTACACGTCTTTGTTCGCGAAAGAAGTTATGAGTTCTTGTAAATGATCTGGTTTTACTAATTCCATGAATAGCCCTCCTTAAAACTGTAACAATGCTTCTCTTCAGTATATAGAAAAGGACTGTTGAATGCGATTTGTCTGTTTCAATAAGAAATGCGCAAGCGCCTTGGTAGACCCGAGGGGCTAGGCGCTGGAGCTAGACACTAAGAAATGCGCAAGCGCCTTGGTAGAGGCGACAGGCATATGGCAGACCGGCGAAGCGGCGTCCTTTGCCGAGTAGCTGGGCTGACTTATGACCCGAGCCTCTAGGCGCCGGAGCTAGACAATAAGAAAAGCGCAAGCGCCTTGGTAGAGGCGACAGGCATATGGCAGACCGGCGAAGCGGCGTCCTTTGCCGAGTAGCTGGGCTGACTTATGACCCGAGCCTCTAGGCGCCGGAGCTAGACAGTAGGAAATACGCAGGCGCCTGAAGTCTGTGCAATGTAAAAACGGCCTGGAAATGATCTTCCGGCCGTTGCATGTATTGATTAAATTTCAGTTGTTGTAATTTCAGGTGCACCGAAACGACTTTTAGCTCCATGCATAACAGGTCCAACATATTCGTTCAGTTTCCAGCCGTTTGCAATTGCAGCTGAAACGAACTTTTTAGCTTCCAAAACGGATTCTTTCACGTCTAGGCCATTTGCGAGGTTCGCTGTAATTGCTGCAGCAAACGTACAGCCTGCACCGTGATTGTAAGTTGTATCTGTTTTCTCCGTTTTAAGAAGGGTGAACGTAGTACCATCATAGAACAAATCCACTGCTTTATCGTGTTCAAGCTGTTTGCCGCCTTTGATGACAACATTGCGAGCGCCAAGAGAATGGATTTTTTCTGCGGCCGCTTTCATATCATCAATGGTTTTCGGTGTTTTCATACCGGCAAGCTGCCCGGCTTCAAACAAGTTCGGTGTGACGATTTCCGCTTTTGGAAGAAGAAATTCAATCATGGCGTCGACTGTGCCGGGGTTCAACACTTCATCTTCACCTTTACAAACCATAACAGGGTCAATGACTACGTGACTTAGCCCTGATTCTGAAATCGCGTTGCCAGCGATTTTGATAATTTCTTCTGTGCTGAGCATGCCCGTCTTAATCGCATCGATTCCTGTTGAAAGTGCAGTTTTGATTTGTGCTTTTAAGACATCGACCGGCAAGGAGTAAACGCCGTGTGACCAATTATTATCCGGATCCATCGTCACGATGACTGTAATTGCCGTCATGCCGTATGTGCCGTGCTCTTGGAATGTTTTTAAGTCCGCCGCAATACCAGCGCCGCCTGATGTATCGGATCCTGCGATAGTTAAAGTCTTTTTAAGCGTCATAATGGGTAGCTCTCCTTTTTTTGAATAAATTCTAACCTAATCTTATCAAAAAAATCGGAAATTACAATTGTCCGATGTTATCGGCTTTCATTATTTTATAAATGGAGTATATGAGTAGGGCCACAATACCAAAAATCACAGTAGCACCTATAAAATACTTATTTAGGATAAGTCCTATGGCAAGTGCGAACATGATGATAATTCCGCACCCGCTGAGGATTAGGAAAACGATGAGTCCTGCATTTTTAGAGCGTTCTGGCATAAGGTTACCATGTTTTGCGGCTTCAGAAACTTTTTTCATCTTCTCCCGTAATTGCATATCAGCCATGTCGCATTCCCCCTCAGACAATCCTACCATGTCTTTCTAGTTGTTTGAACCGCCAATTTCCTATAATGTAAACGTATAAGAGTATGTCGGATAAAGAGGAAAAGAGGGATGAAATGGCGGAGGAAAAGAAAATAGATGAAATCGAACGGTTGCTGAAAGAATTGAAAGCTTCTGAAGAGGAAACTGCGGTGACTATGGAAGAAGTAGAAGACCGTCCATCCGGATTTTGGCGTGTCGGGAAAGCCTTTTTTTCAGTCTGGAAAAAGCCTTTCATTGCAATTGCACTTCTTATCTTGCTGCTGATAGTTGCCTTGCCTTTTTTGACGTTCTTCATATTGAAACAAGGGAGCACGTTTACAGAACAGAAAGGCGCATTCCTTGAACAAATTCAAGATTTGAACGAACTTGCAACAGCCGAAGCATATACGAAAGTTATTATTGAACGACAAGATAATACATTGTTTGGACAAAGCATAGGACTCAATTTGCCGGGAACGAAACGACAGTTATTAGTCGTCATTCCTGGATCAGTGAAAGCAGGCGTCGACATGTCAGGCCTGACAGAAAGTGATGTTTCCGTCGATGAAGTGAAGAAAACGGCAAAACTTACCTTGCCGCCAGCTACTTTTTTAGGTGGAGCAGAAATCTTTTTCGATAAAGTGGAAGTGTATTCGTACGAAGGTGTATTCCGAGAAAAGGCGAATATAGAAGAGGCCTATGAACTTGCTGCAGAAGCAAAAGAGCTTATATTGGAAGAAACTGCTGGACAAGGTGTCTTGAAAATGGCGCAACAAAATGCAGAGAAGACGCTGCGTGAAATGTTTTCATTCGCGGGCTATGATGTGACAATTGAATTCAAGGAGTGAGGAATTGTGCATAACAAGCTTTTTAAAAATGATTGGGATGACGTCCTGAATGATGAATTTGAGAAACCCTATTATAGTAAGCTACGTGAATTCCTGAAAATAGAATATGCAGAGGAAACGATTTATCCGCAGATGGAAGATTTATGGACTGCGTTCAAATTGACACCTTTCAATGATGTGAAGGTCGTCATTTTAGGACAGGACCCTTATCACGGACCGGGACAGGCACATGGATTAAGTTTTTCAGTGAAGCCCGGTGTCAAGATACCGCCGAGTCTGCGCAACATGTTTAAGGAGCTTTCTTCTGATGTCGGCTGTCCACTTCCTGAAAACGGAACACTGACGGGATGGGCAGAGCAGGGTGTCCTGATGCTGAATACGGTGCTTACCGTAAGGCAAGGGCGGGCTCATTCACACCGCAAGCAAGGTTGGGAGACATTCACGGACGAAGTGATCCGGCAATTGTCGGATAGAGAGAAACCGATTGTCTTCGTCTTATGGGGACGTCCGGCTCAGGAAAAAAAGAAACTGATCAATACATCACTTCATGCAATTATCGAATCGGTTCATCCAAGCCCGCTGAGTGCAAGTCGCGGTTTTATCGGCAGCCGTCCGTATACGAAGACGAATCAGCTACTCAAGTCGTGGGATGAACCACCGATTGACTGGTGTCGAACAGGCGGGGTACTTTAACTAGCGCGGCCGCCGTGCTAAAGTTGGATGAAAAGAGGTTGATCGCAAGTGGCAGTAAATTGTTTTCAATGCCAATATTTCTTCATAACGTGGGAGCAGCGGAATCCGCGTGGATGTAAAGCATATGGATTTAAGACGCGGGAGATGCCTTCGGTCGTTGTCAAAAGATCGTCCGGCATGGACTGTTTGCAATTTGAACAGAAGAAAGGGGATACTAAACAGTGATTCCATACGACCGGCTTATCTCAGAAATGGAGCGGCAATTGAGTGTTGCAAGACGCACGAATGACGAGTATGCAATGCGTGAAGCGTTATCCGCTGTCAGATCGCTTTGTGAAGTAGCACTTGGCGGTGAGGGTAAGCGTGAAGAGAAGCTTGTTCCTAAAATGCTTTCAACCCCAAGCGCTGTTCAATCAATTACCTCGTTAGAAGGCAAACCGCTTGTAGAAGAGGATGCAAACGGCGGCTCTATATTTGACTTTTGAAATAAGGGTGCCAAGTATTCACGCAATTTATCTACCTCTAATTTCGTGAATGTGTTGGCATCCGTAAAGGAAGCAGGAAACAATATGCCATTTTTCATTATCGCAGGGGCTGTCAACGCTGCAATCGCTGTTGCGTTCGGTGCTTTTGGAGCACACGCCTTAAAAGAGAAATTGTCCGAACACTATTTAGCAATCTGGGAAACTGCTGTACAGTATCAAATGTTCCACGCACTTGCATTGATTGTAGTCGGCATTCTGATGAGTCCATCACTCTTCGGATCGGTCACACAGTTGAGCTGGGCGGGGTACTTGATTCTAGTCGGTATTATTTTCTTCTCGGGTAGCTTATATGTACTGAGCTTGTCGGGAATCGGTATACTTGGCGCTATTACGCCAATCGGCGGTGTTGCATTCATCGCAGGGTGGATCATGCTTATTGTCGCGGCAGTTAAATTTTCAAACTGAAACAGGAGTCCGTTCTCCTGTTTTTTTGTTGTAAAAAATGTCGGAAAATTGTCAATCGAATCAGATAATTGAGCGAGATTGCAATGCTATAATGAAAAGAAAAAGAGGTGCTTTTATGATTTTTACTAAGCAGAATTCAAAATCACCATTACTGATGATGGTCCTCGTACTTGTTTTTACGTCAAATCTTGCTCTCTATCGTTTGCCGATCCCGATTTTGCCGGCACCTGCAGATGCGACGTGGGTTATTGTTGGGTCACTTATAGACTTTTCGATAGTCGCTCCATTTCTCATTCTTGCAATGACGCGCAAAAAAGGATTCACCGTGAAAAGGTTTGTAACATTCATGATGCTCGGCATAATTGTAGCAAGAATTATTATTCCAACAGCTTACTTTGAACCATTCAAATTCATCCCTTACATCGCAATCGCAATTGAAGGTATTATACTTCTCGCGGAAATAAGCCTCCTCTTTATTCTTTTAAAACATACCCCCCGAATCATTCGGGATATAAAAGTCAGTGGAGAAGGTCCATTATTCACATTTACAACGTTAGTTGAGAAGCAAATTGGTAAGCATCCACTCATCAAAATAATTAGCGCTGAAACACTTATGTTTTATTACGCATTCGGTACATGGAAGAAACGTCCGATTACGGCGGAGAACCATTTTTCGATTCATAAGAAAACAAGTTTTATTGCCTTCTATGTCATGATGATTCATGCGATTGTCATTGAAACTATAGGTATCCACTGGTGGCTCCACGACAAGTCGATGATACTTTCAATCGTTCTTCTCATTTTGAATATCTATTCAGTCGTTTTCTTTATTGGGGATATTCAAGCAGTTCGACTCAATTCACTTGTTGTCGATGAAAAACAAATCCGTGTCGCCCTCGGATTAGGAAAACGGATGGTCATTCCATTTGCTGAAATTGAGCATGTGGCATGGGGAAATGACGCCGCCAATGAAAATCTGAAGGCAAAAGATACAATTGATTTTATAGCACGGGATTTTGAAGAAGTGCTGCCGCAATGTGTCATTACATTTAAGCGGCCACTAAGCGCCACACTCTTTTTGGGATTCGAAAAAGAATTTTCGAAAGCAGCGATACGGGTGGATGATCCAATTCAGTTCCGGAGTTATATTGATGCCCGTTTAAATTAATTTAACAAAAAATCTTCCGCAAAGCCCCGAATAAGGCAGACGGAAGATTTTTTTTGGCTTAGAAAATGATGAAATCCCATACTGTGAATCAGTTAGGACAGATAGATTTCATGTCTAACCTCTAATGACCTTGTTCATTTCAAGGTTGCTGCGGGAAATACTTCACTTCATTATCAAATTCGGCATAATCGAAATAAATCATCGGGAATAGAAAACGATGTCCTGTAGACGAATCGCTTAAAATGACATGGTCACGGCCGGCAGCCTCTACAGTACCACGCACGCTTTTCGTATTTTTTCCGTTATCCAGTGCATGCTCGAATGAAAAATGGAAGGTTCCGGGTTCACCTCTGTTCAATCGTAAAATGTTTTCGATGTATGACTCCTCGCGACGAGGCGGTCCGGGTTGCCTTCCTCCAGCTGGAAGCGTTACTTGCGGCGGTGTGACATGCTGATTTTGATAGGGCTGATTCCAATAGTATTGGACCATTTCTTCATCCTTTCTTCTTTTGAGTTACACGTTCGGGCAGTCTTGAACCGTTGGGGAATAGAAACAGTGTGACTTGAATCTGCCGGTGTTCCATTGGTTATACCACTGGGCTGGGCAATCCCCGGCCGGCATGAAAAACCATAAGGAGCGTTCACCCGGAGTGAAACGTTCGCCATTTACAACACGCCTCGCCAATTTACGGTCCAGCTCTCGGGCACGTTGATAAAAATAACCTTTTGTTGTCGCTTCGAAGCCTCCCGGGCTCTGGAAAACCATATCCTGCAAAGTTCGTATATCATTAAAATCCAGACAACCCGAACGTACGCGGTTCACTCCGACATTGCCGACGAGAAGCATACCTAACTCGCCATCACCTTCCGCTTCGGCACGCATCAACCGTGCGAGCAGATCAAGTTCTGCATCAGTGTATTTTATCACCGCCACGGCACAACCCCCTTGGGGAATCATATGAATTGACTGTAGTAAACATGACTGGAAAAGAAAAGTCGTTTAGGTAAACTAAGAAAAAGGGAGGGACTCACTTGCGTATTAAAACGATCATTCCAGACTTTTTGGCGTTGTATGACTCAAAGACGAAATTTGAGTTACACGATTTAGAAACATATATCAATAGGCATCCAGAGGTGTTTGACCAGTACTTTCCGAACCACTGTCCGAAAACGGAAGAACGACTTCAGACAGCGACTGATACATACCCTGGGAAACTCAACGACATACGTACCATGTCAGAGAAGTTGCCGAGGATTATTGAGGAAATTGACGGAGTTTATACGGAAGTATTCAATAATGATCTTGCTATTAATTATACAATCCTCGTTGGCACATTTGGTTCGAATGCATTTGTCACACGGGAAATTAAGGGGGATATTTACTTTGCGACAGAGAAATTATCTCCTGTAACGGAACATTTAAAAGTGATTGTTGCACATGAAATTGGTCATGTCACTCATTTTTCATTGGCCGATAGGCAGGGGATGGACTGGAAGACAGTCGATTGGATACACGGACTGACAACACTTTATACGGAGGGCGTTGCCACGTATTTATCGAGAAAAATTGTCCCTGTGCTAAATCAGTCGGTGTATTTCACGTATGATGATGACGGGGATTCATGGGTAAACTGTTTTGAGGGGAATAAACGCGAAGTAAAGCAACGTTTTCTGCAAGATGTGTTATCTGGATGGGACACGGTGAAAGAAAAGGAATGGTTCCGCTTATCCGGCGGCAGCTACTTCGGTTATAACCGGTTAGGCTATTTACTGGGGACAAAGTATGTTGAGCATCTTGTTGAAAGAGTAGGAGAGGAAGAAGCGTTTACGTTCTGGAATGGCAATGATATGAAGGCGGATATCGTGGCATGGTTAAAAAAATAAAAAATGCCTTCCTCCTGTTCGGGAATATATATGTAAAATAATGAAACAATGGAGTGCAACACACGTATCATTAATAGACACTCAATATTTCTGGGACAGCTACTTTCATAGAGGGGGCATGCGATTGGTTTATCAGGCAAAAACAAAACGGATAGGATTAGTTTTTTTACTGGTAATACCAGTGGTAACGAGTAGATATGAATTTTTAAATCATTCAAATGGCTGGTTTTTTTATATTTTAATTTTAATTGGCGTATGCTTGATTTTAGCAATTTTCATAACGTATCAATTTACAATTAAAGATGGGCATTTGATATACGAAGTTTTTCTCTTGACTGTACCGATTTATAGAAAAAAGATTCAGGCTGGACAAATAAAGGTCATAAAATTCAAACGGATTGGTTGGCGTGAAAAGGGAGCGATTATAAAGGCAGACAAGGGAGTCAATATACGTATTGTTTCTTTCTCTCCCGATAAAGTCATTGAAGATCTTATTCACTTTGCGCATGAAAATGACATAGCAATCGCTGAAACGAAAAGGTTTCAGGCGTTGAAGTAAATTGAATTCATCTATATAAAAGGGACTAAAACCGCTATGGTTATAGTCCCTTCTCTGTGGTGTCAATTCAATTATACATTGAAAAATGCAGCTTTTTTGTCGCCTTCTAAAATCGTACCCACAAAGAATGAGCCGAACTCAGCGTAGCGTGCGCTTACTTCGTCAAAACGCATTTCGTAAATCAGTTTTTTGAATTGGAGAACGTCGTCTGCGAACAATGTAACGCCCCATTCGTAATCGTCAAAACCGACGGAGCCTGAAATGATTTGTTTCACTTTTCCAGCGTAGCTGCGGCCGATCAAACCGTGCGCACGCATCAATTCTTTTCGTTTGTCCATATCGAGCATGTACCAGTTCACATCGCCGTCGCGCTTCTTGTCCATCGGATAGAAGCAGATATATTGGCTGCGTTGCAGTTCAGGGTACAGACGTCCGCGTACATATGGGTTCTGGTAAGGATCATCAGTGGACTCGCCTGCAAGGTAGTTCGAGAGTTCAACGACTGACAGGTACGAATACGCTGGAATCGTGAAATCTGCAATTGCGAGCTTATTGAATTCCGTTTCCAAGTCTTGCAGTTCGTCCATCGTCGGACGTAAAGTCATGAGCATGAAATCGGCTTTTTGGCCAATTACTGTATAGAAAGCGTGTGCGCCCGTTTTAGCATCGTCCGCTTTTTGGAGTTTTTCAAGGTAGACAAGAAATTCATCTACTGCTGCTTGACGTTCTTCTTTTGAAACTAATTTCCATGATGCCCAGTCCATCGAGCGTAAATCGTGTAAAACATACCAGCCATCGAGTGTTTGTGCTGCTTCGATCATATGAAATCAGACTCCTTCATTATGAATTAACTTCTTAGATTAGTGTAGCATAGAAGGTCATTAGACGTCCTTTGCGAGCGCTGTTGTCACGAATTTGACATGAAGTGAATCGCTTTTACAGCCTGACTTGTTGGTGTATGCTTAGTGTATAAGAACGTGCGAAAGGTGATAAATACTGATGGATTTATTTGCTGAAATTAAAAAAAGTCTAAGCGGCAGACGCAAGACAATCATTCTTCCGGAAGGAACGGACAAACGCGTATTGGAAGCAGCGTCACGGCTACAAGAAGAAGGGCTTGTAAAGCCAGTCCTTCTTGGCGATGAAACCGAGGTATCAGAGGCAGCAACTGAAGCGGGAATTGCTATTTCGGAAATCGAAGTCATCAACCCTGCGAGCGCTCTTTATTTTGAGGAACTTGCTGAAAAATTCGTCGAGCGCCGCAACGGCAAAGCATCTTTGGAACAAGCGCATGAGCAGTTAAAAGACGTCAATTATTTTGGAACGATGCTCGTCTATACTGGGCGGGCTGACGGATTAGTAAGTGGGGCTGCGCATTCGACGGCAGATACAGTACGACCGGCACTCCAAATCATTAAGACAAAACCTGGTATTTCAAGGACAAGCGGCGCATTCATCATGATGAAAGGCAAAGAACGGCTCGTCTTCGCCGATTGTGCCATTACCGTAGCACCGACAGCACAGGAACTGGCGGAGATTGCGGTCGAAAGTGCAAAAACAGCGAGAGCATTCGGCGTAGATCCGCATGTTGCAATGTTGAGCTTTTCCACAAAAGGGTCGGCTGTAACGGAAGAAACGGAAAAAATTGCGGAAGCGGTGAGAATTGCTCAATTGCTCGCACCTAATCTACCGCTTGACGGTGAATTCCAGTTCGATGCAGCCTATGTGCCGGAAATTGCTGCGAAAAAAGCACCCGGCTCTGTCATTCAAGGCAATGCGAATATCTACGTATTTCCGTCGCTTGAAGCAGGCAATATCGGGTATAAAATAGCGGAGCGTCTAGGCGGCTACGAGGCAATTGGTCCGATCCTCCAAGGATTGAACGCACCCGTGAATGATTTATCACGCGGCTGTTCCGCTGACGATGTCTACAAGCTTGCTCTGTTAACAGCGGCGCAAAGTCTATGAGCAGGAGATATTGAAATGACATATGAATCTTTTTTATATATTCCCGAATGGCGTTTCGTAGATGAATCCATGACGACCCGCAATCGTTCCGCGCTAGAATCGTTTGCAGCAGATGATACACTTTGTCATCTTGTCGGCCAGCAGATGAGCGCCCCGACCGTCCGAACATGGGTGCATGACAAAACAGTCGTGCTCGGCATCCAAGATCACCGGCTGCCGTATGTGGCAGAAGGTATTTCAATGCTTGAAACTGCCGGATACAATGCAATCGTCCGCAATTCGGGCGGTCTGGCTGTCGTGCTCGACGAGGGTGTATTAAATATATCGATAGTGCTGTCGGAACGCGATTCGGCAATCGATATTCCGGCGGGTTACGAAGTAATGCTCGCATTTGTCCGTATGCTTTTCCCGGAAGCGGGCAAACGCATTGAAGCCTATGAAATTGTTGGATCATACTGTCCAGGTTCGTATGATCTAAGTATCGACGGTCGCAAATTCGCGGGTATTTCACAGCGCAGGCTGAGGCAAGGCATTGCGGTTCAAGTCTATTTATGTGTCGAGGGAAGCGGATCGGATCGTGCAGAACTGATCCGCAACTTTTACGAGACTGGCTTGCGTGGAGAAGAAATGAAGTTTACCTATCCAACCATTCAACCAGAAGTGATGGCATCCCTGTCAGAATTGATGGAACTGCCGCTAACCGTAAGCGATGTCGTCATCCGTACACAGCTGTTGTTGCGCGAACTAGCAGACAACGTTGATATGGGCGGCTTGAAACCCGATGAAATGGACTTATATACATTTTATTTAAACCGTGTTTTCGAACGGAATCAAAAAATGCTAGCACGTGGATGAAAAACGCTAAACAGGTGTCCTACAAAAAGGGGGGACACCTGTTTTGTTATGTAGTAGACAACGTTTTCGCTGAACTAAACATCCACTTCAAATAAAGCAACACTCTACCAAACAATCTCGCACCAAGGTAAAACCGCCAATCAATGATTGATTGGCGGTTCTTTTGAAACTAGGTTTCCGTTTTGTTCCATTTGAAAGACGGGTGCAGTACGATCCGCGTCATCATCTAGCGTAACAAGACGGCGTGCGCGGTTCATGATTTGAACGAATTGCTCATAATCGGCGCGCAGTGTTTTATTCTCCTGCTGAAGTTTTTCAACTTCTCTTTGAAGTTTCTCTGACTTTTCATTCGCAATTTTAGCGGTTTGTCTCCAGCGAAGAGACTCGTTATCTCCCGCACCTGTGTGATGCATACGTACAAGATAAGCGATTACCGTATCGAGAGAGAGTGCAGATAACGGAACAGAAACCTTTTGTTCTTCCTCTTGTCCTTGCGAAGGCGTGTACAATTGTTGGCCACGTCGTTTAAAGTCTTTTCCGAGAACACGTATTGCTTGCTTGCGTTCTTTCTTTGCGTCTGCAAGCTCTTTTTCATAGTCCCGTCTTACAACTGCGTTCCATCTGAACCCGCAAGCCGCTGCGGTCCTGTTCAGCGCGTCCCCAACTTCTTCGAAAGCGCTAAGTTGTGTACTACCTTCGCGGACATGTCGTAGTACTGTGTCGGCTAATAAAGTATCGTTTTCTTCAATCCAAGCATCCTGTCTAACTTTCACCATTTCCGTGCCTCCAGTCATATGTTCATAGTCTCTTTCTACGGTCAGTGTGGACAGGATTTCGTTACTTTATTCATAATGAAAAAAGCATTCTATCTTTTTTTCACTCAAATGAACCTTTTTCCATCTTCCTGCGAGACGATTTTAAGATTATACTAAAGGGAATGAGTTGACGGAGGTGCACGATGGAATACAAAGATGAAAAACTGGTTGAAGAAAAAGTTTTCAAAGATCCTGTGCATCGCTATATTCACGTGCGTGACAGAGTAATCTGGGATGTAATTGGCACAAGCGAATTTCAGCGCCTTCGCCGGATCAAGCAACTAGGCACGACATACCTCGTATTTCACGGGGCAGAGCATAGCCGGTTCCACCATTCGCTGGGTGTCTATGAAATTGTCAGGCGCATCATTGACGACGGTTTCAGCGGCAGGCCTGAATGGGATAACGAGGAACGCCTTGTGACGATGTGTGCGGCATTGCTGCATGACCTCGGGCACGGTCCCTTTTCGCATGCATTTGAAAAAGTGTTCGATCTCGATCATGAACAATTCACACAGTCAATTTTGCTGGGGGACACAGAAGTGAATGCGGTCCTTCGCCGCGTGGCACCCGATTTCCCGCAAAAAGTTGCTGATGTAATTGGGAAAACATATCCCGATAAGCTTGTTGTCAGTTTGATTTCAAGCCAAATCGACGCAGACCGCATGGATTACTTACAGCGTGATGCCTACTTCACGGGGGTCTCGTACGGTCATTTCGATATGGAACGGATTTTGCGTGTCATGCGGCCAACGGAAGAGCAAGCCGTCATCAAGTATAGCGGCATGCATGCGGTGGAAGATTATATAATGAGCCGTTACCAGATGTACTGGCAAGTCTATTTCCACCCGGTATCTCGCAGTGCTGAAGTCATATTGACGAAAATATTGCATCGCGCGAAACATTTGCATGAAAGTGGGTATATCTTTAAACAAGAGCCTGTCCATTTCCATTCGTTTTTTGACAAGACGATTGTGCTTGAGGATTATATTGCCCTCGATGAAAATATATTAATGACTTATTTCCAGGTTTGGATGAAGGAAGACGATGCAATCTTGTCTGACCTTTGCTATCGTTTTATCAACCGCAGATTATTTCAGTATGCCGAATTTGATCCGGCCACGGAATATCGGAAAATTGGTGAACTCGAACAATTATTCAAGGAAGCAGGAATCGACCCTGCCTATTACCTTGTTACGGATTCGTCGTCGGACTTACCCTATGACTTTTATGGCCCGGGTGAAGAAAACGAGCGCTTGCCAATTTATTTACAAATGCAAAATGGCGACCTGAGTGAGTTGTCACGTTCATCAGATGTGGTGGACGCAATCTCAGGAAAAAGACGGACGGATCATAAAATTTATTTCCCGGAAGACGTTTTAGAAGCAGAAAAAGATACGAATCCGCTATACGAACGGATATTACACATGCTGAAAGGTTAGGAGTGGGTAAGTTGTTGCAAGAACATGCTAAAATTGTGCAATTCATTTCAATTGCGAATGAAGTAACCGGCAGAAAAAAGTTGCAGAAAATGATTTATATCGCAAAAAAAATGAATTTCTCTTTTGCCGAAAAATATGAGCTACATATGTACGGCCCCTATTCTGAGGAATTGACGCTACGCGTTGAAGAATTATGTGAAATGGGATTTCTGGCAGAACAATGTACGGACAAAGGATCCTATGTCCAATATAGCTACCAAGTGACAGGCGAAGGCACGGGCTTTCTAGAAATGGCAGAGGAAGCCCCCGAAATGCTGGGTACTTGCATCGATAGCATGAACGTGAAGAGTTCCCGTTTCTTGGAGCTCGTTTCGACATTGCTATACTTCGATCATCTCGAAAAGGACGAGCAAATTGCCAAAGTCCATATTGTGAAAAATAAATTAAACTTCTCCGAAGAAGAGATGACGGCTGCGTTTGATTTCATCAGCGAGATGCAAACGTACGCAATTCAATAAAGAAGAGCGGAAAGCGTTGTTAAGCTCCGAAAAGCGCTGGAAGGCCTAATGATAAAGACGCTTTTTTGTCTTTATCATTAGGACAGAAGCGACTCGAGGGGCTGACGCTTGAAGTCTGGACAATAAAGAAGAGCGGAAAGCGTTGTTAAGCTCCGAAAAGCGCTGGAAGGCCTAATGATAAAGACGCTTTTTTGTCTTTATCATTAGGACAGAAGCGACTCGAGGGGCTGACGCTTGAAGTCTGGACAATAAAGAAGAGCGGAAAGCGTCGCCAATAATAAAAGGCTGTCCCATTTGAGCGGAAAGATTCCGTTAGGGGACAGCCTTTTGAGTGTGTTGAAGATCATTGATCGCTTAGACGTTTTCCAGCGACAGCATAATGATTCTTTGGCATTTCTTCAATGAAGACGACAACATTACCAGCAGGAGCACCTGTTGTTTCTGCGACTGCTTCTGTCACTTTTTCACAAAGTGCCCGTTTCTGTTCTTCTGTCCGGCCTTCAAGCATTTTTACAGTTACGTATGGCATTTCATTTCCCCCTTCCCGTAATTATTGGGTATAGTGTATATAGTATCAGATTTGGAGGGGACGAAGAAATGCCAAATGAAAATAAACCGAAGCAGAAATTGGGTTTCACAATTATAAAGGATGATCCGACTGACGGCCACAAAGGGTTCGGGATTGGATCATTGTCACTTGAAAACGTGTCTCCTGTTATTATCGACGTTAACGAAGGGGTTGCACGCATTGAAATCGGCGCGATGCATGCCAGAAGTGACACGGAGCGCGGGGTCAAATTTACGCTGAATCGTGAAGATTCGGAAGGCGGAAAACCATACTGGCTTGTCTGGGTAACAATTGATTTCCGCGAAGAAGGACCTTATTATGCAGGTGTCACGGCGTGTGAAATGGTCGTCAATCGTGAAAAACGCCGAGGATATAAAGTGCTGGCAGATCATGTAAACCGGATGGATAAATCGATGAAACGAAATATTATCGTGGATCATATGGATGATAAATCAAAGCATATCCTAGCTGATTTCCTTATGACTCATAATAAGGAAATGTGGGATAGAAGCGAACCGAAATTGCATATTGATTTGAGCGTCGATTCTCCGGAGTTGTGAACAAAAAGTGACAAATTCCGCATACTTCTTCATCCGAGGTTGAATGTCGGCTTGAAAGGAAGTACACTGAAATTACAGCTTGCAATTGTAAGCTAGGACAACCGGAATCGTGCATTCCTTACTGAATAGTCTATCAAACAAACCCAAGCGCGATACACCATTCGACAGGACGCCTTGAACGGTAAAAAAGCTTTCCAACCCAGAAGTAATTCGGGGGAGGAAAGCTTTTTTGAATTTAATGAATGAGGGGCAGCCGATCATATCAGGCTGTAGACCGCTCGTATCCTCCCGTCGAGCGCTCATAACAGGTTGAAGACCGCACATATCCACCCGCCGAGCGCTCATAACAGTTGAAGACCGCTCATATCCACCTGCCGAGCGCTCATAACAGGTTGAAGACCGCACATATCTTCCCGTCGAGCGCTCATAACAGTTGAAGACCGCTCGTATCTTCCTGCCGAGCGCTCATAAGTGGTTGAAGACCGCTCGTATCCTCCCGTCGAGCGCTCATAAGTGGTTGAAGACCGCTCGTATCCACCCGCCGAGCGCTCATAACAGGCAGAGACCGCTCATATCCTCCCGTCGAGCGCTCATAAGTGGTTGAAGACCGCTCGTATCTTCCCGCCGAGCGCTCATAAAAGGCAGAAGACCGCCCGTATCCACCTGCCGAGCGCTCATAACAGGTTGAAGACCGCACATATCTTCCTGCCGAGCGCTCATAACAGGTTGAAGACCGCTCATATCCACCCGCCAAGCGCTCATATCAGGCTGAAGACCGCTCGTATCCACCCGCCGAGCGCTCATAACAGGCCGAAGACCGCTCGTATCCACCCGCCAAGCGCTCAAAAGTGATTGAAGACCGCTCGTATCTTCCTGCCGAGCGCTCAAAAGTGATTGAAGACCGCTCGTATCTTCCTGCCGAGCGCTCATAACAGTTGAAGACCGCTCATATCCTCCCGTCGAGCGCTCATAAGTGGTTGAAGACCGCTCGTATCCACCTGTCCAGCGCTCATAACTGGCCGTCCACCGCACATATCCACCCGTCAACCAAAATCCAACTCACTCAAAAAACGAAAATGGAAACAGCTCGAACTTCTTCCCATCGCCTTCACCAGAAGAGCGTTGTTCACGCAGCGTTTTATCCGTACATAATTTTTGAGGCATATCCTTCTCTTTTACATAAACGAGCCGCTGTTTGTCGCATCCATTCACAGCGATGCCACCAGTGTCGACGTCAATGATAACCCCGTTAACTCCGGTTGGTGGGATGAATGGTTCGGCTGGTTTGCCGCGATGGACCGTCTCCATGAAGTCGATCCATATTTTTTTCGATGCCGCTTTATCTGTCGTTTCAGTCAGTTGCTCTCCGACATCAAATCCAGTCCAGATGCCGGCAGTCAACGATGGAGTGTAACCAATTAAGTATTGATCTGAAATGGTTGTACCTGACTTGGCGGCATACGGTCGTGTCTGTTTTTGCCTCATCGAAAGCCCTGTGGCAGAAGAATAATCATTGAACACGGGATCGAACATGCCTGTCATCAGGTGGGTTAGAACAAATGCGTCTTGTTCACTCATTACACGTTTTTTACTCATTTTCGGATGTTCGTAGATTGTTTTCCCTTCCGCATCTGTTATGGATAGAATTGTCGTTGGAACTGTTTCGATTCCGCCTGAAGCAATCCGATTATAGGCATTCGTCATATCGGACAGCGTAACAAGCGAAGTACCAAGTGCGGTTGCAGGTGATTCCGGGAACTTACCATCGACTCCAAGACGTTCAGCCATTTTACTGAATTTTTTATAGCCGATATCTTCAAGTGTTTTCACTGCATAGATATTGTCAGAAATAGCAAGTGCTTGTGCGAGAGAAATAGGGTGTCCGGCAAATTTACCGTTCACGTTGTTCGGTTCATACGTCGAGCGCCCATCATCATATGTGAAAATGGTCTTTTCAGTCGATAAAAATGTAAGCGGGCTAAATCCATCTTCCAAAGCAGCGGCGTATAAGATAGGTTTCATGGCGGAGCCGGGTTGTCGTTTTGCTTGTGTCGCCCGGTTGAATGGGCTGTCGGTATAATTCACCCCGCCTACGAGCGATGTGATTGCACCTGTGCCAGCCTCAATTGACATGAATCCAACTTGCAATCCACTATCTGGCATCCATTTGTCAATCATTTCTTCCGCAGTTTGCTGATGGAGTGGGTCGAGCGTTGTTCGGATTGTCCAACCGCCTTCTGCAGGATATCGTCCTTTTGCTGTGAGCACTTTTTCCGCTTCGCGCCATACTTCATCAAGGAAATAAGGAGCTACGCGCTTTGTATCAGCCCATTCACGGTTTTTAAGCGTGATCTGCTCGTTTGTCGCCCGTTCTTCTTGCCGCGCAGTAATGTATCCTTGAGCCTCCATAAGCGAAAGTACTAACAATGACCGTTCGCGTGATTTCTCAGGATTTTCAATAGGCGAATAAATCGAAGGGCCTTTCGCGATGGCAGTAATAACGGCGGATTCTTCCAAGGTTAAATCTTTTGCCGACTTACCGAAATAAAACTTGCTTGCCGCCTCGACACCATACATGCCATGACCGAAGTAAACCGTGTTCATATAGCCTTCTAAAATGACATCTTTCTCATAAAACACTTCCATTCGATAGGCGTAAAGTGCTTCATTAATTTTCCGCGTCCACGTTTTTTCGAACGTCAAATACAAGTTTTTCGCATATTGCTGGGTGATTGTGCTGGCACCTTCCACTTTACGTCCAGATTTCACGTCCTTTAATAGAGCGCCAGCAATCCGTCTATAGTCAAAGCCGTTATGATTATAAAAATTCTTGTCTTCCGTCGCAACGACCGCGTCGATTAGAAACGGGGACATTTCATCAAGGCTGACCCAGTACCGCCTTTCCACAGAAAAACGGTCGCCAATTTGCTTGCCGTTTTTATCGAGAAAGACGGAAGCTTTGGGCACACTTAAAGAAGGTGCACCTGTAATTTGTGCATAGAGCCTAAGTGATAGGAAGACGGTCAGCGCCGCCATCATCATGGTGACTATTAATAGCAGCAAACGCCGTAACGTCGTGCGTCTTTTTTTCTTTTTCACATACACTGTCCGTCGCATACGATCCCGTCCCGTCCGTGTCATTGCATCTAGTATGCGACGCTTGGAATCAGATTAAACGGAACCGACGTAAAAACATGCATTGCTCGGATAGATTGAAATGTATACCGTAAAAAGGATATAATAAGAAGATGTTTTCATGAAAAGGACAGTGAGTGTATGGAATCGCGGGAAAAAGAGCGATATGTAAAGATTAAGCTTCATTCGTCAATCCGTCATCCCGGTCTAGACGAGGAGAAGCATGAAGTGAATGCAAAAGGTTTGCTGATTGAAAAAGCCGGCAAATCTTATTTGAAATATGAAGAACAACAAAGTGGGAATTCAGTCCAAACAATCGTGAAATTGGATTCTGCAAATGCACTGATTATGCGCCGTGGTGCTGTTACGATGCGGTTGCCGTTTGTTAAAGCCGGTGAAAGACCAGGAACATATGGCAGTGGACCAGCGACGTTTGACTTAGTTGTCAAAACGGAAAAACTCGATTTTACAGAGAATGAGGATCGTTCAGGCGGCCGATTCAATGTGATTTATGATTTGCATACAGAAGAATCACTTCTAGGAACATACAACCTGACTATTACATACACGGAGGGAACGATATGAACGCGGTAGAACAAATTCAACATGAAGTGAAATTAGCACTCCGTCAAGCGGTACTTGATGCGGGGTTGGCAGATGAGACGGTTATCCCGGACATTATGCTTGAAACGCCTAATAACAAAGACAATGGCGATTATGCAACGAATATCGCTATGCAATTAACAAAGGCAGCGAAAAAGCCGCCACGCGCAATTGCGGAAGCGATTCTTGAAAAGTTAAATACGGATGGCACTTCGATTGACTCAATTGAGATCGCAGGCCCTGGTTTTATCAATATCAAATTAAAAACCGATTATTTAGGTGACATCGTCAAGACAGTACTTGAGCAAGGTGAGAACTACGGCCGTTCAAATTCCGGCAATAACCAAAAAATCCAAGTTGAATTCGTTTCTGCCAATCCGACAGGCGATCTTCATCTTGGACATGCACGCGGGGCTTCCCTAGGCGACTCTTTAAGCAACGTCCTCGATTTTGCAGGCTATGACGTCGCGCGTGAATATTATATTAACGATGCGGGCAACCAGGTGCATAACCTTGCACAATCCGTTGAAGCACGCTATTTCCAGGCACTTGGTTTGGATAAAGAAATGCCTGAAGACGGTTACCAAGGGCAGGATATCATTACGCTAGGGAAGATACTTGCGGATGAATTCGGCGATAAATACGTCAATGTGCCCGATGAAGAGCGTTATACGTTCTTCCGTCAATACGGACTTGATTATGAATTAGAGAAGTTGAAGACTGACCTCGCCAATTTCCGAGTGTCGTTTGACGTCTGGTTCTCGGAAACCTCATTATATAAAAACGGTAAGATCGATGTCGCTCTTGATAAATTACGTGCGAACGGCCATGTATTTGAAGAAGACGGCGCTACATGGTTCCGTTCAACAACATTCGGCGATGACAAAGATCGTGTGCTCATTAAAAATGACGGTACCTACACTTATTTGACACCGGATATCGCATACCATGAAGACAAATTGTTCCGTGGGTTCGATAAACTTATTAACATCTGGGGTGCGGATCACCACGGTTATATTCCGCGGATGAAAGCGGCAATTGAAGCACTTGGCTACGGCAACGACACACTCGAAGTCAGCGTCGCACAAATGGTTCAGTTGTATAAAGATGGAGAAAAATTCAAGATGAGTAAGCGTACAGGGAAAGCTGTAACTTTGCGCGAACTCGTTGAAGAAGTCGGTTTGGATGCAGTTCGCTACTTCTTCGCAATGCGTTCAGGCGATTCACAAATGGACTTCGACCTAGACCTGGCGATTTCACAGTCGAATGAAAACCCTGTGTACTACGCGCAATATGCGCATGCACGGATTTCATCGATCTTGCGCCAAGCTAAAGAGAACGGAATGTCAGCATCTGTGGACAATGTTTCTTTATTACAAGCTGAAAAAGAATTGGAATTAATGAAGAAAATCGGGGACTTCCCACAAATAATCAGTGACGCAGCGAGACTCCGTTCTCCACACCGCGTTGCAACCTATATCCAAGAACTTGCTGCAACCTTCCACAGCTTCTATAACGCAGAAAAAGTATTGGATCCAGAGAACCGCGAATTGTCCGAAGCACGTCTAGCATTAATTACAATCACACGCACAACAATCGCAAATGCGCTGAAACTTATTGGTGTTTCTGCACCAGAAAAGATGTAATAAAATTGAACGCCCTACTTGAGAGATTGTTATCTCGCAAGTAGGGCGTTTTTCACATGCAGATATTCACTCTATATATGTTGAACAAATGAATACGACGTATGCTCTTTACAAGGGCTTTTGGAAGGCCGCTGAATAAGTCCAAATACCTGGAGTGAATTAGAAATCCTGCTAATACCGCTTCGACGCTTTGTGGATGCCTCCCGCGATAAGCCAGAAAGAAGACCACTTTCAGTCTTATCGCTCCGGCTACCACGAAGGCGCGCCTGCGCTGGATGGTCCATGTGAGAAAGAGCATTTCGTTAGCTGCGATGAAATCTGCAATCGGGAGTGCGTCTTTCTTTAATATAATTAGTATCAACTAGTAATCACCTTATAGTCTTGGCATATACAACTCAAAATCACTTTTCTCCTGATAATCAACGCCCTAGCGCAGGCGCGGCAAAGGGGTCGCCGAAGCCGTAAGACTGGATGCGAAGCGCTAATCCAGGCTTATGGCGGGAGGCATCCCCAAAGCGCCAAGCGATCTACAATCCACATCCCCTAATTACAACTCTTTCATTATTAAGCACCACAACAGATTCAACGGGATTCTTTAATTCAACATATCTAAATCTACAAATCTCCCTCGCTATCGACACATTGAAAATTTATAGTATACTGAATGTTGGACGAAAATACATACCAAACATAAAGGTGCCTCGTATTAAAGACGGGGTTAAAAGGGAAGCCGATTCAATGTCGGCGCGGTCCCGCCACTGTAAGTGTGAGCTAGTCGCAATTTGTCACTGGAAAAGTTCCGGGAAGACGCGATCAGCAATGAACACAAGCCAGGAGACCTGCCTTTATGGATCACACGTACCCTACGAGGATAGGATTGGTGAAAATCGGCGTCATTATACGTCTAGATTTTTACTCAGCTTATTCCTCCGTAGCAATTACGGGGGATTTTTATTTGGATTAAACAGGAGGAAAACAACATGAAGAAAATCTGGCAATTAGGGTTGACGGCTATCCTAGCAGTATTCCTACTCGCAGCATGTGGAACTGCAACACAAGACAAGCCGAAAGTGGAAGGAACACCGAAAAGTGAAGTGGTCACAGCCGAGTTCCCGTTGACACTCACGGACGCAGTCGGCAAAGAAATCACATTAGAAACGGCACCGGCAACAATCGTTTCGATGATACCGAGTAACACGGAAATTTTATTTGAACTAGGTCTTGCTGATGAAGTTGTCGGCGTAAACGATTATGATGATTATCCCGCGGAAGTAGCGGAAAAAGAGAAAATCGGCGGCCAGGAATTTAACGTCGAAAAAATCGTATCGATGAATCCTGAAATCGTTTTTGCGCATGAATCGGGACTTGGAAAGGGTGAAGCGGGACTGCAACAAATCCGTGACGCAGGAATTCCTGTCTTTGTTGTAAAAAATGCAGCAAACTTCGAAGAGACGTATACAACGATTGAAACAATCGGTCAAGCGACTGGCAAAACAGTAGAGGCAGAGAAAATCATTACGGACATGAAAGCAAAAGTAGAAGAAGTATTGGCGAAAACAGCAACAGTCGAAAACAAAAAGACAGTTTTTGTTGAAACATCACCAGCACCAGATATTTACACACCAGGTAAAAATACATTCATGGATCAGATGCTTGAAATGATTGGTGCTGAAAATATTGCTGCTGATAAGGAAAACTGGTTTATGATAGCTCCGGAAGAAATCGTTAACCGTAATCCCGATGTAATTATCGTGTTGTATGACTATATCGAAACGGCAGTTGCAGACGTTTATGCACGCCCAGGTTTCGATACGATTACGGCGATCAAAGAAAAAGCAGTTGTTCAAGTTCAAGAAAATATCACAAGTCGTACAGGTCCACGCCTAGCTGAAGGGCTTGAAGAAATAGCGAAAGCCATTTATCCTGAGGCTTTCGGTGAGTAAATCTAGCGTTGCCTACATCGTTTCCGCCGCTGCACTGATTGTGGCGGTATGGCTCGGTGTGTCGATTGGTTCTGTGAAAATACCGATCAGTACGTTATGGAATGCGGGAGCAGATGCAACAGCAACCAACATATTGTGGAAGATTCGTATGCCGCGTGTTGTGCTGGCCGGCCTAGTCGGTGCATCGCTCGCAATTTCCGGTGCGGCTTTTCAAGGGTTATTGAAAAATCCGCTTGCTGATCCCTACACCCTCGGAGTGTCATCCGGCGCCTCGGTCGGTGCTGTTATGACGCTCTTTTTTGGTATTTCCATTCCATTTCTAGGCACTTATACGCTTCCTATATTCAGCATGGTCGGCGCCGCATTAACAATGTTCTTGGTTCTTGGATTCGCACGCCTCGTTGACCGCGCGATGAGAATGGAAACAATTATTTTGACTGGAATCATTTTCGGTTCATTCCTCGGCTCTGTCTTGTCACTTATGATAGCGCTCACAGGGGAAGAGTTGCGCCAAATTATTGGTTGGCTACTCGGCAGCGTATCGATGCGGGGGTGGAATTATATTACGATGATTTTGCCATTCGTTATCGTAGGTTCATTCATGCTATGGCTAAATCGCCGTGAATTAAATGCGATGCTGTTTGGAGAAGAACGGGCACATCATCTAGGTGTCAATGTGAAGCGTCGTAAATTCAGCATCTTGATTGGCGGATCCATCCTTACAGGTTCTGCCGTCGCAGTATCCGGTACGATCGGTTTTGTCGGTCTAGTCGTTCCGCATATGACGCGGCTCCTATGGGGATCAGATCATCGTCATCTCCTTACACTATCGTTTATGAACGGTGCGACATTGCTCATCATTTGTGACTTGATTGCACGGACAATCATATCGCCAACTGAACTCCCAGTAGGCGTCATCACGGCATTTATCGGTGCGCCGGTCTTCGCTTTCATCTTCTACAAACAACGAAGGAAAGGGGGAATGTGATATGTTACAAGTCGAAAATATTTCTGGCGGTTATGGAAAAGAACCCATCGTGAAGGCAGTGACATTCAATGTCAATAAAGGCGAAGTGCTCGGCATACTTGGTCCAAATGGCAGTGGTAAATCCACGCTATTGAAAATTATTTCAGGCATCCTCCCGAAGGATACAGGCACAGTTACAATTGATGGGCAAGACGCGTCCAGCTATTCACAAAAAGAATTCGCTAAAAAGGTAGCCGTCTTGCCGCAACTCCATGCACATGCATTTTCCCACTCTGTTCGTGAAACGGTAGAACTCGGGCGATATCCGCACCAATCAGGACTATTTTCATCTTGGTCAGCTGAAGACGAGCGTGCCGTCACTGATGCGATAAACAGTATGTCAATCACGCGCTATGCTGAAAACCAGATAGAACTACTATCAGGTGGCGAACAGCAGCGCGTATTCGTTGCACAGGCCCTTGCTCAGGAAGCTCCGATTTTATTGCTCGATGAACCGACAAATCACTTGGATATCGCTCACCAGCAACAATTGCTCGATACGATTCGTCAACAGGCAATTGACAAAGGACTCACAGTTATTTCGGTGTTTCACGATATCAATTTGGCTTCTTTATACTGCGACCGACTTCTCTTGATGGATAAAGGGCGAATTGCGAAAATAGGTGTACCGCAAGATGTTGTGAGGGAAGAGGCAATCCAATCTGTTTACGGTGCGTGTGTCAAATCACAGTCGCATCCTGAATTGCCAAAGCCTCAGATTACGCTACTGCCGGACACGAAAGAGGAAAAGAAGGCGTTCACAGTTAAAAAAGAGGATTTTTCCGTGTCATCAGACTATGTTGCACTGACAACACACTATCCACTGAAAACGTTATCTTCTGCAGTTCATAACGCAGGAACTGGTTGGTATCGGTCGTTTGTCAATCGGCATGTTGATGCTGATTACAATTGCGACGATGTTAAAGCAGAAATGGCTTCCTATCTAGAGCAACAAGGATTTCATTTGACAGACACGGTCGGTATGATGACCGCCGTCACAACAGAACACGCGGAAGTTGAAGAATATACAGGCGACTTCGGGACCGTATTGATTGCGGTAACGGCGGGGGTCGGCAATGCAGTCGATGTGTCGCAAGTACTCACGCGTGACCAAAAACCTCGTGTCGGTACGATCAATACATGGGTTATCGTCAACGGTCAATTGCCTGATGAAGCATTTATTCAAGCAATGATAACGGCAACAGAAGCGAAAACGAAAGCGCTGCAAACGGAATCAATACTAGATCCACTAACCGGTACCATTGCGACGGGCACGTCGACGGACAGCCTGCTTGTCGCGGCGACACAGCAGGGGGAAATACTTCCTTATGCTGGACCTATTACTCCGCTCGGCAAATTGATTGGCCACGGGGTTTATGACTGTACGGTGCGGGCAATCCGTGTATACAAGAAAGCGAAGGGGTGGACAACTTGATTCCTGCACATTTTATCGCCATCGCATTTGGTTTTCTGATTGATAGGATTATTGGCGATCCACCGAACTGGCCTCATCCAGTCCGCTGGATCGGAACGTTCATCTCAAAATTGACCGCGGTTTTGAATAAAGGAAGGTTCCGAACGTTGAAAGGGGCGTTTATCCTCTTCACCACAGTCGGAATTGTGTTGATCATTGTATTTTCTTTAGTCGGTCTGGCTTATCAATACAGTATCTATGCTGGGATTCTTGTGGAAGGAATTCTCATCGCCATCGGGCTTGCCCAAAAAAGTTTACGCGATGCCGCGCTTGACGTCTATCGACCGCTCGCTGCAAAAGATTTACCTGCTGCGCGAACGAAACTGTCATGGATTGTTGGCCGTGATACCGAAAAATTGAAAGAAAGCGGCATTGTACGCGGGACAGTTGAAACAGTGTCGGAAAATATTTCAGATGGCATCACATCGCCACTATTTTGGGCTTTTCTGCTAGGAGCGCCCGGTCTTTGGATGTACAAAGCAGTGAATACACTTGATTCGATGGTTGGTTACAAAGACGAACGTTACGACAAGTTCGGTAAGTTTTCTGCACGTGCGGATGATATCCTGAATTTCATACCAGCACGCATAACAGGTTTTCTTATTATTTTATATGCGCCAAATAAAGGCGGAATTTCCTTATGGAAACGGTTCACTGGTTGGAGCAAAGACGCAAGAAATCATCCAAGTCCGAACAGTGGCTTTTTGGAAGCAGCGACGGCTTGGCAACTTGGCGTTACGCTGGGCGGAACAAGTACATACCGTGGAATCGTATCGAAACGTCCTGAGCTTGGTCCAGGTAACACCCCGCTAACCGCCATACATATTAAACAAACCATTACACAGATGCATAGCATCGCGTTTATTTTCTGGCTTGTACTAACAGTGATTGGAGTGGCTTTTTATGAAGTTGCCTGAACATGGCGCAAACCCAAACGATGTTTATTCCAAACTGGGGATAGCACAGCCAACACAATTGCTGGATTTTAGTGAAAATGTTAATCCAGCAGGACCTCCTGATGCGATTACTCAGATGTGGCCAAGTTTGCTGTCAAAGCTCAGAACTTATCCAAATCCGGAAGGGGAGCCGTTTTTGTCCGCGGTGGCCGATTACCATAGTATTTCACCAGCTAGTTTATTCGCGGGGAACGGGGCGGCAGAACTGCTGGCACTTTTGGCAGAGCGCTACCGCGGAAAGTGTGCGATTGTCGTGCACCCAACGTTTTCAGAATACGAAGCGACGCTCTTGGCGAAGGATGTGGAAATTGTTCGCGTTTTTGCGTCGGAAAAAGATGGTTTTAAATTGCCGCTGGAAGAGTTGCTCGATGCAATGAACTCGGCAGCAGTCCTTTATCTTTGTACACCAAATAACCCGACTGGAATAATGCCTGCACGAGCGGACTTGAATGTTATTATCCAACACGGTGCTGAAGTCGGTTGCGAGATTGTTTTAGATGAGGCCTTTATCGATTTTGTTGATGAATCACTGTCCTTCATTGCAGATATAACGAATAATCCGCACGTCATCATCATTCGTTCCATGACAAAAATGTACGCCATTCCGGGAATACGCCTCGGGTATATCGCAGCACATCCATCGATCATTGAGGGGATAAAAGCACTCGCACCGCATTGGAACGTTAACGGTTTAGCGGCACACATTGGCGTAGCGTGCTTACAGGAAGAGCGATATCGAGAACAGGCAATTCAGCACAGTAACGGTGAACGCAAAAAGATGACACGGTTCTTAACGGACCATGGCTGCATTGTTACGGATTCTGTTACGAATTTCATCTCATTCACACTGGGCGCCGGCCGTGACGCCAACAAACTGTACAGTGATATGCTCGCGCGTGGCATCGTCCTCCGCCATTCACAAAACTTCCGAGGCATGGATGGCAGATGGCTCCGGATTGGCATGAAAAACACTGCAGACATGGCAGTGCTTCGAAACGAACTGGAAAAGTGGTTCGGGCAGTACTCGGGTCAGCGGTTGGGTTGGTTGGGTGACAGTCACCAAGTCAAATTAGACACTATTCAGACAACTCCATCGGAGAAATTGACGTTCATCAGTGGTGGGGTTCGGAGTGGAAAAAGTTCGTATGCGGAGAAACTGCTTGTTGATGAAGTGCGTGAAAATGGAGGGCGGCTTGTTTACATTGCCTCCGGCGTCGCGACGGATTCTGAAATGCAGGTACGTATTGAACGTCACAAATCTGATCGTTCCACCGATAGTTGGACGACCCTTGAACAACCCGTCAAGTTAGAAGAGGCATTGTCCTTCATTCAACAAGGGGACTATATCTTGTGGGATTGCCTAACGACATGGCTGGCAAATGAGTTATACATGGGTTGGGAGTCAGGAAAACCCTGTATCGAACAACCGGGGTGTATGGAACTGAAAGAAACACAGTTGTACACAACGATTGACGCGCTAGTATCGTTAGCTGCCCATCTTGTTATTGTTTCGAATGAAGTCCTTGACGAACTGCCATCTGAATATGCTGAAACGGAAATCTACAGTAAATGGATTGGCCGTATTCACCAAGTACTTGTCAAAAAAGCTAGCACAGCAATTGAAATGGATTACGGAATCCCAATCGTATGGAAAAATGAACGGCAGGAGGTAACGCAATGAATGGACTGATTGTGTTAGGAACGGCATCGGATTCTGGGAAAACACTGATTTGTACAGCGTTGTGCCGTATTTTATCCGACGAAGGCGTACGCGTAACCCCCTTCAAATCGCAAAACATGTCTGGTTTTTCAGCGACAACGGAAAATGGTGAAGAAATGAGTCGAGCGCAATTCATTCAAGCACAGGCCGCTAGAACGAAACCATCGATTTATATGAATCCTATTTTGCTGAAACCAGTTGCAAACATGAAATCGGAAGTGCTTTTTTTCGGTGAGAGGTTTGGTCCAATAGCAGGAATGGCGTACCGTGAACAGTTTTTCACGCGCGGAATTGAGGCGATTAAAACATCTCTTGTCAAACTGGCAGAAACGTACGAAACGGTTATTATCGAAGGTGCAGGAAGTCCAGCGGAAGTGAATCTTAACGACAGAGAAATTGTTAATATGCGAGTGGCAGAAATCGCGGATGTGTCAGCAGTTTTAGTAGCGGATATTGATCGCGGCGGCGCTATTGCTTCGATTGTTGGCACGTTGCAACTTTTACCACCCGAGCATCGAAAACGTGTCAAAGCCATTATTATCAATAAATTCCATGGTGACGTTTCTTTATTTCAAGAAGGTATTGAATTTATCGAATCGTACACTGGCATTCCAGTTGCAGGCGTTATCCCTTATAAAGTTGATCACGGCATTGAAGAGGAAGATATGGACCGACCGGTTACGGAAGCGCCAGCAGGAGTTGACGTCTACGATGTGTGGGCAAAACATGTCAAAGCGAATCTCAACTGGCTGCTTATAAAAGAAATTTTGGCGTCTCCCGGAGAGATGAAATGAATGGATTGTTGCTGGCTATGCAATTTTTCACCGCAATTCCTATTCGAAAGGAATTGCCTCTTGGCCGAAGAGAAGTGACGGCAATGTATGTGGCGCTTCCTTTCGTTGGAGCGGCGATAGGGCTTGCGATGTACGGTGTGTCTGAACTCTTGTTGAACGTGGTGAACTTCGGAACGCTTCTCACCGCAGTGTTCATTGTTTTGACTGGTATCTTTCTGACTGGTGGTTTGCACCTGGATGGCTGGGCAGATACGGGCGATGCGTTCTTTTCATACAAAGACCGCAAAAGGCGACTCGAAATTCTAGAGGATCCACGGCTTGGTGCATTCGGAACGATGGCGCTTGTTCTACTCATCATCGTAAAAATTGCTTTGTTCAATGAAATTCTGATGCGCGGTACTGGAAATAGTGCGTTATACATCGCAATCCCTTTCCTGGCAAGAGCTACTATGAACCTGTATTTCTCAAAGGTACGTCTTGCAAAGGACAAAGGAATCGCCCACTTTTTCAAAGAAAAAATTTCAGCAAATGTAGTCGTGGGTTGGACATTAATTAGCAGTGCGGCGATTTTATTTGCGATAGGATTTTTATTGAAAAGTGTACTCATTCCTGTGGTGCTAACGGTTCTGCTCGCAGTTGCACTAGTGACGTTCCGTAACTGGACGTTGAAACATTTCGGAGGTGTCACAGGTGATTTATGCGGTGCATTCATTGAAGGCTTGGAGGCGTTGTTATGGCTAACAGTTTTGTGCTTTATCTAATCCGACATCTTCCCACCGCGGGGAATAAAGAACGGAAATACATTGGTTGGACGGATGAACCAATTTTGGAACCAGTAGAAGTGTTGGAATTGTTCGAGTGCCTGTCACCCATACAATTCGTTTACGGAAGCGATCTACTCCGTTCAAGACAAAGTGCTGCACGCTATTTTCCACACGCTACATTTCAAGCAGATGCCAGTTGGCGTGAATGTAATTTTGGCGATTTTGAAGGGAAAACATATGCGGAGCTTGAACAGAATAAAGACTATAGAAAATGGCTTGATAATCCATATATATTTGCACCAACTGGTGGTGAAAACTTGAAAGACTTGGAAGCGCGCGTACTAACCGCGCTCAACCAACTTCCAAACAAGGCGGTTGTCGTGACACATGGAGGACCCATCCGCGTAGTCCTGACAAAGTTTTCACCAGTAGAAAAGGATTTCTGGTCCTGGGTTACACCCCACGGAAGTGGCTACAGGCTTGAATGGGAAAGTGATCTAGCATTCAAGGAGGGAAAAGTGTGCACATCTATATCGGCGGTGCCCATAACGGCAAACGAGAATTCGTAAAAAAACAGCTGACGAAACAAGGAAAACACAACGTACAATGGATAGAAGGAAATTTATTGTTGAATTGTAAGGGTGACAGTCACCCATACAATTCCGGAACTATTCAGACAATTGTGGTTGCTGGGATTGAAGAGTGGCTTAGTGAGACAAATTTGCCGGAGGAAGCGGCGATTGCTTATGTGATGGAGGGAATTGCTGGTCGAAATGTCATTTTTATTTTGACGGATATCGGACGTGGGATTGTTCCGGTAGATGCGGAACAACGAAAGTTGCGCGATACTTGCGGGCGGCTCTATCAGTGTCTGATGGCGGAAGCGGATGAAGTGACCAGGATTTGGTATGGCCTTGCAAAAACAGTGAAGAAAAGGGGAGAACAATAATGAAAATTTACACACGTACAGGGGATAAAGGGAAAACAAGTTTAATAGGAGGGCGTGTCGACAAAGACAGCCTTCGTGTTGAAGCATATGGAACGATGGATGAATTGAATTCATTCGTCGGTAAAGCAATGACAGAACTGGATCCTGCAATTTTTGCAGATATACTGGCAGATTTGGAAGCCATTCAAAACGAATTGTTCGATGGCGGTGGCGACCTTGCAAACGTTATGAAAGAACGTCATTATAAATTGTCTGAAGAACCGGTTGAAGTGCTTGAACAACGAATTGATGTGCTAATGGAAGAAGCACCGCCATTAGAGAAATTCATCTTACCAGGTGGATCACCTGCTGCCGCAACACTTCACATTGCACGGACTGTCGCTAGACGCGCGGAACGCCAGACGGTAACGCTTTTAAAAGCGGAAGAAGATGTGCCGTCAGTAGTTCAACGTTATTTGAACCGGCTTTCCGATTATCTTTTTGTTGCAGCACGTATTGCGAATTCTCGGGTTAACGTACCGGATAACGAA